>JASBUD010000279.1 GCA_030148105.1 Microbacterium sp. | reverse complement strand
GGGCCGACGCGCGCATCGACCGTCACGTACATCACCCCGATCGTGGGCGTCGCGCTGGGCATCGTCGTCCTCGGCGAGGCGATCACCTGGAACGAGCCCGTCGGCGCGGTGGTCGTCTTCCTGGGGATCCTGCTCGCCCAGGACCGGCTGCATCGACGCCGCGCCGACCCGCGCTGACACGACGAAGGGGGATGCCGCGGCATCCCCCTTCGCGTGTGCGAACCGGTCAGGCCTGGTAGGCGCCCTGCAGGTCGAGCGTGATCGTGACGTCCTTGCCGACGAGCACTCCACCGGTCTCCAGAGCCGCGTTCCAGGTCAGCCCGAAGTCTTCGCGGTTGATGACGGTCTTGGCCGTCGCTCCGGCCTTGTAGTTGCCCCACGGGTCGCTGCCGAAGCCGCCGAAGTCGAACTCGAACGTGACGGGCTTGGTGACGCCCTTGATCGTGAGGTCGCCGTCCACGAGCATGTCGCCGTCTTCGATGCGCACACCGGTGGAGACGAAGTCGATCGACGGGTAGGTCTCGACGTCGAAGAAGTCGGCGGAGCGCAGGTGCCGGTCGCGGCCTTCGTCCTTCGTGTCGAGCGACGCGGCGTCCACGTGCGCCTCCACCTTGGCCTCGAGCGGGTTCTCCGGCGCGATGAGCGTGGCGCTCTTCATCGCGAAGTGACCGCGCACCTTCGAGATCATCATGTGACGGACGGTGAACCCGACCTCGCTGTGGCTGGGGTCCAGGACCCAGGTGCCGGCGCGGTAACCGGGGATCTCAAGGGCGGTAGTGGTGGTGTCGGTCATGACTCTCCTGTGTTGTGCGGGCCGGGATGTCCCGAGCTCGAGTGGTGCCGGCTGCGCGGCGCGTCTCCTCCTCCAACCGAGGGCTCGCCAAATCCATTCCCATGAATGGAAAAAGACCCGGATGCCGATGCATCCGGGCCTTCTGGGGTGTCGGACTCAGCCGACGGCGATGAGGTCGATCACGAAGATGAGCGTCTTCCCACCCAGGAAGTGTCCGCCGGCCGGACCGTAGGCGAGGTGCGGCGGGATCACGAGTTCACGGCGTCCGCCGACCTTCATTCCGGGGATGCCGTCCTGCCAGCCCTGGATGAGGCCGCGGAGCGGGAACTGGATGCTCTCCCCGCGGTTCCAGGAGGAGTCGAACTCCTCGCCGGACTCGTACTCGACACCGGCGTAGTGGACGGTGACGGTGTCGCCGGCCTTGGCCTCAGCGCCGTCGCCGACGATGAGGTCGCGGATGACGAGTTCGTCGGGGGCGGGGCCCTGCGGGGCGTCGATCTCGGGCTTGGTGCGGTCATCAGTCATGAGACCATCCAACCCGAGTGCTCTCCTGCGGTCAAAGCGCAGCCTCGAACCAGGGCGATCGCCGGGCTGATCCTTGACACCGGACCCCCGGGCGCGCCAGTCTGGACGCAGGCCAACTCAGCGCCCGGATGTCACGCAGGCCTTGCCGCGGACCCGGGCGCTGAGTCTTGTCACCGGCGTTCTCAGAGCGCGAACATCTGCGCGCGAGTGGACGCCGTCCGGGTGAGCAGGACGTGCTCGTCCTCCCGCGCGTTCGGATCCCGCCCGGTGATGGCGCGCTGGCGCGCCGCGGCGAGCGCCGTGGCGTCCGCGATGAACTGCTTCATCAGGGGCGTGCGGTCACCCCGCAACGTCCGCGCCCATGCGAGCGCCGCCTTCCGGCCGGAACCGGTCGCCAGCATGTCCACCTCCTGCGGGGTGAACCATCCGGCGGCGGCGTAATCTCCGAGCCGCGATCGCGTGAGTCGGGCCTCTTCGCGACGCAACGCGACGATCCCGAGGATGAAGCCCACGAACAGCGGAACCTGCAAGGTCAGGTAGAGCCCGAAGAAGTCGCCGAAGACGGCGGAGCCGTTCCAGAGCGCGTGCAACATCATCGCGCCCATCATGCCGAGGACCCAGGGGCCGACGGCGCGGCCGGCACGTGCTCCGCGGCGCGCGGCCAACCCCAGGGCGAACCCGGTGATGCTCGTGAACATCACGTGGGCGAACGGCGACAGGATGCCGCGGACGAAGAACGTCGCGGACGCATCGGCGACGCCGCCTTCGATGAAACTCACCGCGAAGTACTGGATGTTCTCGGTGAAGGCGAACCCCGCCCCCACGAGAGCCCCGTAGACGATCCCGTCCACCGGTCCGTCGAACGCGCGACGGGCTGTGACGAAGATGAGGTAGACGCCGAGGCCCTTCGCGAACTCCTCCACGATGGGCGCCTGCACGACCGCCGAGAAGGCATCCGCCATCGGGGAGTCCTCCACCCCGAGCACGAGACTCAGGGCGAGGTCGACGCCGAGGGTGATGCCGACGGCTGCGACGGCGCCCCATGCGACAGCGAGGACGAGGAGACCACGCGGCTCGGGCTCCCATCGGTCGACGAGCCGAACGGCCACGAGGACACCGGCAAGCGGGATGAGCGCGAGCACCATGCCGATCAGCGACGCGGCCGGACCGATCGCGGTGAGGAAGTACCCCACGAGCGCGACCAAGAAGAGCACGAGGATCCCGACGATCCAGATCGGAGCGGTCCGTCCCGCCCGGGGGGTGACCGGGACGGCGGCAGGCGAGACGGGGGCGGCGGCGATCTGAGCCCCGTCCGACACGCGCGGCTGCGCGAGCGCCGAGGCGAACACGGGCGGGGTCAGAGTCGGGCGCGGAGACGGATCGGGCCCGTCCGGGCGCGCCGGGTCAAACGTCATGCGGACAGCCTAGGGGCGACGTGGGGCGAGAGCGCAGGCGCCGGCGGGCCGGTAGCGTGGAAGGATGCGCTTCGCCCACGTCATCCCGCCCGGGTCCGAGGATGCGCGGCTCGCGCTGGTTCAGGACGAGGTGGCGATCCTCGTCCAGGACATGTGGCCCGGCGCTCCGCGCTTCCTCGAAGAACTGATCGCGGGCGGCGACGAACTCCTCGAGCGGGTGCGCTCTGCCGCGCCGGACGCCGCCGTGCGGCATCCGCTCGACGCTCTGTCGTACGCCTCAGCGGTGCTCGCTCCCCCCGTGATCCTCGCGATCGGGCTCAACTACGCCGCGCACTCCAGCGAACTCGGACTCAAGACCGATTCGACCCCGACGGTGTTCGTGCTGTGGCCGAACTCCCTGTCCGCGCACGATGCCACGACGACGTGGCCGCGGGTGCTGAGCGAGTCGGTGGACTACGAGGCCGAACTCGGTGTCATCATCGGCTCGCCGGCGAAGGACGTCGCCCCCGAGGACGCGCTGTCCCACGTGTGGGGGTACACCGTCGTCAACGACATCACCGCCCGGGACATCCAATACTCCGAGGCGCAGTGGTCGCGGTGCAAGTCCTTCGACGGGTTCACCCCCACCGGACCGTTCGTCGTCACCGCCGACGAGATCCCCGATCCGCAGGACCTGCACATCTGGACGGAGCTCGACGGCGTCCTGCTGCAGGACGCTTCGACCGGGCAGATGGTGCGTCCGGTGTCGACGCTCATCTCGCACCTCTCGCGCTCGGCGACCCTGCTGCCGGGGACGTTGATCTCCACCGGCAGTCCGGGAGGCGCCGGCTACTCGCGGGACCCGCAGGTCTTCCTCCGCGACCGCTCGACCGTGACGGTCGGGATCGACGGGATCGGCGCCCTGACCACGCACTGCCGCATTCTGGACTGAAACGCGCGAAACCCCACCGCAGGTTCAGCGGCGGGGTTTCGTCGGGTCGCGGTCAGGGGTTCAGCGTGTTGCAGTCCACGGTCACGCCTTGCACGGTGACGGTACCGGAGTACCCGACCGCCTCGCACGCCTGGATGGCGTCCGTGCCGAACCCGGCTGCGGCGGTGAAGGCGACGATGAGGAAGATCGCAACGATGATGCCGATGACGGTCAGGACAGCCCCGACGATGATCGCCGCCACCGCGAAGCCGTTCTTCTGACCCGCCTTGCGGCTCTGCACCAGAGCGACGATGCCCAGGATCAGCCCGATGATGTTGAAGAAGATCGCCACGACGAGCGCGACGATGCCGAGCGTTCGGCCCGGGACGGGCGCCCCGGGCGCCGGCGCCCCCGCCGGGGCGGGAGGCGCTGAGGAGTACGCCGGGGCTGCAGGCGGCGGGTTGTAGGCGGGCGGGACGTCGGGGTTCTGCGGGTCTGTCATGGTGAAGCGGTCCTTTCAGGCGACGGCTGTGATTCGAACGCTAGCGCGACATCCGGCGCACTGCCACCGATCGACACGCCCCGGACGTCAGTGCTCGAGCGGGATCGATCCCGTCTCCGCCGCACCGGCGCGCACGATCGGGATCGCCGCCGTGATGGTCTCCAGCCCCGACAGACGTGCCGGGGAGAGCTGCTTGATCACCTCTTCGCGCGACATCAGGCCCGCTTCGACGACGAGATCGGCGACGTTGCGGCCCGTCAGCAGCGCGGTCTTGGCGAGGGCTGCGGCGGCGGCATAGCCGATGAAGGGGGTCAGTGCGGTGATCACTCCGACGGAGGCGCCCACCATCGCGCCGAGGCGCTCGGTGTTGGCGGTGATGCCGTCGACGCAGTTCACGCGCAGGGTGTGCATCCCGCGGCGCATCCAGGTGATCGACTGGAACAGCGAGTGGGCGATCACGGGTTCGAACGCATTCAGCTGGAGCTGGCCCGCCTCCACCGCCATCGTCACCGTGAGGTCCGCGCCCGCGACGGCGAACGCGACCTGGTTCACGACCTCGGGGATCACCGGGTTGACCTTGCCGGGCATGATGCTCGAGCCCGCCTGGCGGGGCGGCAGGTTGATCTCGCCGAATCCCGCCTGCGGGCCGGAGGAGAGCAGCCGCAAGTCGTTGCAGATCTTCGAGAGCTTGATCGCGTTGCGCTTGAGCGTGGAGGAGAAGGACATGAACGCGCCGGTGTCGCTCGTGGATTCGACGAGGTCGGTCGCGGTGTCCAGATCCAGGCCGGTGATCTCCCGCAGGTGGTGCAGCACGGACCGCCCGTAGTCGGGGTGGGTGGTGATCCCCGTCCCGATCGCGGTGGCCCCCATGTTGATCTCGCAGAGCAGGTAGGCGTTCTCCTTCAACCGGCTGTGGTCCTCGCCCAGCGTCGTGGCGAACCCGTTGAACTCCTGCCCGAGGGTCATCGGCACGGCATCCTGCAGCTGGGTGCGCCCGACCTTGAGGATGTCGTGGAACTCGACCGCCTTCGCGAGGAACGCGCGGCGGAGGAGATCGAGCTCGTCCAGGAGGCTCCGCAAGTCGAGCCCCAGCCCGACCTTGATTGCGGTGGGGTACACGTCGTTCGTGGACTGACTGCGGTTCGTGTCGTCGATCGGCGACAGGAAGGCGTAGTCGCCCTTCTCCCTGCCCGCGAGTTCGAGCGCGATGTTGGTGATGACCTCGTTCGCGTTCATGTTCGTCGAAGTGCCGGCGCCGCCCTGGATCACTCCGACGATGAACTCGTCGTGATACTGGCCGTCGATCACGAGCTGTGCGGCGCGGTCGATCAGGTCGGCCTTGAACGGGTCGAGCGTCCCGATGTCGCGGTTGGCGCGCGCCGAGGCCTGCTTGACCATCGCGAGCCCGCGGACGAGGTCCTTGTAGACGGAGATCGGCCGCTTGGAGATCGGGAAGTTCTCCAGCGCCCGAGCGGTGTGGATCCCCCAATACGCGTCAGCGGGGATCTCCATGGATCCGAGGGAGTCGGTTTCGATGCGCGTGCGCGTCATTGCGTCCAGAGCCATGTGTGGGGTCCTCGTGGGTCGGTCACGGCGATGTGAAGGGATGCTTCGAGGGTACTCGGACGCCCTCTTCCGGCATCCGTACGCCACGGACAACAACCTCGGAGTGACTGTACGACGCGGCGAAGTCAGCGGCCGGGCTTGCGGGAGAACGCCTCGAGCCGCTCGGCCGGGGTGAGCGCGGCCATCGTCCGCACCCATTCCGCCGAGAAGAAGTCGCCTGTCGCCGCATCGACGACGGGGACGACGGAATGGGTGATCGTGTCGTCGTACACGTGCACGAGATGGAACGACTGCCCGGCATCCATCCCGTTGACCTCCGCGGCGGGCCGTGCGAGATCCATCGTGTAGCACGTGGCCGCGGAGACGCTCACCGGGATGCCGGCGAATGTGCCGCTGGTCGAGTAATGGAGGTGTCCGGCCAGGATCGCCCGCACGTCGGTGCCGGCGATCGCCCGAGCCAGTCGCGGCTGGTCGCGCAGCTCGAGGACGTCGAACAGCGGGACGTGCGACGGGAGCGGAGGGTGGTGCATCGCCAGAATCGTGCCGAGCGGCGCCGGGGCGGCGAGCACACCCTGCAACCACGTCAGCTGTGCGTCGTCGAGGTCGCCGTGGTGCCAACCCGGAACCGTCGTGTCGAGGACGATCAGGCGAAGCCCGTCCAGGTCGTGGACGGCCGTGACGGGCTCTTCGCTCGCCGCGAGGCCGAGAAGCTCTGCGCGCAGCGCGGGCCGCTCATCGTGATTGCCGGCGACCCACACGATCGGAGCGCCGATGCGGGCGGCGACGGGTTCGACGCTCGCGCGCAACGCCCGGTACGCCTCGGGCTCGCCGAGATCGGTCAGGTCGCCCGTGAAGACGATCGCGTCGGGACGGATGCCGAGCGCCTCCACCGCATCCAGAGTGCGGCGGAGATTGGCCGCCGTGTCGAATCGTCCGCCGAGCCGCACATCGCCGCCGAGCAGATGCGTATCGCTCAGGTGCAGGATCGTCCGTCGCGCGGGCGGGTACTGGCCGAACTGCGCGGCTGCGGCATCCGTCATGGCGTCAGCCTACGCGCGGTGCCCGACGCCGCTCAGTGGTTGAAGACGATGAGCAGAAGTCCGCCGAGGACCGCGAGACCGCACAGCCCGAAGGACAGGTAGGCGCCGATCGCCGCGATCTGCCGCTCCGCCGGTGTCAGCGGGTTCTTCTTCGCCGCCTTCGCCGCCGCCTTCGCCGCCCGCTTCTGCTCCTTCTCGGTCACGACCGTGATGGCGTCGGTGAACTCCGCGGGCGCGACGACGGGGACGCGACCTGCGCGCACCAGGAGCCTCAGACCGAGCGAGTAGAAGCCGACGACGAGCACGGTCGCGAGAAGCGCCGCGAGGAAGACCTGCACGAAGGCGAACCAGTCGATGGAGATGCTCACTTCGCCTCCTCCTTCTGACGACGCTCCGCGGCCCTCTGCGCGGCGCGCTGGCGACGTGTGGGCGGAGGGTTGTGGGTGACGTTGACCGCGGTTCCGGACTCGGCGACCTCGCTCATCGCGTTCGCCGCCGTGACGGCGTTGCGGCGCGAGAGCAGGTAGATGCCGAGGATCACGACGACCGCGAAGATCGCGTCGATCAGGATGCCGACCCCGCCGAGCCATGCCGCCATGAACGCCATGACACCGCCGACGGCACCCGCCGCAGGGAGGGTGAACAGCCAGCCGACCATGATGCGCCCCGCGGTCCGCCAGCGGACGGTGGAGCCGCGCCGCCCGAGACCCGAGCCGATCACGGAACCGGAGGCGACCTGTGTGGTCGACAGGGCGAAGCCGAGTGCGCTCGAGGCCAGGATGGTCGATGCCGTCGACGTCTCGGCCGAGAAGCCCTGCGCCGGCTTGACGTCGGTGAGCCCCTTGCCGAGCGTGCGGATGATGCGCCAGCCGCCCATGTAGGTGCCCAGCGCGATCGTGATGCCGCACGCGAGGATGACCCACAGCTGCGGCTCGGTCTGAGCACCGCTCTGCCAGCCGGCGATGATGAGCGTGAGCGTGATGACGCCCATCGTCTTCTGCGCGTCGTTCGTGCCGTGCGCGAGCGCGACGAGGGACGACGTGAAGATCTGGCCCCAGCGGAATCCGTCGCGACCATCGGGCTTGGTGTCGTATCGACGCGTGACGGCGTAGGCGATACGGGTCGCGGTGAAGGCGATGAGCCCCGCCGTGAGCGGCGCGAGGACCGCAGGGAGGATCACTTTGCTGAGCACGACGCTGTAATCGATCGCCATCCAGCCCGCGCCGACGATCGTCGCCCCGATCAGGCCGCCGAAGAGGGCGTGCGACGAACTGGACGGAAGCCCCAGCAGCCACGTGAACATGTTCCAGGTGATCGCGCCGATCAGGCCCGCGAAGATGAGCGGCAGGAACGCGTTCGGATTTATCTGGTCTTCGCGGATGATGCCGTGCGAGATCGTCTGGGACACCTCGGTCGACAGGAACGCCCCGACGAGGTTCAGGATCGCCGCGAGCAGCACGGCGATCTTGGGCTTGAGGGCTCCGGTCGCGATCGGCGTCGCCATCGCGTTGGCCGTGTCGTGGAAGCCGTTGGTGAAATCGAAGAAGAGGGCCAGCACGATGACCAGCACGACGATCAGGGTTGCGGTCTCCACCGTTCGCTTTCCGAGAGAGTGAAAGAAAGGGGTGCCGACGGGATCGGCGTTGCGAACGAAGAGTTCACGGCGAATTAAGGAACCGGCAACCGGCCACGAAGAATCCTTACACCACCCCCGCGCCCGGTCAACTCGACAGGGCTCCTCTCACTCGCGAGGGGTGACGAAGCGGCGCTCGCGCAGGGTGTTGAATGGGCACGATCCCGTGCCTCGGCGGGGTCGGGAGCGGATGCCGGCGATGAAGAAGTGGTTCGTGGTGCTCGTGTTGGGCGCGGCGCAGTTCGTGATGGTGCTGGACGGCACCGTGATGAACGTGTCGATCTCGACCGTCGTGAAGGATCTCGACAGCAGCGTGACGGCGATGCAGAGCGCGATCACGTTCTACACGCTCACGATGGCGGCGACGATGCTGCTGGGCGCCAAGCTCGGTGACATCTGGGGCCGCAAGCGCGCCCTGATCGTCGGCTCGATCGTCTACGCGATCGGATCCCTCACGACGGCGCTGAGCCCGTCCATGGCGGTGCTCTTCCTCGGCTGGTCCGTGATCGAAGGCCTCGGGGCGGTGCTCGTGATCCCCGCGGTCGCGGCTCTGATCGCCGACAACTACTCGGGCAAGGACCGCATCACGGCCTTCGCGACGATCGGTGCGGTCTCCGGCGCCGCGGTCACCGCCGGTCCCCTCATCGGCGGCTTCGTGACGACGTACTTCAGCTGGCGCTACGTGTTCGCCGCCGAGGTCGTCATCATGTTCTTCGTCGTGCTGTTCGCGCGGAAGATCGCCGAGACCTCGCCGCGCAAGGCCGTGCGCATCGATGTGCTGAGCGTCCTGTTGTCGGCAGCGGGTCTCGTCGGCATCGTCTTCGGCATGCTGCAGAGCAAGACGTGGGGGTGGATCATCCCCCTCAACTCCCCCGTGATCGGCGGCGTGGCCATCGAACCCCTGGGCATCTCCCTGTCGGCGTGGTTCATGGTGGTCGGCGCCGTGCTGCTCGTGCTGTTCTTCTCCCGCCAGCGCCACCTGGTCGCGAAGGGCCGCGAACCGCTTCTGCACGTCGAGCTGCTGAACCTCCGGCAGCTGCGCAGCGGGCTGAGCGTCTTGGGAGCCCAGTACGCGATCACCGCCGGGCTCTTCTTCATGGTCCCCGTCTACCTGCAGATGACCCTCGGACTCGATGCGCTGGAGACCGGCATCCGGATCTTCCCGCTGTCGATCGCCCTCATCGTGTTCTCGATCCTCGGGACGCGCCTGTCCGCCCGCTGGTCCCCGCGGCGGATCGTGCGGGTCGGGCAGTGCATCCTGGTCGCGAGCGCCCTGCTGCTGCTGACCGCCGTCGACCCGGAGCTCGCGAGCATCGCGTTCGCGGCCGGGATGTTCTTCGCCGGGGGCGGCCTCGGCCTCCTCGCTTCGCAGCTGGGCAACGTGAACATGTCGGCGGTCACGATCAAGGACACGAGCGAGGTCGGCGGCCTGCAGGGCGTCTTCCAGAACCTCGGCTCGTCGCTCGGAACCGCGCTGATCGGATCGATCCTGATCGGTGCGCTCGCGACGTCGTTCGCGGGCGGAGTCGCCCAGAGTTCGCTGCCTGATGCGGTCAAGACCACGATCAGTCAGAAGACCTCCGGCGGCGTGGAGATCGTGCCGGCGGCGAGCGTCGAGCAGATCGGCACCGACGCGGGACTCACGAGCGACGAGGCGAGCCAGCTGCAGCAGATCTACACAGACGCCCAGCTGTCCGCGCTGCGGGTCGCGCTGTTCGGTCTCATCCTGTTCGCCGTGCTCTCGCTGCTGCTCTCGCGCGGCATCCCGAACGAGGCGCCGGTCAGAGCTTCCCGCGAAACGGCTGCGAAGAAGGCGTGAGCGGCGCCCTCGGCTAGCGTGGAGCGGTGACCACCGACGCCGTTTCCGCCCTTCCGCCCGTCGCCCCCCGCAAGCCCATCGTCCGCCGGCACCACGGCGACGACGTGGAAGACGCATACGAATGGCTCCGCGCGAAGGAGGACCCGGAGGTCATCGCGCATCTGGAAGCGGAGAACGCGTACACGCGGGACCGCACGGCGCACCTCGCCCCGCTCCAGGAGCGCATCTTCGGCGAGATCAAGGGACGCACGCTCGAGACCGACCTCTCGGTGCCGACGCGCCGCGGCGACTGGTGGTACTACG
>JASBUD010000276.1 GCA_030148105.1 Microbacterium sp. | reverse complement strand
CGCCCACGCGACTGGATCGTGGCCGGCCGCCCACGCCCACCCGGTGTCGATGCACAGTCCCACTGCAGGGTCGGCGTGCTCGATCACCGCCGCGAGATCCTGTGCCGCGGCATCGGCGGTGTCGGCGTGGTTGTGCAGCGCGACCCGCAGACCGAGCGGCGCGACGCGTTCGGCGATGCGGCTCAGGTTCTCGCCCTGGCGCCGGACGTCGGCATGCGTCTTCGGTGCGAATCCCGACGCGTGCGGTCCGTCCGCGTTCAGCAGCAGTATCGTGCCGCCGGCATCGGCGAGGCGCCGGGCGACCGGCAGCACGCGTTCCTCGACGCCGAGGTCGGCGAACGCGCCGGTGAGCGGCATGCCGATGTAGGACGCCGAGACGCGGAGGCCGAGCCGCTCGAGGATCTCGCGCTTGTCCGGTGTCGCGTCGGTCTCGACCGCGTCGACGCCCGCGTCGGCGCACGCGGTGTAGAGCGACTCCCAATCCCACGCTACGCCGTCGCGCGCGGAGCGCTCCATCCAGCCGTACAGTGCGGTCGCGACGCCCTGCGCCCTCATCGCGGGACCTCCACGACCTGGGGTGCCCCGGTCGCGGCCGCAGCGTAGATCGCCTGCAGGACGAGGAACTCCGCGACCGCGACGGCACCGAGCGCCGCGCGCGAGGGGCGGCCGCGCAGTGCATGCACGAACTCCACGAGCGGGCGGTCGAAGATCGACAGGGGCTCCCGGGGGAGCGGTTCGAGCTCGCTCTCGACGATCGCCCCGTCGCCGTCGGTGCGCAGGAACACCGGGGCCTGCGAGTCGAACGGGGCCCAGTGCAGCGCTCCCTCGGTGCCGACGATCTCGCCGTGCGCGGTTTCGGTGGCGTGCGTCCCGGTCGCACGGCCGAAGGCGACGGGCAGAGAGCGGCCGTCGGACAGGGTGAGTCGCAGCGCCGCCCCCACGTCGCTTTCGACGTCGAAGACCACGTCGGCGGGATCGGCGGCGGTGATCGCACGCCCGAACCACGCGTCGCGCACGTCCACGCGCACCGGGTCGAACAGGTCGAACAACGTGGAGACGTCGTAGGGCCCGAGGTCCATGAGCACGCCCCCGCCGCTGCGCGAGCGATCCAGGAACCACCGGCTCGACGGCTGGTACTCGATGCCCGCCCGGCTGCGCGACCACCGCGTGATGAAGGTCACGGCGTACACGTCGCCGAGCACGCCCGAGGACATCGCGTGCTTCACCGTCTCGGTGTGCGGGAGGCCGCGGAACCGTGTGCTGCAGGATCCCAGCATGCGTCCGGTCTCCGCGCTCGCCCGGAGCAGCTCCTGCGCCTCGGCGGCGTCGAGCACGAGCGGCTTCTCGCACAGCACGTGCCTCCCGCCGCGGAGGGCGGCGACCGCGGGGCCCAGGTGCGCAGCGGGCGGTGTCGCCACGATCACGACGTCGTCCTCCCGTGCGGGAGCGGCGAGCATCTCCTCGCTCGTGGCATACAGCGTCGCGTCGGGGAACTCCGCGGCGAAGCTGTCCCGCACGGCCGGCGCCGGATCCGCGGCATGCACCTCGACGTCCTCGCCGATGTGTCGCGCCGCCGCGACATGAGTCCGCGCGATGACGCCTGCGCCGATCAGATACAGCCTCATAGGACTCCGCTCCGGCGGCCCGGTGCCGCTCTGCACGGATATGGTAACGTTGCCACATTGACCGGCGGAAGCACCATCTTCTGCGCAGTGATCGATCCCGACACACAGGAGTGCGCGTGAGCGACGACGTCATCGGAGTGGGAATCGCCGGCTTCTGGCACGTGCATGCCGACGACTACGCGACCGACGCGACCGACCATCCCGGCACGCGGGTGGTGGCGGGATGGGATGCCGACCCCCAGCGCTCCGGCGACGGCGCCGCGCGGTGGGAGGTTCCCGCCGCGGAGACCCTCGACGGGCTGCTGGCCCGCCCCGACGTCGACGCGATCATCGTCACGACCGCCACCGCGGATCACACCGCGGTCATCTCGCGCGCGCTGGAGGCCGGCATCCACGTCTTCAGTGAGAAGCTCCTCGCCCCGACCACCGCCGAATGCGAGGCCCTCGTGGACGCGTCCCGCCGCACGGGCGCAGCGCTCGTGGTCTCGCTGCCGCGTCTGTCCGAACCCGCTATGGCGACCGCCGCCGATCTCATCGACCGGGGTGCCCTCGGCACCGTGACGTACGCCCGGGTGCGGATGGCGCACGACGGATGGCTCGCGGGCTGGCTGCCGGAGCGCTTCGCCGATCCGGTGGCGGCGATCGGGGGAGCGTTCGCCGACCTGGGCTGCCACCCGGCGTATCTCGTACAGCGCTTGCTCGGCACCGACCCGGTCTCGGTGAGCGCGGAGTACGGACACGTCACCGACCACGCGGTGGAGGACAACGCCGTCGTCGTCGCGCGCTACGAGAACGGCGCGCTCGGCGTGGCGGAGGCGAGTTTCGTCACGACTCCCGGCGCCGCCGCGTTCGAGGTGCGCGGAACCGAAGGCTCGCTCCTGTTCGGGTTCGGGCGCGACGAGCTGATCGGCAAGGGAGGGATGCTCGGAGAGGAGTGGGCGGTCGTCCCCGAGACGGCGCATCCCCCTCGTCCGTTCGATCTGTGGGTGCAGGCGATCCGCGACGGCGCGGACACGAGCGAGAACCAGCGGCAGGCGGTGGACCTCACGCGGTTCGTCGTCGCCGCCAACCGCGCCGCGAGCACCGGTCGCAGCGTGCTGATCGAGGGAAGGACCCGCACATGACAGACCGGATCCGCATCGGACTCGTCGGGGCGGGCGGTATCGCCGGCGCCCATGTCGCCGGATATCGGCGCAACCCCGACACGGTCACCTTCGCCGCGGTCGCCGATCCCGTCGCCGAGAACGCGGAGCGGCGCCGCGGCGACGATCCGGACGTGCGCGTCTTCGCCGACTACCGCGACATGATCGCTGCGGGCGGTCTCGACGCGGTCGACATCTGCCTGCCCCATCACCTCCACGCCGACGCCGTGATCGCTGCCGCGGATGCCGGCCTGCACGTGCTCTGCGAGAAGCCGCTGTGTCTGACGCTCGAGGAGGCCGAGGCGATCGCCGCCGCGGCGGAGCGCACCGGCGTCACGATCATGTGCGCGCACAACCAGCTCTTCCTCCCCGCCGTCGCCGCTGCGAAGGAGCTTCTGGACAGCGGGGCGCTGGGGCGCGTGTACGAAGTGCGCACGACCGACAGCTTCTTCAACGACTTCACGCCCGAGAGCATGGGATGGCGGGCGCAGGCCGCGACGGCCGGCGGTGGAGAGCTCATCGACACCGGCTACCACCCGCTCTACCTGCTGCAGCACCTGGCGGGCGGATCGCCGACCCGGGTCGCGGCGATGCTGTCCCGGCATCGCCTGGAGTTCATGGAGGGGGAGGACTCGGCCCAGCTGCTCGTCCGCTACGACAACGGCGTGGTCGGCCATGTGACGACGAGCTGGGCCTATGAGCCCGCCGTCGGCACGGAGAAGTTCTCGGTCGTGGCCGAGCGCGGCTCGCTCACCTCCGACGGCACGACCCTGACGGTCCGCCTGCGCGGTGAGGAGCCGATCACCACGACGTTCCCGCCCGTCCACGAGTTCGAGGCCGAGATCGCCCATTTCGCCGCGTGCCTGCAGAGCGGCATCCGTCCGATCCAGACGCACGTCGAGGGGATCGATGTTCTCGCGGTGATCCTCGCGGCCTACACCTCCGCCGCGACCGACGTCGTCGCGAGGGTGGGCACGGTCGGGAAGGTCAGAGTGAGCAGTCCGGTCTGATCGATGATGAGCCGGGCGAGGTCGTTCGGACGCTCGATCTGGGGCCACCGGCCGGCCGGCAGGTCGACGAGGGTCAGGTCTGACATGAGCGCGAGCTCGCGGGTGAGGTCCTGGCGCGCACGGATCCAGCGCACCACGTCGTCGACACGGTATTCGGTCGCGACCACGGTCGTCGGCACGTCGTACCGGCGCTCGTCGGTGAGGCGCTGCACGGAGTCGAAGGGCTGGGCACCGTTCTCGGCGATGCGGCGGTAGCGGGCCTCCAGGGCCTCGTCAGGGGCGACGGGGTCGGCATCCGCCCGCCGAGGAGCGACGGCGACCGAGCTCAGCACGCGCGTGCCGTCCGCGCTCGGGAAGCCGCCGACGTGGATGACGCGCGCGATGCGCTCCGGTCGCCGGTTGACGGCCGCGTGGACGAGTCCGCACGCCTCGGCGTGTCCCACGAGCACGACCGACGCATCGCAGCGGTCGATCACGTCGACGATCTCGGCGACGTGGTCGGCGAGCATGATGCCGCGCCGGTCGGACGTGCGCGAGGCCAGTCCGCGCAAGGTGAGCGGGTGCGTGCGGTGCCCCGCCGCGACGAGCCGCTCGGCGACGTCGCTCCACGTGGATCCGTCCAGCCACAGGCCGGGTACGAGGATCACATCCATCGGCACCTCCTTCAGAGCACTTCGATCGGCGGCGTCGTGCGTCGACCGCTGGCCATGCTGAACTAGACCAGCGCTTCTCGCCCGGGGGTTGATCGAGAAGCGCTTCTATGCTTCTCGCGGAGGCTCCCCGGCTGCGCCGAGCGTGATGGTGTCCTCGCAGGCGAGCAGGAGCACGCCCGCGCTCCACGCGTGGGACAGGGTGAGCAGCATTCCCTTGGGCTGGAAGCATTCGGTCTGGTAGTACCGCTCGGTGACCATGCCGCGGTACGCGTTGAAGTCTCCGTCGAATCGCGCGACGAACTGACGGAAGCACGCCAGTGTCTCCCATGCGCGCTCGCGGTAGTGCGCGTCGCCGGTCGCGTCCGCGAGGGCGAGCATCTCGCGGGTGCAGATGAGGCCGTACGCGTGCAGATGCTGGTTGGATGCCGATGCCTGGTCGGCTCCGCGCGTGCCGAAGTCGAAGACGCCAAGCATCGTGCTCGGCGCGAACTGCACGTCGTACGTGTACCGGAACGTGAGGGCGAAATCCGCGGAGCGGCGGGCGAGGTCGAGCCATTCCCGTTCGCCGGTCGCCGCATGCAGCGCCATGTACGCCATGACCGCGACGTAGCCGTCTTCGCTCGTGACGGCGAGATCGACGTCCTCGGGGGCGCCGTGCAGGTACTCGGCGTCCACGAACCGCGCGTAGTACGCACCGGCGCGGACGGCTGCGGGGAGGTAGCGCTCATCCCAGTCCGCGGCGTCCGCGAGCGCCGCAACCCACGCGAGGCCGGCCGAGCCCGCCCAGGAGAGCACGTCGCCCGTCTCGGCGTGGTGGATGGCACCGAGGTTGCCGTCCGCGCGCTGACGGCGGACGACCGCGTCCAGGTTCGAACGGACCGCGTCGCGCCACGCCGGTCGCTCCGTCTCGGTCAGCGCACGGATCAGGAACTGCGTCGCCTCGCCGAGCGTCCGGCTGTGCAGGCCGCGGGAACGCGTCGTCCAGCTCTGCGTCCAGCCGCTGCCCCGATACCAGACGCCCCAGAACGTGCCGCTGGGCGAGAGTTCGGCGGTGCAGAAGTCGATCACCCGGGTGGCGGCCTCGGCCAGGGCGTCGTCGCCGACCCGGTGGGCATGCCGCAGCATCGCATACGCCCACGGGATGCCGGACACCCATCCGACGTGCATCGCCTGCCGGTCCACGGGGTGCCCGTCGCCGCCGGAGAGCTCCCGGTCGAAACCGACCGTCTCCAGGAGCACACCCGGGTCGGGGTCGTAGTGCCAGCGGTGCAGACCCTCGGCGCTGAGCGCCGCCGCGGTCGGCACGTCCACCCACGGACGCAGGGGAGCGGAGGGCGCCGAGGCCGCGTGCAGTGCGCGCTGCACGCGGGCATAGTCGTGGCGGTCTGCGGCGAGGGGATGCACCCGCACGACCAGCGTGGCCTCGACGCCCGGTTCGAAGAGGTGCTGCAGCACCTCGGCGGCGCGCGGTCGCGCATCGCCGAAATAGGTCACGGGGGACTCCCGTGCGGGGAAGGTGACACTGAGCTCGGCCCGGTCGCCGTGCAGGGCGAAGCCGAGTCCGGTGAGTCCGAGCGGGGTCGTCGGCTCGGCGGACAGCGCGAGACCGGGGGCGCCCGGGGCCGGCCACACGTAGACGACCGGCGTGGCGGCCCGATCGGAGCGGAAGTGCCACGCATCGCTCACGAACGCGGCGTGCTGTGCAGCACTGCGAGCACCGGCTTGGAAGCGCGGGTACACGCGATCGTTCTCCGCCGGTCGATTCTCGCCGTAGAACAGCCCGGGGATCAGCCACCACGGATCGTCAGCGTGGTCGACCGACACCGAGACGCGCACGGCGGCCGGGGTCGGCATCCCGTCTCTCAGCCGCACACGGATGCGGTGCTCGTCGCCGGTCGACTCGACGGCGACCTCGAAGCGTGCGGGGTCGGCGTCGAGGATCGCGACGGACGGGACCGCGGTCACGCCGCCGGCTCGCCGAGCGGCCACTCCAGGAGGTCGACCTCGACGATCTCGGCGGACGGATCCGCGGGCACCCGGAACGTGCGCACCTGGTGCGGCCCGAACTCGGCCGTGATCTCGCGATCCACGACGGGCAGCTGCAGTCGAGCGGATGCCGCACGCCCGCGTGTCTCGACGGCACGGACGATCAGATCGGCGGGTGCGCCGACGGGGGCGTCCTCGCTGCCCTTGAGCGCGGTGATCATGACGGCCTCGCCACCGTCGGTGGCGAAGCTGCGGAGCGGGGGCAGGTCGCCGGCGTGGAAGGACTCCAGCTGTGCCCGGACCGGCGCCTCGAGCACGGCGGCGCGTCGGGTCGGCTGCGCGTCGCGCCAGTCTCCGGCGTGCGGGACCAGCTCCAGGCGGAACCGCTGGATACCCTGGTCCTGGAACGAGTAGACGCCCTCGGGATCCAGCAGACGCGGGTCGTGCCAGGAGTACACGGGGGAACGCACGGCGGTGATGCCGATGCTCGGAGTGCCGGCGCCCGGGGTGTCCGCGGGAGCGGCATCCCACCCGTGTTTGTTGGTGCAGATCACGGTGAGCCCGGTCGGTGCGCCCGCGAGCGTGCCGGTGAGGTCGACCCACGACTGCGCGGGCTCTTCTGCCGCATCGACCGGGCGCGCGATCGTGCCGTAAGGGATCTCGTAGGTCGCTCGAGGCTCCTGGATGCCGACGGGGAAGCGCAGCTTAAGCAGGTGCGCGTGCTCCCGCCAGTCCAACGTCACCTCCACGCGGAGGGCCGTGGCGTCGTGCGCGAGCACGTATTCCTCGATGAGGCGGCTCGCCCCCCAGGTGCGCTCGACGCGAACCCGCGAACGCAGCGGGCCCGATTCGCGGACGACGATCCGATCGAGCGTCATCGCCGCACCGGGCCAGGTATAGGACACCACGCGATGCCCCCACGTGTCGGTGGGGTCATCGCACACGGCCGTGCGGGGCTCGCCGCGCGTGCCGCGGAGCGGATCGACGCCGCCGCGCTTGTCCAGGAGCGAGATCAGGTCGCCGGTCGCGGGATCGAACTCGGCGCGCAGGTGCGCGTTCTCGATCACCGTGCCGTCCTCCGACACGCGCAGGTCGGTCTCCGTCGGGAGGGCGGGTCCGGGCAGCATGCGATACAGCGCGTACCCGAGCGCCGGCACCGTGGCGCGGAAGGTCACCGCGCCTCGCGTGATGTCGCCGGTCGTGGCGGTGGACTGCGTCTCCTGCGACAGCACCGGTGCACCGTCGTGGTCGACGATGCGCACGCCGTACCGTTGCCCGCCGTACTGCATGTCGACGTCGGCCTCGACGTCCCACGGGTGGGGGTTGAAGACCACGACCGGCTGGGTCGCGGCATCCATCGGGATGTCGATGCGGCGCGCGAGACGATTGTGGACGCGCGTCGTGATGCGCTTGGCGATCGCGACGGCTTCGCCCAACTGGTCGCGGGCGTCCTCGTACGACGGCTCGATCGCCGAGCCGGGGAGGATGTCGTGGAACTGGTTGAACAGGATCTGCTTCCACGCGCGCTCGAGATCGTCCCGCGGGTAGTCACCCGCACCGAGGGCGACATCGACCGCGGCCCACCGCTCGGCGGCGAGGACGGCGTGCTGCGCGCGACGCTGCCACGCCTTGATGCCGGAATGGGACGAATAGCACCCGGGCGCGTGGTGCTGCAGATCGTCGCGGCGGACGCCGAGACCGTTCAGGAAGCCGTCGCCGCGGGCGATCATCTCGTCGAAGTACGCGCGCGGTGACGACATCGTCATCCTTCCGAAGCTGCCCATCCGGTCGTAGCGGTGGATCGACTCGATGTTGGCCTTCGTCGGCCCTCCGCCGTGGTTGCCGACCCCGTAGAACACCATCATCTCGCCGAGCGAGCGGTCCAGCTGCGCGAGCGCTTTCTCGGTCTGGCCCGAGACGTCGCCGGGTGGGCTGCCGTACTCGAACGGGATGCGGTACGCGAGCACCCGCGAGCCGTCCGGCGACTCCCAGTGGAAGAGCGTGTCCTGGAGGTCGCCTTCGTGGGGACCCGGCCGGAGGAAGCAGTACGAGTCCATCCGCTGCCCGCGGAGGATCTGGGGGAGCATCGCGTTGTGTCCGAAGGGGTCGACGTTCATGCCGACGCTCGCGATGCGCCCGAAGCGGGACTGGAGGTAACGCTGGCCGTACAGGCCCTGGCGCGCGAACGACTCGCCCATCGGCATGTTGCAGTCCGGCTCCACCCACCAGCCGCCGACGTTCACCCAGCGTCCCTCGTCGACGCGCGCCTGAATGCGGGCGAACATCTCCGGGTCCTGCTCCTCGACCCACGCCAGGAGCACCATCTGGTCGCACGTGAAGATGAAGTCGGGATACTCGTCCATCCGGTCCAGCGCGCTGGAGAACGTCGCGCGGGCCTCCTGATAACCCTCCTGCCACGGCCACAGCCAGACCGGGTCGATGTGCGCGTTGCCGATCATGTGGAGCGTGCGATCGGCCGTCGCGACCGGCCGATCGACGGCCGGCATGTCGCGCGGCTGGTCGCCCGACGGCGCGTTCGCGATGGGGGCGCGCCGGCGCTGCCCGGTGATCTCGGTGCTGTCGGGGGCGACGCCGGTCTCGACGTCGGCGCTCGGCTCGTGGGCGAGGGAGCCTGCGCGCTCGGCGGGATCGATCACGCCGCGTCCTCCTCGGCCGCCCATGCGTCCAGGATCTCCGAAAGCGCGTGCAGGAGGAAGGTGTGCAGCTCCTGGATCCGCGGCGTCTCGATCGACGGTGCCAGGAAGGAGTGGTCCGCCAGCGCGAGCGAGGGGCCGCCGTCGCCGCCGGCGAACAGCAGCGTCGTCGCGCCGTTCGCGCGTGCCGCCGCCAGCGCGCGTACGACGTTCGCCGAGCGCCCGCTGGTGGTGAATGCTGCGACGACATCGCCCTCGTGGGCGAGGGCCTCCACCTGGCGGGAGAAGACGTCCTCGAAGGCGTAGTCGTTCGCGATGCACGTGGACACCGTGGCATCGGTCGTGAGGGTCACGGCGGGGAGCGGACGGCGGTCGCGCTTGTAGTGGCCGATCAGTTCGCCGGTGAAGTGCTGCGCGTCGGCGGCGCTGCCGCCGTTGCCGAGCGTGTACAGCGTGCCGCCCGCGGCGAAGCGGCGGATCAGCATGTCGCCGACCGCGCGCACGTCGGGCAGGAGCGCCTCGGCGTTCCGGGCGGTGGCGATGTGGGCGTCGAGCTCGCTCTGGAGCTGGTCAGACATGGGTGGAGCCTTCGCGGTCGAGTCGGAGGGACAGGTCGTGGGCGAGCGCGCCGGCGCCGACGACGCACACGACGTCGCCGAGGCCGGCGAGCGTCACGCGGGCGCGAGCGGCCGGCGGCATCGCCGTGCGGTGCACGAGATCGCGGACGGGGTCGAGCAGCATCGCGCCGGCGCGCGTGACGCCGCCCCCGAGCACGACGATCTCGGGCTCGAACACGTTCACCAGGTCGGTGACCGCCTGGCCGAGCACGGCCACCGTCTCGTCCCAGAGCTCGCGGGCCACCTCATCGCCAGCTGCCGCATCGGCCGAGACGTGCTCGCTGCGCACCTGGGGATGTGCGCGCAGCGACGACGAGCGATCGTCCGTCGCGAGGAGATCGGCGGCGCGCCGGGCGATCGACGTGCCGGACGCGTACGCTTCGAGGCATCCTTTCCGGCCGCACTCGCACAGGCACCCGCCGGGCCGGACCGTGATGTGCCCGAACTCGCCGCCGTTGCCTGCTGCGCCGCGGTGCAGTCGACCCGCGATGACCGCACCGCCGCCCACACCAGTGGACAGCGTGAGGTACAGCGCGGTCTGGGTGCCCTGCGCCGCACCGAAGCGGTGCTCGGCGACGACCGCGGCACTCGCGTCGTTCTCCAGCACCGCCGGCACTCCGAACTCGGTCCGCGCGAGGTCGACGATCGGCACGTCCACCCAGCCGGGCAGGTGCAGGGGGCCCGTCAGCACGCCCGTCGCGGCATCCAGGGGGCCGCCGCAGCTGATCCCGACCGCGGCGGGGTCGCCGAGACCTGCGGCGCGGATGCTGCGGTGCCCCATGTCGAACAGGTGCGCGATCACGGCGTCCGGGCCGCGGAGCTTCTGGGTCGGCTCGACGATGAGCCCGTGCGTGCGTCCGTCCTCGTCGACCATCGCGACAGCCAGTTTGGTGCCGCCGATGTCGAGCGCGAGCACGGGTTGCTGGCTGGTCATGCGGTTCCTCCGACGTGCGTGCTCAGTTCGTGCGATGCGAACGCGCGCCACGGTCTGGCGCGGTGTGACATCGTTCCCACATACTTAACCACAGCGGCGCGGCGACCGCCACCATGGGCTGTCGGGGTCAGTCCGCGGGCGGTGCGATCGACCCGCGTGCGATGAACCGCGTCGGCATCACGATCGTGCGCACGGGCGCGTCCGGGCTCTCGATGCGCTCCAGCAGGGCCCGCATTGCCGTGGCCCCCAGACCGCCGGCATCCTGCACCTGCGTGGAGACACCCGGCTGCACCATGCTCATCCACGGGGCGTCGTCGAAGCCGACGAGGCTGACATCGTCGGGGATCCGCAGTCCCAGCTCGCTGGTCGCCCGCCACGTGCCCTCGGTGAGGACGTTGTTCGCGGCGAAGACCGCGGTCGGCCGATCCGGGAGCGAGAGCACCCCCACCGCCGCAGCCGTCGCCTCCTCGGCATCCCACCCCGCCTTGACGATCAGGGCGTCGTCGCGGCGGATGCGTCCGGCGGCGAGGGCGTCCAGGTAGCCGCGCAGGCGCTCCTCACCCGTGGTCCACTCGGTCTCGTCGATCAGGAGGGCGATCCGGCGGTGCCCGGCCTTGATGAGCCGCGAAGTCGTCTCGCGCGCCGCGGCCCGGTTGTCGACGACGACCGCGTCGGTGCCCTCCGCGTCGAACCGGCGGTCGACTTCGATCAGCGGCACCCCGATGCGTCCCAGGAACTCGCTGAGCTCCGCCGAGACCGGGGTGGCGATCACCCCGGACACACGGGAGGACACCAGGGTCTCGGCCGCCTCGAGCTCGTCGTTGCTCTCGCCGTGCAGGTCCACGAGCACGATCGTGCGCCCGTGCGCGCGGGCCTCCTCGCCGACGCCGGACGCGAGCTCGGCGTAGAACACGTTGCGCAGATCGGAGACGAGGATGCCGACCGAGCGGCTCGTGCGCTGCTTCAGGCTGCGCGCCGTCACATCAACGACGTAGCCGAGCGATTTCGCCGCGGCCCGCACCCGGTCGCGCACCTCAGGCGCCGCGTAACCGTTGCCGGACAGCGCGCGCGAGGCGGTCGACCGGGACACCCCGGCGGCGTCGGCCACTTCGCGGATGGTCGCGCGGGCCACGGGCTGCCGCGGGGACTGACTCATACCGGCTCCGTCACCTCGACGAGGGCCTCGGCGTGCTGACCCAGCCGCAGCTCGCCGATCTGCACGTCCACGGCGAAGCGCCGGCGGCGTCCGGGCGAGGCCGGAGTCACGGTCAACGGCACGGCGGACTCCTCACCCGGGTCGAGCTCGAGGCGGATGTCCGCCTCAGACGTGCGCCAGCCTACTGGCACGATCGGCCGGATCACGGCTGCGGCGCGGGCGGGCAGCGGGTTGCGCACCCGGATCTCGTACGCGATCGGGTCGCCGGCAGCGACCCGCGCGCGGTAGGGGAGGATGCGCGCGACCTGCCCGTCCGCCGGGATCGCGAGCTCGTCCTGCGGCAGCAGGCGCTCGTGCAGCTCGTCGACCGCGCGGCCCGACTGCTCGAGGTAGGACAGATACTCCTCGTCCACCCAGCGCGGCTCCCAGTGGCCGGTCGCCATGAGGCCCGGGGCGATCCGCCGGTACAGCGCAGCGCTGCGGACGTAGTCGCCGAGCGCGAAGCGGTTGCGGTACTGGTAGTTCATGATGTCCCGGCGCCCGTCGCGGCCGCCGAGCCCCTCCTGCTGGTCGCCGGTGAAGACGACGGTCACGCCGTCGACCTCGAGCTCGTACGCGACGGCGTAGAGCGTGTGCCCGGGCTGCGCATAGGCGGTGAGGGTGTACTCGTTCCACCGGAACGGCTCATCCAACGGCAGCACGCGGTCCGCCGTGATCGGGTCGTACCACTGGCACGGGAGGTCCTCCCGCCACGGATCGGCCATCGTCGGGGCGACGTTCTCAGGGATCCACAGGCTCGTCCCCTCCACGTCGCGCAGGAGCGGCATCCCGGCGATGTGGTCGTCGTGATAGTGGGTGGGCAGCGCGACGGTGATGCGCGTCACGCCGTAGTCGGCGCGCAGCGCCGGCAGCGAGGCGAGCCACGGCCGCCGCGCCGCACGCTCCTGCCCGAGGACCAGGCCGGTCGTCATGTCGTAGCCGTAGTCGATCAGGAGAGCTTCTCCGGTGTCGGAGAGGAGCACGTACGAGCACGAGATCGACGTGCGGTTCAGCAGCAGGTGCGGCGTGAGCGCGACGAACGGATCCTCCAGGCGCGCCTGCAGGTCCCACGGGTAGGACCGGCGGGAGTCGACGTACTCCTGCATCCCGCGCGCGAGCTGCAGGAGCGCATCGGCGGCGTCCGGCATGACCTCGCCGTGCGAGGGTGCCAGCCGGTCCACGCCCTCGCGGGCCAGCATCCGCGCACTCAGCACCGTCATCGCCGGACCCTCGTTCTCCGTGTAGGACCACTGCGTCGCGGCGAGCGACCACACCCGGCCGGGCGAGTGGATCAGGTCGCCGGTGAACGCGATCACCTCGCCGTCGCGCTCGAGCAGGTACGACACCGAGCCGATCGTGTGGCCCGGCGTGGGGAGGACGCGCAGCCGGATGTCCGCGAGCTCGAGGACGCGGTATTCGGGCACGACGTCGTGCACCGGCACCGAGGACAGCAGCGAGAAGCGGTCCTGGCGCAGGTTGTAGTCGTTGTCGAGCTGACGGCGCTCCCACATCTCCTCGACGCGGTCGAACAGCTCGCGCTCGACCGGCGGCACGTGCACGCGCGCCCCGTGCGCGACGGCGAGCGGGAGCCCCTGCGCCTGATCGCGGTGGTGGTGGGTCATCACGACGTCGGTGATGCGGCGGATGCCGAGCGCGGCGAGCTCGTCGAGGGCGAGCCCCGAGCCGAAGTCGATCGCCACGGCGTCGCGCGCGCCGTGCGGCGCGTCGGGATCGGTGATTAGATACACGTGGCACGTGTCGGCGATGCGCCACACGCCGCGCGCGATCTGCGTCATCCCAGGCTCTTCCGGTAGTCGTCCCATGTGCGGCCGATCGCAGCCAGATGCTGCTCGTCGATCGGCTCATCCTCGCCGACCCGCTCGAGGTAGTACAGCGCGGGAACGCCGAAGGCCGTCTGGGCGTGCGCGTACTCG
This sequence comes from Microbacterium sp., assembly GCA_030148105.1. Taxonomy (GTDB): domain Bacteria; phylum Actinomycetota; class Actinomycetes; order Actinomycetales; family Microbacteriaceae; genus Microbacterium; species Microbacterium lacus. The sequence goes on along the minus strand of JASBUD010000276.1, from coordinate 15,462 downwards.
AGCCACTCCGCGCGGTTCGGCATCGGCCACTGGTCGGTGTCGACCGGGTGCCCGGGCAGAGTCGTCGCGACGATCTCCTGACGCGCCCGCAGCTGCGCCGCGACCGGCACGGGGCGTCCGGCGGTGTCGTGCTCGAGGACGTCGTTCGTGCGCACCATGTCGGTGACGCCCGCGAACGAGGGGTGCACGGTGTGGGTGATCACGAGGGCATCGCTGCGGACGCGGTGGGCGGCGGCGTGCAGTCGCCCGACGAGTCGGTGCACGGCCGCGATGCCCCACACCCCGTCGCTGTCCGGCGCGGAGTGCAGGGTTCGGCCGCTCGGTGCGCGCTGGGTGAAGTCCACCTTGAACCCGTCGGCATCCAGTCCCTCCGGATCGAGCAGACGCTGTACGATCGCGTCCAGGCGGGCGAGGTAGGCGGGACTGCCCGGGTCGGCGGCCACCGGGCGTCCTTCGGCATCCGTCACGCACTCCTCCGGCGGCAGGCCGGCAGTATCCCACGCCTTGAACCACAGCAGCACGCGTCGGCCCTCGGCATGACGGGCGGCGATCCAGCCGCGCAGGTCCGGCCACGCGTCGACGTCGGGTTCGGCGGTGCCGTACTCGGCCTGCCACCGGTCGTCGATCACGATCGTGCCGGGACTCAGCGACGCGCCGGCCAGCCGATCGAGGAACTCGTCGTAGATGCTCTGACGGCAGAGCTCGGGCGCGGGAGCACCGCCCCGGGCGACCTGCGCGCCCCAGCCGCAGAAGATGGGCTGCAGCCACCAGGGCGCGATGTCGGGTGTCGACGCGGGGGCATCGCCGGCAGCGACGAGGTCGGCGCGATACTCCTGGAGCGCGGCCGCGGGCGAAGCGACGGGACGGATCACGAGCGTGGGGGAGCGCCAGCCTCCGTCGACCCGCTCGTGCCCCTCATGGGCGAGGCGGAGGAGCGCGCCGCCGTCGACCGGGTCGAATCGGACCGTGGTGAAGTGCATGCTCTCGACCGGACCGCGCAGCCAGGCCGCGAGCCACGGGCCCTCGCCGGGTACGAGCGGATCCTCGGCCGGGGAGCGGCCGAACGCGAGGGCGAGGGGCGGGGGCGAGAAGATCCCGTTCAGGCGCCCGGGGTCGGCGTCGCCCACGACCCCGAGGGAGGCCGCCGACCAGATCGGCCGCACGAACGCGATCGGCTCGGTCGGGCTCGGCACGTACAAGGACTGGGCGGCGAAGCCCGAGCGGAAGGTGCCGGAGGCGCCGGTCGGGAGCACGCCGTCGCCGCCGAGCAGGGTGACATCCGTCAGCTCACCCTCGCCCTCCGCCGCGAGGGTCACCTCCACGGACTCGGCGGTGCAGCGCACCTCGAGGGTGCGCGAGCGCCAGGCCGTCGATGCCGTGCGCACGGTCAGAAGGACGGCATCCGTCTGCTCGCGCACGTCGGGCTCCTCGATGCGCATCGTCTCATCGGGCACGGCCTGCGTGTGCACGCTCGACAGGACGCACAGCCGCATCCAGCGCAGCCCGTCGGCATCGGAGAGCTCCAGATAGGGGGAGAGCCTGAGTCCGGCGGGGCCGCTGCGCCAGGAGAGGGCGTAGCCGCGCCCCCGGATCGTGTTCCGGTCGCCGTCGACGGTGAGCGAGAGGTGCGGGCTCATGACCGAAAGTCTATGTGACAACGTTCCCAGAGCGCCGCTTCTCTTTTGCAGGCGCCGATCGCAGACGCCCGCGTTCACAACTCCTGCATCTTGTGGTCGACACTGCCCGGCCACAGTGGAAACATGTCACCGCCCGCCCCGCGGGCGAGCAGAATGCGGGAGTTATGCGCAACGGCTCTCATGCAGTGAGGTCGACCCGCGCGCCGTCGAGGGCGATTTCGTAGGCCGGGACATCGAAGCGGAGGTCCAGCACGGCCTCATGACCGGCTCCTGCCCACCGCAGGCGCAGTGACGCGTCGTCCGGCTGCTCCCACGAGAAGGCGCCGTCGAACACCGGATGCCGCCGAAGGCGCGCGAGAGCGAGCTGGCCCCTCGTCACCGGGGTCGCCAGCGCACGGGCGACCTCGTCCGCGGTGTAGATGTGGCGGTTCACGTCGCGTCCCTGTCCGGTCGCCGCGTACAGCGCGGTGTCATCCGTGCCGCCGAGAAGGCCCACGTAGTAGAACTGCGGCTCCCCAGGGAGGAACACCTGCAGCGCACGGGCGAGCAGCATGCGGTCGGTGTCCGCCCCGAGGACGCTGAAGAACGTGGCGTTGATCTGGTGCGGCAGCGTCATCCACTGCGGGATCACCGACGCGATCGACGAGTGGCCGTCGGTGGCGTGATCGGCCGCCGCGAAGACGGCCGCCATGTCGTCGTGCGAGAGCAGACCGGCCAGGTCCCCGGACGGCCCGGCGTCGATCACGCCGATGCCGTCGTGCGTGTCCAGGACCGTGACCGCGTTCGCGGGCCGGATGCCGAGCCACGCCGCCAGCCGGTCCGAGCGTCCGGTCGCCAGCGCGTGCAGGAGCAGCGGCGGGGTCGCGAAGTCGTAGACCAGGTCGACCAGCGGCGCGATCGCCTGCTGCTGCGACGTGTGCGCGTGTACCTCGACGAGCACGCGCATCCCGCGGGACCGGATGAGCGCGGCCGCCTCGGCGACGAAGGCGAGGGTCTGCCCGGTCATGAACGAATCGGTGCCGGGCGTCTTCACGGCATAGCCCACCGCGTCCAGGCGCACCGTCCCGACGCCGCCGGCGGCGAGCGTGTCGGTGAGGCGCTCCAGGTAGGCGCGGCCCGCGGGATGCGCCACGTCGAGGTCGACCTGCGACGGCATGAACGTCGTCCACACCAGTCGGCGGCTGCCGTCGGCCTGACGGTACGGCGCGAAGGGGAGCCCCGGACGCGGACGATAGAACAGCGTGATGTCGTGCTCGGTCCCGCCGTCGGGGAAGACCCGGTCGAACGTGAGGAACATGCCGTCGTGCTCCGAGCCGGCGCCGCGGGCGAGCCAGTCCTGGAACTCCGCCGAGTGGCTGGAGACGTGGTTCACGATCAGGTCCGCCGTGACCTCGCGTGCGCGCGCGATGGCGCGCACGTCGCTCCACCCGCCGAGCCGTGGGTCGACCGTCATGTGGTCGACCGGGTCGAATCCGGCGTCATCGCCGTCGTAGGGCGTGAAGAACGGCAGGACGTGCACCCCGGTGAACACGTCGAGCTCACGTTCGAGCAGTCGGCCGAGCGCCGTGAGATCGCCGCCGAGGCGATCGGCGTACGTCAGAAGCGAGACGCCGCTCATGCGTCCCCCTCCAGGCTCGCGACGAAGGCGGCGGCGCCGGAGCGCGGGGAGGTGAGGACGCGCTCGTCCCCGCCCGCTCCGGAGGCCATCGACGCCTGGGCCAGCACGATGGCGTCGACCGATCCGGCCTGCGCGATGGCTTCGGCGATCAGCCGGTCGTGCCGGTCCTGGTCGCCCGCGGACCGCGCGGCGGCGGCATCCGCGACCACGTGGGCCGAGATCTCGATCCGCCGATCCTCCGCTGCTGCCTGGACGAGTCGGGTCGTCGGGCCGAGCGTCGCCGGCAGCGTGGCCAGCACGAGCACGCGGCCCGCCCCGTCCGCGGCGCGGTTGACGGCCTCGGCGGCCATCGCCGCATCGACGCGGACCACGCGGATGCCGGCCGTCGGGGCGACCGCGACGGCCGCCTCGCCGATCGACGAGCACGTGAGGAGCACCGCGTGAGCTCCGGCGCCGCGGAGCGCCGTGAGATGACGGCTGAGCGCCGCGGCGAGGGTCTCGTCGACGCCGACCTCGATCGCGCGGCTCAGCAGCGCCGGGTCGGCGACGTGCACGATGTCGAGGTCGGCGCGGCGTTCGGTGAGCAGTCCGTGGAAGATCGGAACGAGCGCGGGCACGGTGTGCAGGACGCCGACGCGCACGTCAGGCCACCGTCCACGGGCGCGCCGACGCGTCGACGATGTCGCCGAGAGCCTTCAGACGGTCCGCGGCGCGGGTGCGCAGGCCGTCACGGAGCGTCGGACTGCCCACGAGGTCGCTCCACAGCGCACGGCCGGCGAGGAATCCGCTGGCTCCTTCCTGGCAGGCGGCGCGCACCGCGGCGGCGAACCGTTCGCGCTCGACGCCCTGCGACAGCACGACCCAGGGTCCCGTCACCTCGGCGTTCAGGGCGGCGCTCGCGACGCGCTGTGCGCGCTCGTCGCCCGCGCCCGCGAGCGGCACCTGCGACTTGTACAGGTCGGGTCGCAATGCGGACAGTTCGCGGGCCGCCTCCCGGATGGCGGCATCCGGTTCGAAGCCGGTCTCGCCCGGTGCCGCCCGGACGACCGGTTCGAGCACGGACAGCAGACCGCGCTCACGGGCGGTCCGGATGAACTCGTCCGCAAGGCGTACGCGATCCTCCCGCCGGTCGTCGCGGCGCCAGATCAGCAGCAGCTTCAGCGCCACGACCTGATCCGGGATACCGCTCAGCGCGTCCCGGTCGAGCGACGTGTCCTCCACGGGACCGCCGTCCTCCTGCTCCAGTGCGTCGACGGCCAGGATGAGTCCGGTCGGGGAGGGGACGGCGGCGCGCACCCGGTCGAACCCGAACTGCCGATCGACGAGGAATCCCGAGGCAAGCGGGCCGAGTTCTTCTGCGACCGCGACCTTGAAGTCGATGACGGCCTCGTCGTCCGGACGCCCGAAGCCGGCGACGTCGAACATGTGCCGCAGGCTCTCGCGCTGGTCCATCGCCACCATGGCGAAGGTGTGGGACGGGCGGGCGATCGCGTCGAGCGTGGTCATGTCTCTCCTTGGGTGATGCCGTTACGGGCGGCGGCGATGAAGCGCGCGTACGCGGCGTCGAGGCCGTCTGAGTGCAGCGCGGGAACGGGTTCGCCCGGCACTACGGCGTGGGGCGGGACGGCTCCGGCGCGGACGGCGGCGAGCAGCGCGGCGCCCGCGGCGACGGGTTCGGCGGCTGTGCACCGACGCGTCGGGGTGCCGGCCGCGGCCGCGAGCGGCGCCCACACCGGCAGGCGCTCGGCGAGCGAGCCGAGCACGGTGAGGCTCTGCGCCGGAGAGCCCGCGAGCGCGTCCGCGCTCTCGCGCATCCACCGGGCCTGGAACACGAGAGCCTGCAGCACGCCGCGCGCGCGATCGTTCGTGGTCGCACCGGACGGGGCGCGGATGCGCAGCTGCGCGCCGGGGTCGGGTTCGGGGCACTGGCGGCCCGATAGGTACGGAAGTACGAGCGTGTCTGCGGGGGTCCATGTCCCGGTCGGCAGGTTCGCGAGCCGATCGAGCACCTGGTCCTCGGGACGCTCGCGCTCCCACCACGACAGCAGCGCGCCGCACGCGGGGCTCCCGCCGAGGATCGTCTGCGCCGTACCGTCCACGGTCCGGCCCACCGCGAACCCCGCCGCCACCGCGGCACCGACGTCGGCGGCATCCGTCACACGCAGGATCGCCTCCGCGGTGCCGAGCGAATCGGCCACCGCACCGGGAGTGCGCGCGCCCGTCGCCCAGGCGCCGACGGCGTGGTCATGGCCGGCGACGTGCACCGGGATGCCCGGTGCCAGACCGAACCGCACCGCGGCGCCGGTCGTCCGCGATGCCCCCGTCGGCTCCGGCAGGATGTGCGCGGGGATGCCAAGATCCGCGAGCAGCGCGGCATCCCAGGTGCGCCCGTCGTCGAGCGAGAGCATCGTGCGGGCGGCCAGCGTGCGGTCGGTGACGCGGACGCCGGTCAGAGCGTGCACGACCAGGTCTGCGGCCCCCGCCCAGTGGCGCAGGCGCGCGAAGACGTCGGGCTGCTCCGTGCGCAGTGCCGTGAGGACGACCGCGGCGGGCTTCGTGGTCGCGGGTATGCCGGACCGCTCCGGCAGGTCGGGGCGCTTCTCCAGGACGGCGCGCAGATGCGCCGGATCCCGCTGCGCGTCCCAGCGCAGGATCCCGGTCAGCGGCTCATCCGCGGCATCCAGGGCGGCGCCGCTCTCGCCCATCGCGGCCACACCCACCGCGGCGATCGGAGCGTCGGCGCGCAGCGCGCACGCCCGCACGACGTCGGCGGCGGTGTCGAGGAGGGCGTGCACCTCGGTCGCGCTCGGGCCGCGTGCCGTGTGCCGGACGGTCACCTCACCGGTCGACGCGACCTCCACCAGCACGGCTTTCGTTGTCGTGCTGCCGAGGTCCAGTCCCAGGGCGAGCGTCACCGCCTCATTGTGTGCCGAAACGAACAGAGATGGCAAGATTGTGCAATATCGCACAATTTGGAGGACGCCGTGATGAGGTACGCGAACGCCCCCGGACGCCGGGCCGAGCTGTTGCGGCTCGCGGCGATCGACGGATATCTCGCGTCGGCTGCGGCCGCCGAGCGGCTCGGGGTGTCGGAGATGACCGTGCGACGCGACCTGCAGCTCCTCGAGGAGGAGGGCGCCGTGCGGCGGGTGGCCGGGGGAGCGACGCTCACGACGTCGGCGTCCTTCGAGCGCCGGGACGCCGTCGCCGCGGGCCGGAAGCGCGCGATCGCCGCGGCCGCCGCCGCCGAGATCGGCTCCGCGGCGACGATCGCCCTGGACGCAGGGACGACGGTCGCCGCCGTCCTGCCGTTCATCGGCGAGGGCACGGTCGTCACGCACTCGCTCCCCGTGATCGAGGCGCTGACGCGGCGCCCCGCGACGTCGCTCGTCGCGGCGGGCGGCCACTATCAGCCCGACACCCGCAGCTTCGCCGGTCCGCTCGCGGAGGAGACGCTGCGCAGCGTCCGCTGCGATCTCGCTCTGCTCTCGGCGACGGCTCTGGACGCGGAGGGACTCTGGGGGACGAACGTGCTGGACGCGGCGATCAAGCGCGTGCTCGCGCAGCAGTCCGCCCGCGTGATCCTGCTCGCCGACTCCACCAAGATCGCCCGCACGGCGCCGGTGCGGATCGCCGCTCTGGGAATCGTCGACCTCGTCATCACGGATGACGAGGCCGCCCCCGACGCCGTCGCCCGCCTCGAGCGGCTCGTCCCCGTGCGGCTCGCCTCATGAGCGTCGCGCTGGGCGTGATCGCCGACGACCTGACCGGGGCGTGCGACGTCGCTGCGGGCGTCAGCGCAGCAGGCATGTCCGCCGAAGTGCGCGTGGGCGTGCCGGAGCGGGGGGAGACGCCCACCGCATCGTGCGTGATCGTGGCCCTCAAGTCCCGGACGGCGCCCGTCGCGGTCGCCGTCGCCGAGAGTGCGGCCTCCGCCGAAGTACTGCGCGGGTGGGGGGCCGCCCGGCTCTACCAGAAGTACTGCTCGACGTTCGATTCGACGGATGCCGGCAACATCGGCCCGGTCGCCGACGCGCTGCTCGACCTCGCCGGCGACGGGGCCCTCTCGGTCGGGACGCCGGTCACCCCTGCGGTGGGACGCACGATGCACCGGGGCCACCTCTTCGTCGAAGACCGGCTGCTGTCCGAGTCGTCGCTGGCGCGGCATCCGCTCACCCCCATGACGGATGCCGACCTCGTGCGCGTCCTCTCGCGGCAGACGCCCCGGCGGGTGGCGCTCGTCTCGACGGAGGTCGTGCGCGCCGGAGCCGACGCGGTACGGGAAGAGCTCGGGCGGCTGCGCCGCGCGGGTGTGCGTCACGTCCTCGTGGACGGCGTGCTCGAGGGTGATCTGGATGCCGTCGCCGCAGCGGCCGGCCTCGAGACCGGCATCATCCTCACGGGGGCGGCGGGCCTCGCGACCGCGATCGCCCGGCGGAACCCGGTGCATTCCGTGCCCGAGGTCGGGGCGCCGCCGGACGGTCGTCGCCTCGTGCTGTCGGGAAGCGGTTCGGAACGGACCCGCGCGCAGGTCGCGGCGTTCCACGGACCCGTCCACCGGATCGACGTCGCGCAGGCGATGGCGGATCCGGATGCGGTGATCGCCGCGGCGCTGACCTTGGTGGCGGCGGGGGCGCCCGCACTGATCACCGCCACGACGGAACCCGAGGCGGTTGCAGCGGCGCAGCGCGCGTGGGGACGACAGGCGGTGGCGGCGCGCATCGAGGACGTCCTCGGGCGGGTCGCGGCCGACGCGGTCGGGCGCCTCGGCGTGCGCCGGCTCCTGGTCGCCGGCGGCGAGACCTCCGGCGCCGTCGTGCAGGCGCTCGGCGTGCGGACGATGCGCGTGCGGCGCGTCGTCGATCCCGGGGTCCCGTGGATGAGTGCGACCGACGCCGCAGGACGCGCGCTCGACCTGTGCCTGAAGTCCGGCAACTTCGGCGAAGTCGACCTCTTCGACCGGGCGTGGGAGGACGTCGCATGATCGATGAGCTGATCGCCGCGGCGCACGCGCTCGCCGCCGCAGGCCTTTCACCCGGGACGTCCGGCAACCTCAGTGCGCGCGAGGGGCAGGTCGTGCACGTCACGGCCTCGGGCGCGGCCCTGGGCCGACTGGGCCCCGACGACCTGTGCACCGTCAGCCTCGATGGCCGGGTGCTCGCGGGGCGGCATCCCACGAAGGAAGTCGGCATGCACGTCGCCGGGTACCGTGCCCGGCCGGACGCGGGCGCGATCGTGCACCTGCACTCGCCGGCAGCGACCGCGGTGTCGTGCCTCCCGGTCGACGAGAGCGAGGACCCCCTCCCCGCCTACACGCCGTACCGCATCAGGCAGCTCGGGCGCGTGGGACTCGTGCCCTACGCGCCGCCGGGATCCGGCGAGCTCGCGGCGGCCGTCGGTCAGCGGGCCGCCGCCGCGCACGTCCTGCTGCTCGCGCATCACGGCAGCCTCGTCTGCGCGACCGATATCGGCAGGGCGGTCGAGATCAGCGAAGAGCTCGAAGCCGCCGCGAACCTCACACTGACGCTGGCCGGACGCGGAGCCCGCACGCTGGATGCGAACACGGCGTGGGGCTGACACCGGAGCGCTTGCCTCGTTTCCCGCGTGTGCGCAAGCCGGTTGCCACTGCGCGCCGGCCGCGCTTATAGTCGGGGGAGTGTGGCAACGATGCCACACGCTGACCCCCGAAGATGAGAGGACCGACCATGCGCGCCGCTCCCGAACCCAGACAGGTCTCTCATGACTGACAGTCTCGTCGCCGAGGAGGCGATCACCTCAGAGGAGAAGCCGCGCCGACGCCGTAAGAAGGCGCCGCGCGTCAAGCAGACCTACAACAAGCGCGAAGCGATGGCCGGCTTCTTGTTCATCTCGCCCTGGATCTTCGGCTTCCTGGTCTTCACGGCCGGCGCGATGATCTACAGCCTTGTGATCTCCTTCAGTCGCTACCAGCTGGCGACCGGGGCGATGCGGCCGGCGGGCCTGGCGAACTACCAGGCGCTGATCGAGGACCCGAAGGTCATGATCTCGCTGGGTAACACGCTGTTCTTCGCGGTGCTCGCCGTTCCGCTCGAGATCATCTTCGCGCTGTTCCTCGCCATGATGCTGAACCGGGTCACCCGGGGTGCGGGACTCTTCCGCACGCTCTACTACCTGCCGAAGATGACTCCCGCGGTCGCCACCGCGGCGGTGTTCTTCCTCCTCCTCAACGGCAACCAGGGCGCGATCAACAAGGGACTCGCCGCGATCGGCATCCAGGGCCCGCAATGGCTCCTCGACCCGAACTGGGTGAAGCCCTCGATCGTTCTGATGACGCTGTGGGGCGTCAGCGGCACGATGGTGATCTTCCTGGCCGCGCTGAAGAACGTGCCGCGAGACCTCTACGAAGTGGCGGAGATCGACGGGGCAGGGCCCGTGCGCAGGTTCTTCTCCATCACCCTGCCGATGATCTCCGGGGCTCTGTTCTTCAACGTGATCGTGCTGACGATCGCCGCGCTGCAGACCTTCGACCAGGCGTACCTGCTCTTCTACCGGGATCAGGTGCAGGGGGCCTCGGACGCCTCGCTCTTCTATGCCGTGTACCTGTTCCAGCAGGCCTTCCGGCAGTTCAACTTCGGTTTCGCCGCGGCGATGGCCTGGCTGATCTTCGTGATCATCATGATCATCTCGCTCATCCAGGTGAAGCTCGGCAACCGGTTCGTCTACTACGAAAGCGAGCGTTGAGCCATGGCCGTCGACGTATCCGCCGTCGCCCCGGCGATCATGCCCGAGGACGAGCCCGAAGCCACGCCCCCGCGTCGCAAGCGCCGCAGCGTCGGCTCGATCATCGTGGCCGCGGTGAAGTGGCTGCTGCTGGTCGTGTTCGCCTTCCTCTTCCTCTACCCCTTCGCCTGGCTGCTCGCAGCCAGCCTCAAGCCGCGCGGCGAGGTGTTCGACAACCGGCTCATCCCGAAGACGTTCACGCCCGAGAACTACGTCCAGGTCTTCAACGAGCTGCCGCTGCTGAACTGGGTGGGCAACAGCCTGCTGATCGCCATCCTCGCGGCGGGATTCGTGACCGTGTCCAGCTCTCTCGTGGCATGGGGCTTCGCGTACTACCGGTTCCCCGGGCGCAACATCCTGTTCGGGGTGGTGCTGGCGACCATGATGCTGCCCGGCGCCGTGACCCTCGTGCCGCAGTACCTGATCTGGAACAACCTCGGGCTCGTCGGCACCAATGTGCCGCTGTGGGGGATGAACCTCTTCGGCTCGGCGTTCTACATCTTCCTGCAGAGACAGTTCTTCCTCGGCCTGCCCCGCGAGATCTTCGAAGCCGCGCGCGTGGACGGGGTGAGCCAGTGGGGTCTGTTCTGGCGGATGGTCTTCCCGCTGTCGATCCCGTCGTTCATCATCGTGTTCCTGTTCGAGTTCCAGGCCAGCTGGAACAACCTGCAAGCGGGGCTGATCTACCTGAACGCGGGCTCGCCCGAGGGGTACACGGTGCCGCTGGGCATCGCATCCGCGATGACCAAGTACAGCCCGACGAACGGCGGGCAGGGCGACTACCAGTACGTCATGGTGGCCGCGCTGCTGGTGACGATCCCGATGCTGCTGCTGTTCGCGTTCGGTCAGCGGTACTTCGTCGAAGGCGTCGCGACGCAGGGTCGCAAGGGCTGATTCCTCGGGCGGCCGGTCCGCCCGGACCCCGCCGGCGCGGCATCCCGATCTGAGAACGATTCCATCGTGATGCCGCGCTTCGGCGTGCCTCCGAGAACGCCGAATACCACGAGATAACGGGGATATAACCGGGGTTGTCTCGCGCTTCGGCCTGCGATATCGTCCTGAATGTGGGAAGGTTCCCACATTCTCATCACATGCCGAGATGCTCATGCGCGAGGACGCCGTGAGACCCGCAGCCCGAGAGGAATTTCGATGAAGAAGACCAGGTACACGTTCGTGGCCCTCGCAGCCACGGCGACTCTCGTCACGCTGACCGCGTGCAGCGGAGGCGGAGGCGGTGGCGGCGCCGCCGGCGGCGACTTCTCCGAGGACTACAGCGGCGACCTCGCCGTCTGGGGCTTCGAGAACGCCGACGAGGTCGGCACGTCCCGCATGGACGTCGCCGAACAGGTCGTCGGCGAGAAGGACGTCACGGTCGACGTCGACGCATCCGCATTCGACGCGCAGAAGTTCTCCACCCGCGCCGCGAGCGGCGGCATCGGAGACGTCGTGCAGATGGACCGGCAGTTCGTGGCGACCTACGCCGCGCAGGGCCTCATCCAGCCGCTCGACGCGTGCTTCGACCTCTACGGGCTCGACCCGAGGTCGTACTGGTACCCGCAGGTCGTCGACGACGTCACGTACGACGACGCCGTCTACGGCGTGCCGCAGTTCTACCAGCCGCCGGCGATCCTCCTCAACGAGCGCGTCATGAAGGAGGCCGGGGTCACCGACGCCGACATGGACACGTCGAACCCCGACGCCCTCCTCGAGGCGATCAAGAAGATGACCGTCATGGACGGCGCGAACCCGACCCGCATGGGCATGGACCCGCAGGGCGTGGGCAAGGCGGGCCTGTGGATGCTGAGCTTCGGCGGGCAGACGATCGACGCGGACGGCAAGCCCGCGCTCGATGACCCCAACAACGCGAAGGCGATCGAGTTCCTCAAGGAGATCTACGACGCACAGGGCGGGTACGCGAACGCGAAGAGCTTCGTGGACTCGTTCGACGTGTTCGGCGACAACAACTCCTACGTCGCCGATCAGGTCGGTGCCGCGGTGTTCGACCAGTGGTACGTCAACGTGCTCACGCCGTACGCCGAGCAGGTCGAGATCAACGCGGTTCCGCTGAACGCGCAGGACGGCAGCCCGTTCACCGTCGCGAGCGGCACGTCGTTCGTGATCCCGACCGCGGCGAAGAACCCCTCCGCGGCGTGCGCCTACGTCCTGGCCCTCACCTCGACCGAGGCGTGGGACGCCGCCGGCAAGGCGCGTGACGAGACGACGAAGAACGACCCGTCGCGCTTCGGCATCAACGCGGGACTGTTCACCGGCTCGCCGGAGAACGACCAGGCGATCCGTGACGCCTACGTGAAGCCGACCGACTTCCCGGGCTTCGACTCGGCGATCGCCACGTACTACGACGTCGCTGCCAGCGGCCAGTCGTTCGGGTCCTCGCCGGCGGGGCTCCAGATCCAGACCGAGCTGCAGAACGCGGTCACGTCGGCACTGCTCGGTGAGAAGTCCGCTGAGGACGCGCTCAAGGATGCCCAGGACGCCGCCATGCGGGCCTACGACCAGGCAGCCGGCTGATCCGGAAGTGATGCAGAAGCGGGCGGTTTCTCCGGGAGCCGCCCGCTTCCGTTCGTGTCAGGGCTGCGTCTCGATGCGCCGCCGGGGCAGATTCCATGCGTCCAGCGCCAGGCGGCGCTCCGGCGGCGCCACGTCGTACCAGCGCACCGAGATCTCCCGGTGCTCGCCCGGCAGGAGAGGCCGGGGGTCGTCTCGGACCAGCAGCCGCCCGGGGCTTTCGAACGCCCGGTCGTCGTGCACCACGGTGCCGATCACCGCGGTGAAGCCGGTGTTCACGAGCCGGATCCGCCAGGTGTCGGCATCCGCCGTCGCGTCGGCCTCCACGCGGGCCGGATCCAGGTCGAGCAGGCCGCCGAGGTCGGTGCCCAGAACGGTGGCCGAGCGCTCGAGATCGAGGGTCTCGCCGGTCTCCGAGACCCACTCCGCCTCCCAGATCATGATCGCCGCCCCGCCCGGATGGGGGAGTGTGAGCGCGGCGGCGGGTGCCGGGTCGCCGATCTCCGTCAGCTCCGCGGACGTCGTCTGCGCGTGCACCAGGCCCGCGGTGTCGCGCAGCCGCAGCGTGACGCGCGAACCCACCACGACGAGGCGCTCGCTCCACACCCAGGCCTCGGCGTGCAGGAGTGCGTGTCCGCCCCAGGCCAGACGCGGCGTCCTGATCGTCGCGCGGCGTGGCGCGAACGCCCGGCGCGCGGCATGGAACGCCGGCTTCGCTTCTCCGGACCACTCCACGACGCTCGTGCACCACGCGTTCGGAAAGCTCTCGGCCAGTTGCCACGGCAGCACCATGCTGCAGCGCGGCCAGCGGCGTCGGTCGCCCTCGATCGCGTACTGGAGTCCGGTCGCCTGCAGCCACTGACTCCCGCGCTGCAGGCTCGGGAGGTCGCCCAGGCGACCGGCGAAGAGCTCGGAGACGAGAGCGGCGTTGTTCCACCAGTCGCCCAGGTGCCGGTAAACGGGGTTGGTCCGATCCGCCGGCCATCGGTCGGCGGGCGGGATGATCGCCTTGATCTGACGCAGGCTGGACATGCCCTCGACTCCGAACTCGGTGTGGGCCAGGTTCGTCCCCGCGTCGGCGAGGGTGTACTGGGCCTCGAGACCCTGATGCTCCCACGGGCCGTGCACATCGTGCTGTCCGTCGGGATCGGTCGCGATGCGGTCCAGGCGATGGTGGAACACCGGCCCGCTCGGCGAGGTGGGCAGCCACGCGCGGCCGGGATCGGCCTCGGCGAGCGTGGTCCGCAGCGCGGCGAGGGCGGGCGAGCGCGTCTCGTCGAGCGGCCCGAGGTCGTCCTCGAGCTCGTTCCCGCCACCCCAGATGAACAGACTCGGATGCCGCGCCAGCCGCGCAGCCGCGTGGCGGGCTTCGTCGACCATGTGGGCGAGGAACACCGGATCCTCCGCCGGGGTGCTCTGCATGCCGGAACTGGACTGGCTGAACTCCTGCCACACCAGCAGACCCGCCTCGTCGCACGCGTCGTAGAACACGTCCGACTCGAGGATGCCGCCGCCCCAGACCCGCAGCAGCCGCGCGCCCGAATCGACGGCCAGGTCGACCAGGTGACGGGTGCGGGCGGCGTCCACGGTGCCGAACAGGACGTCGACCGGCGCCCAGTTCCAGCCGGGAAGCGGCATCCGCACGCCGTTCACCAGCGCGGTGTAGCCGAGCGCGGCCGCGGGCGCGCCGGCGTTCGGCACGAGGCGGGCGTCGCGGAACGCGGTGCGGAGAGTGCGCTCGTCGCCTGCGCTGCGCACGCGGACCTCGTACAGCGGCTGGTCGCCGTAGCCGGCCGGCCACCATGGCTCGGCATCCGCGATCTCGATCTCGAGCGGCGTCGGACCCGCGCCCGTGCCGACGACGGTGCCGCGCAGCAGAACCTCGACGTTCACCGCGCATTCGCCGCCGTCGACCTCGGCGTCGACGGCGATCGTGCCGGTGCGCGTTGCGAGGTCGAACGAGCTCCGCACGCGGATCTCGCCGAGGGCAGTCGCGCCGACGACCAGCGTGAGCGGTCGCCAGATGCCCTGATGGCGCAGGCGGGGCGAGAAGTCCCACCCCTGCCCGACGCGGGGAGCGAGCTCGCGCACCCGGCCGGTCACCCCGACCTGCGGCTCGCTGCGCGTCGCCGGGGCGACGACGATCGTGAGCGCGTGCGGGCCCGGGGCGGCGGCATCCTGTCCGGCGCGTCCGATTCTCACGCGCACGCGACGGTGCAGACCGCGGACCCCGCCGACTTCGACGCCGTCCCAGAAGATCCGCCCGCCCGGATCGATGCCCTGCGCGTCGATCCAGACGGTCTCCTCATCGGCGAGCGGGTCGAGGTGCACGGTGCAGCGGTACACCCACGAGCGCTCGGTCACCCACTCCGCTTCGCGGCTCTGCCGCCCATGCCGGGGGTCGGCCAGCTCGCCGGCCCGCACAAGATCATCGATCACCGAGCCCGGCACGCGCGCGGGGAACCACCCGTCGCTGCGGGCCTGCGGCCGGACGCTGTTGCGCTGAGCGCGGTCGGCGTCGAGATACCAGCGCCAGGTGTCGCCGAGGGATTCGCGGATCTGCCAGGTCTCGCCACCGAGGTCACGTCGTCGTGTCACGCGTCCAGTCTGGCGGAAATGTGGCATCGTTCCCAGTCCCCGACGACGGCGGCTCGGGACAGGGAAGACGGCAGAGCGTAGGCTCGCCCTATGAGCCACAAGCCCACGCTGTTCGCCCGGATCCGGCAGTTCTTCTGGCCCGCGCGCGAGACCTATGAGTCGCGGCAGGCTCGGGGTGGTGAGTCCGCCGGCCTCACTCCGCAGCACTACGAGGCCACCGACCGGCGCCGGCACGGAGGGATCGGCGAGATCGGGGCGGGCTGACCTCCGCGCGGCCCGCGGCGGTCACTCGTGCTCGGGCAGCACCGGGGTCGACCAGCCGGG
>JASBUD010000266.1 GCA_030148105.1 Microbacterium sp. | reverse complement strand
GAGACAGCGCGACGCTCGGCGCGGGACCGGTGATCCCGTCGCTCGAGAGCGCCGCGAGCCGCTGCTCGAGCGCGGCGAGGCGCTGACGGACGTCCGGATCGGCGACCGCCGCGGCGATGCTGCGCAGCTCAGCGTAGCTTTCACGCAGCTCTTCGCGGGCGGCGGCATCCAGGCCCGGAGCAGGCGACGGCGCCGGCGCGAACGCGAGGCGGCGCTCCACCTCGTCGCGCACCCGCAGTTCGTTCGCCAGCGCCTCGGCGATGCCGAACGCGGGGCGGGCCATCACGTCGTTCACCGCGGACTGCGCCCACGTCCCGCAGTACAGGACACCCCGCGCGTCGCCGGTCACGACGACGGGGATCGCGAAGAGCGTCGCGACGCCCTCGCCCAGCACCGCGCGGTCGTAGTCGTGCGTGATGTTGCGCGACGTGCGGTAGTCCAGCGCCAGCCGGGGCCGCTTCTCCACGAGCGCACGCCCGCCGAGGCCGCGTTCGGCACGCACCACGAGGCCCTGCAGGTGACGGGTCCGCGTGCCGACCGTCGCGGTCACCTCGACCGCGCCGTCGCGCTCCAGACCGCCGAACGCGAACGGGAACTGCGTCTGGCGGGCGAGGTCCGCGACCGCACGCGCGACGAGCTGGGCGTCGCTGTCGGGGCCGGTCCGCGCTGCCACGCACTACCTACTTCCGGGGGTGACGGCGTCGTCGCCGCTTTTCGTAGCGTCGACCCTACCACCGGGGCGAAGTCGGCCCGATGGCCGAAGGAGCGTCGTTTCGAAGGAGAAACCCTCATGCTCGGATACGCCTCGCAGTGGCGTCGCAGCCTGGATGACCCCGCCGGATTCTGGCGGGAGGCGGCATCCGCCGTGCAGTGGAGTGTCGAGCCCGCCCGTGTGATCGAGCAGGGCGAGGAGTCCTGGACCTGGTTCCCCGACGCCGCTCTCAACATGAGTGCGAACTGCCTCGATCGCCACGTGGATGCCGGACGCGGCGAGTCCGTCGCGCTGCGGTACCACTCCGCGATGACCGGGACGCGCAAGGCCTACACGTACTCCGAGCTGCGGGATCGCGTCGCCGTCTTCGCCGGCGCCCTCCGCGACCTCGGCGTCACACGCGGCGACCGCGTGCTGCTGTATCTGCCGATGACGCCCGAAGCGGTCATCGCGATGCTCGCGTGTGCCCGTCTGGGCGCGATCCACGCCGTCGTATTCGGCGGATTCGCCGCGACCGAGCTCGCGATGCGGATCGCCGACGCCCGCCCGTCGGTCCTGATCACGGCCTCAGGCGGCCTCGAACCGGGCCGGATCGTGGAGTATCTGCCGATCGTGCGGAAGGCCCTGG
Organism: Microbacterium sp.; assembly: GCA_030148105.1. Classification (GTDB taxonomy): domain Bacteria; phylum Actinomycetota; class Actinomycetes; order Actinomycetales; family Microbacteriaceae; genus Microbacterium; species Microbacterium lacus. The sequence continues at coordinate 2,542 of JASBUD010000266.1, read as the reverse complement.
AGGCCGCCCCCGGCATCGTCTCGACGGTCGTCGTCCGCGACCGCGCCGCGGTGCCCGGATCGGCGGCGGACCTGGCGGACGCGGTGGCGGACGTGCGGTTCGTCGACTGGGACGACGTGACCGAGGGGGCGGAGCCGGCGGAGCCCGTGCCCGTCGTGTCGTCCGATCCGCTGTACATCCTGCACACCTCCGGCACGACCGGCGCCCCGAAGGGCATCGTGCGCGACACCGGCGGCTATGCGGTCGCGCTCGCCTGGACGATGCGCCACATCTACGACATCGGCCCCGGCGACACGATGTTCACGGCATCCGATGTGGGATGGGTGGTCGGGCACTCGTTCATCGTCTACGGACCGCTGCTCGCCGGGGCGACGACGGTGCTCTTCGAAGGCAAGCCGGTCGGCACGCCGGATGCCGGGGAGTTCTGGCGCGTCGTGGCCGAGTACGGCGTGAAGACGATGTTCACCGCCCCGACGGCCCTCCGTGCGATCCGCCGCGTCGACCCCGATCTCGAGGAGCTCCCCGCCGGGGCGCTGGACACGCTGCAGACCCTGTTCCTCGCCGGCGAGCGCCTGGACCCCGAGACCTGGCACTGGGCGAACGACGGGCTCGGTGTTCCGGTCGTGGACCACTGGTGGCAGACCGAGACCGGCTGGCCGATCTGCGCGAACCCCGTCGGCGTCGAGAGATTGCCCGGCAAAGCGGGGTCGACCGCGGTCCCGATGCCCGGCTACGACGTCCGCATCCTCGACGGAAAGGGTCGGGACCGCACCGGCACGGAACCGGACGGGTCGAGCCCGGAGGGCAACATCGCCCTCCGGCTGCCGCTGCCGCCGGGCACGCTCCGTGGCGTCTGGGGGAGTCCCGGCCGCTTCCGCGAGGCGTACCTCTCGGCGTTCCCCGGGTTCTACGCGACAGGGGATGCCGGGCACATCGATGCGGACGGCTACGTGTTCGTGATGGGCCGCACCGATGACGTCATCAACGTCGCGGGGCACAGGCTGTCGACCGGATCGCTCGAGGAGGTTCTCACGATGCACCCCGCCGTCGCCGAATGCGCCGTGATCGGCGTGCGCGACGAGCTCAAGGGTCAGCGCGCCGCCGGTTTCGTGACGCTGAAGGCCCATCACCCGATCGCGCACGACGTCCTCGAGCGCGAACTCGTCGCCCTCGTGCGCGAGCACGTCGGTCCGGTCGCCGCCTTCCGCGACGTCACGGTCCTCGACCGGCTGCCCAAGACCCGCTCGGGCAAGATCCTCCGCAAGACCATGCGGCAGATCGTCGACGACGAGCCGTACAAGATCCCCGCCACGATCGAGGACCCGACGGTCCTCGACGACCTGCAGCAGGCGCTCCGGGGCGCTGTCGTGCACCCCTGACCCCCGCCGAGACCGCAAGACGAGACCCCCCGCAGAAACACGAAGACGGCACCACGAAGGCAAGGAGGCCCTCACCATGTCCGAATCATCCACCGACACCGTCCCCCCGGGCGGCGTCGACTACCTCGCCGAGGAATCGGCACCGCGATTCCGGGAACTCAAGCGCAAGCACCGGGGATTCGTCTTCCCGATGTCGATCGCGTTCCTGGTCTGGTACTTCGCGTACGTACTGCTCTCCTCGTTCGCGCCCGAGTTCATGGCGCAGCGCGTGAGCGGCGACATCACCGTCGGGCTCGTCCTCGGGCTGGGGCAGTTCGTCACGACCTTCGGGATCACGATGTGGTACGTCTGGTACGCCAATCACCGGCTCGACCCGATCTCCGCCGAGATCCGTGAGGACCTCGAGCGTCAGGAGGCGAGCGCATGAACGACGTCTTCGCCGCCGTGAAGACCGCCGTGGACACGGTGGAGAACAACCCGATCGTCAACATCTCGATCTTCGCGGCGTTCGTCGCGGTGACGCTGTTCATCGTGATCCGCGCCAGCCGCAACAACAAGACCGCGGCGGACTACTACGCGGCGGGCCGCTCGTTCTCGGGCCCGCAGAACGGGTTCGCGATCTCGGGCGACTACCTTTCGGCCGCGTCGTTCCTCGGCATCACGGGCGCGATCGCGATCAACGGCTACGACGGGTTCCTCTACTCGATCGGGTTCCTGGTCGCGTGGCTGGTCGCGCTGCTGCTGGTCGCCGAGCTCATGCGCAACACCGGCAAATTCACGATGGCCGACGTGCTGTCGTTCCGGCTCAAGCAGGGCCCGGTGCGCATGGCTGCCGCTCTCACGACGCTCGCCGTGTGCCTGTTCTACCTGCTCGCGCAGATGGCCGGGGCCGGCGGACTCGTCTCGCTCCTGCTGGGCATCAGCGACCGGCTCGGACAGTCGATCGTCGTGGCGGTCGTGGGTCTGCTGATGATCGTCTACGTGCTCGTCGGAGGGATGAAGGGCACGACCTGGGTGCAGATCGTCAAGGCGTTCCTCCTGATCGGCGGGGCGCTCGTGATGACCGTGTGGGTCCTCGCGATCAACGGATTCAGCCTGAACACCCTGCTGGAGAGCGCGGTGGCGGCATCCGTCACCGATCCGAAGGACGCGATCCTCGGCCC
>JASBUD010000265.1 GCA_030148105.1 Microbacterium sp. | reverse complement strand
CGCCCAGCACGGTCGAACGTAGCGCGTCCGAAATCGTCGCGGTGTTGCCGACCGCGTCGAGCGCGACGTCGGCACCGAGTCCGCCGGTGAGCTCGCGCACGGACTGCGGCACGTCGCCGTTGCTCGGATCGATGACCTCGGCTCCGAGCGACGCGCAGATCGCGCGGCGACCCTCGTTGGGCTCCGACACGAAGACGCGCCCGGCGCCGTCGCGGAAGGCGGCGAGCACACAGGACTGCCCGATCGGGCCGCCGCCGACGACGAGGACAGCCTGTCCGGCGACGCCGCCCACCCGATTGACGGCGTGGATGGCGACGGCGAGAGGCTCGATCAGTGCGGCGTGCAGAGGGTTGGCCAGCTCCGGCAGCACAATGACGTTCGTCACGGGGACGGCGTATCGCTCGGCGAACGCGGAGACGAACGCCGGGTCGACACCGATCACCCGTCGCCGGGGATCGTGCTGCTCCCGGCCCTCGAACGCCCGCACGCGCTCGGGTGGGACGACGACGGGATTGATCGTGACGAGAGCCCCGACGCGGTAGCGATCGCGGGAGACGTCGGCACCCAGCGCAGCGATCCGCCCCACGGTCTCGTGACCCATGATCTGGCCGGGAACTCGTCGGCCGTTGTGGCCGGTGTAGCCATGGATGTCGGAGCCGCAGATGCCGGTGGCGATCGTCTCGACCACGACCTCCCCGGGTGCCGGCGACACCTCGTCCAGTTCGACCAGACCCAGCCTGCCGATCTCCTCGAGCCTCAGCGCACGCACGGAACCACCTCTTCATTCATACTGATGAATATTACTTCATATACTCGAAACATTCACGTTTCCTGTTCACTGCGTAGCGCGCCGAGGATGCGGGCGATCCGATCGTCGCGGAGCGTGGCGAGGGCGCGGGCGCTCTGCGGCGTGTGGTGGAAGATCCCGGCGTCGGCCTTCGTGCCGACACGCCCCTCGGCCACAAGATCGACGAGCATCGTGGGCGCCTCGAAGCGGTCGCCGTGCGCACGTCGCAACACGTTGAAGATTGCGAGATACGTGTCGAGGCCGCCGAGATCCGCGTTCGCGAGCGGGCCCAGCGCGGCCAGGCGCGGCGCGAAGGATGACCGCACGATTTCGTCCACGTCTGCCGGGGACGCCCCCTCTTGCACACAGAGCATCGCCTCCCGGATCGCGGCGAACTGGATCCGATTCGCCACGAAGCCGGCGGCGTTGCGCACCACGACCGGACGCTTGCCGGCCGCGGTGAGTATCTCCATCACCTGCTGGACCACCGTGGAGGAGGTCAGGTGCCCCGGAGCGACCTCGACGCACGGAATCTCGTAGGCGGGATTGAACCAGTGGGTGGCGAGCACCCGAGCGGGGTTTGGCACGCACGCGGCGAGGTCGTCGACGTCGAGCGACGACGTATTGGTCGCGAGGATCGCGGTCTCCGGGGCGATGGCTCCGATCCGCCGCCACAGGTCCCTCTTAAGCTCTACGTCCTCGGGTGCCGCCTCGATGACCAGCTCGGCCGAGGCCGACGCCTGGAGCTCGGCGCCGACGGACGGCACCAGCTCTGGCGCGGGCCACCGGTGCTCCGCGAGGTGCGTGTTCAGCCGCGCGCGAGCGGACTCGTCGGGTTCGACGACGGTAACGGCGTGTCCGGCGCGGGCCAGCGAGATCGCGATCCCGCCACCCATGATGCCGCCGCCCACGACCACGGACTGCATCATGCCGACCCCCGCTCGTAGACCTGCTGTCCGGCAAGGAAGGTCTTCACCGCCCGGAGTTCGTGTGACGCCCGGATGGTCGCGCCGAAGCCGTCGGCGTACTCGACGTCGGCATCGACGAGCTCGAGCACTGTGACGTCTGCACGCGAGCCGGGGGTCAGCTCGCCCACGGCGAGGCCGACCGCGCGTGCGGGGGTGACCGTCGTGCAACGCAGTACGTCGCCGAACGGCATCCCGAGCGCCAGGAACCTCGACATCACTTGAGGGAGGTCCCCGACCACCTTGCTGGAGTATGCGTGGAGGTCGGTGCTGATCGTGTCCGGCGGCTGACCCTCGGCCAGCATCCTCCGCGCGACTTCCAGGCTGAAGCCGGATGCGCCGTGTCCGATGTCCAGAAGCACCCCGCGTTCGCGGGCGCGCGCCACCGATGGTCGAATCCGACCGTCGTCGTCGACGACGGCGTTGCCGGACCACCCGGTGAAGGCATGGGTCAGGATGTCGCCCTCGCGGAGAGAATCAGCGATCTCGTCTACTCCGACCGGCGGTGGGCCGAGGTGGACCATGAGCGGCAGGCTCACGCGGTCGGCGACCCGCCGCGCGGCGGCGAGTGCGGGGCGAGTATGCTCGCCGCCGACGTTCGCGGATGCGCGGACCTTGACACCGACGACGAAGTCACGATTCGCCTCGATCGCGGCGACCGCTTCCTCCTCCGATACATACCAGGGCGCTCGCAGCTCCCCGCCGAGGAGGATGCTGGTCGCACCGATGGTCGCGATGTTCAAGAAGGCGCGGATGCGGACCCTCGAGCGCTGCAGCGTCGACGCGCGGAACGCGCCGATGAGGTGCGCCCCCGCGCTACCGGTGTCGATCATCGTCGTCGTACCGGAGGGGAAGGCGACGCCGTCGGCATCGACGCCGAGATCCTGGCCGGCGAAGACGTGGGTGTGCAGGTCGACGAGGCCGGGGGCGACGATCCGCCCGGTCACATCGATCACGCGATCGCCGGGCCGCGCATCCCCGTCCGCGATCACCCCGCCATCGATGCGCACGTCGCGAACGTACGCGCGTCCCGTAGACGGATCGTGCACCGTGCCGCCGCGCAGCACGACGGGCGCAGCGTGATGATCAACATTGCTCATCGCATTACCCCCCGGAATTGCTCAGCGTTGCCCGGGTCGTGGATCGCGGCGACGACGTCGCACCGTTCACGGAAGGACGCCATCGCACGCCGCGCGGCGGCGGCGTCCTCAGCGATGCCGATCGGGCGGCCGGTCTCGAGGTTGCGTGCGAAGAACGCCGTCTCGAGGATTCCCAGCAGCCCTTGGGCGGTGGACACGAGCACCCCCGCCGAACCGGGGTGGTGCCCCCCGGTCACCTCGAACCGGATTCCCGGGCGGATCTGCTCGGCATCCGCGACCAGGCGCAGCCGGCCCTCGATCGCCAGGGTGCGCAGGCTGTCCCACGAGGACGCGGTGAAGTAGAACTCAGGTGCCGGATGGCCCGGTGGGTCGCCTAGGAACTCATCGACCCCGGCGCGCGCCAGATAGAAGGTGGCGTTCGGCAGGAGCGCCGCGTCAAGGCCGCCGGTGTGGTAGGTGACGGTCTGCGTGAGGGCGACGAAGGTAACGGCGGCGGGGTCGATCTGCGCGTCCTCGAGGATCTGCTCCAGCGTGCGGATCGAGCGGAATCCGGTCGTGTCCCCGAATGCGCGGTTGGTTGCGCCGAGCGCATCGGCGTCGGTGCGATCCGGCGGCAGGCTGGTGTCGATGAGGCCGATCGTGGTGCCATCGGTGACGATCCACACGTAGAAGTGCAGGTCGTGCAGCGTGCTGTCGTTCTCGCCGAGCATGATCGCCCACCCCGGTGTCGCGAGCACCGCCGCGCGCTCGGCGCGGATCGAGTATCGATCGCCTGTCATCGCCGCACACCGTCGTCTGCGGTCCGGATCCAGCCGCCGCCCTCCGCCGAGGCTACGGCGGCCTCTGCGAGCAGCGCCGCCCGCCGACCAGCGGCGAGTCCGGGCAGGCCTGATTGCTGTCCGCGCGTTCCGGCGACGAAGGCGGCGAGTTCTGCGACGAGCCAGTCGTCGTGGAACGTCTCCTCGGTCGCGCCGGCATCCGTCGTGACAACGAGCCGCCGCGACTCGTCGAGTTCGAGCGCGCCGCGTGTGCCCTGCACGGTGAGCGCCACCCGGGGCGGGGCGTCGTAGCCGACGCCGAACGAGAGTGCGGACGAGGCGACGAGCGTCTGTCCCAGTCGCGCTGAGATCGTCGCCGACAGCTCCGCGTCGTGTCCGTGAGGTGCGATGGTTTGGGCGCATAGGCCGGTGACCTCGCGGTCGAACAGCCACTCCCATCGGTCGAACACATGGTGGCTCTGCAGCTGTATCACCCCACCGCCTGCGCTGCGGTTCCAGTACCACACCGGTGCTGACCGGAGCGCCTCGACCACGGTGTCCGAGACGAAGTACGGCTCCCCGATGGTTCCAGCGAGGATCACGTCTCGGGCGCGTTGCCATTCGCCGCGGAACCGGTAGCTGAACCCCGTCATCCAGAAGCCGCCCGCGTCGCGCGCAGCGCGCACCACGTCGTCAGCCTCCGCCGACGTCGAAGTGAGGGGCTTGTCGACAAGCACGTGGAGTCGCTGCATAGCTGCCTCCAAGCAGGCAGACCGGTGCGCAGCGTTGGGCAGCCCGATGTAGACCGCGCTGGCGTTCGCGCTCTCGCGGGCGTCCGCGAGATCGGTGAAGGCGCGCGCGCCGATCCCGTTCGCGACAGATCGAGCGCGTTCCTCGTCGCGGTCCACGACGGCGACGACCGTCACACCGTCAAGCGACGAGGCGGCGCGAGCCACCCGCTCACCCATGATTCCGGCACCCCAGACCGCGAGCCGGAGCGTTTCGTCTTCGTCAATCATCGATCGCCCCTTCCTCGCCCGGCAGCGCAAGGGCGAACCCTCGCCGCACGAGCGATGCGTGCGGATCGGGATACGCGGTAAGTAGCGCCCGGGTGTACTCGTGCTGCGGATCTGCGAGCAACGCCCGGGTGTCGCCGGTCTCGACCATGCGACCGCTCTTCATCACGATCAGCCGGTCGGCGAGCGTGGACAGCACAGGAAGCTGATGCGAGACGAAGATCACCGAGATCCCCGTCTCATCGCGAAGGTCGAGGAAGAGGTTGACGATTTCGGTCTGCACCGACACGTCCAACGCGCTGACCGCTTCGTCAGCGATGACGAGCTTGGGGCGTGGTGCGAGCGCGCGGGCGATCGCGACCCGCTGGCGCTGACCACCGCTGAGGTCTCGCGGCATGCGCGTGCCGTACGAGGCGGGCAGCCGCACCTTGTCGAGCAACTCGGCGACGAACCCGGGCGCGCGCGCACCGGGGACGCCGTGGGTGACGCCCGCCTCGCGGATCGCGTCACCGACCCGCATCCGCGGGTTGAGCGACGAATACGGATCCTGGAACACCACCTGCAACAGTCGGCGCGCGGCGCGCAGCTGCGAGCCCTTCATGGCCATCAGGTCACGGCCGTCCAGCCATACCTCACCGGCGTCCGCGTCGATGAGGCGGGCGACGCACTTGACGGTGGTTGACTTGCCACTGCCCGACTCGCCCGCGATGCCGACGATCTCGCCAGCGCCGAGGTCGAACGAAACGTCGTCTACGGCGATCAGTGCATCCGTCTGCGGACGCCCCGGCACCCGCAGGCCACGCGACCGGAAGGTCTTGGTCAACCCCCGCACCGACAGGACGGGCTCGTTCGCGGTCATCGGTGATTCCCTTCGAAGGGGCACGCGCTCGTGTGGGCGGGGCCCACCGGCAGCAGCGCCATGGACACGTCGCCGCACTCCGGCCGGGCGAACGTGCACCGAGGCGCGAAGGGACAGCCGCCCTCGTAGCGGGTCGTACCCAGCGGTGGTCCGGGGATTGTCGGACGTCGGTACCCGCGCTCCGGGACCGTGAGCGTCGGCACCGCCGCGATCAGCGCCCTCGTGTAGGGATGCTGGGGCCGCAGGTACACTTCCTCCACGGATCCCGACTCGACCACGTATCCGTCGTACATCACCGCAACGTCGTCGCACATTTCCGCGATCACCCCGAAGTCGTGCGACACCAGCAGGATCGAGGACTCGTTGTCGTCCTTCACCCTCCGCAACAGTCGCAGGATCTGCGCTTGCGTCGTGGTGTCCAGCGCCGTTGTGGGCTCGTCCGCGATCAGCAGCCGAGGCTTGGCACCCATCGCGATGGCGAGCATCACGCGCTGCCGCATGCCTCCACTGAGCTCGTGCGGGTACATCCGCAGTTTCTCTGCGGGGTTCGGGATGTCGACCTCGGCGAGGAGCTCGACGGCCCGCTGCTTCGCCTCCCGGTCGGGCAGGCGCAGCGCGAGCCGCAGCGCCTCGACCATCTGCGAGCCGATCCGGCGCGTGGGATTGAGCGATGAGAACGGGTCCTGGAAGATCATCCCCACCTGGGTGGAGCGGAAAGCGAGCAGGTCGGGCCGATCAAGTGCAAGAACATCGCGACCGTCGAAGGAGATTCGCCCGGAGAGCACATGGCCATCGTCGGGCAGCAGCCGCATGATCGCACGGCAGGTGAGGCTCTTGCCTGAGCCGGACTCGCCGACCAAGCCTAGGATGCGGCCGCGTTCCAGGCGCAGACTCACGCCGCGCACGACCGCCACGGCTTCGCTCTGCTTCGCTCCGAAGCCGATGCGGAGGTCGTCGATCTCGAGCAGGGGTTCGCCCCGGGTGCCGTCGGCCACGCGCCTCACCGCCCCTTCCGTCGGCCCGAGAAGCCATCGTCGATCAGACCGACCCCGACACCCAGGGCGATCAGGATCACGGCAGGCAGCGTCGAGATCCACCACGCGGACAGTAGATAGGGCTGGCCGCCGGCGATGATCGAGCCGAGGTCGGCGACGGGCGGCTGGGTGCCGAAGCCCAGGTACGACATCGCTGCGAGCACCACCATCGCGGCGACGACGTCCATCGTGGCGAAGGTGAGGCTCGGACGGATCACGTTGGGGATGACGTGCCGGAAGATGATCCGCGGCGAAGAGTAGCCGAGCGAACGGGTGGCCATGATGAACTCGTGCTCTCGCAGCGAGAGCACCTCCGCCCGCGCGATCCGCGCGTACACGGCCCAGCCGACGACGATCATGCCGACCGCGACGCTGACCGTGCCGACGCCGAGGATCGCGACCGTGGCGAGCACCACGACGATGAACGGGATGGCGATCGCGGTGTCGACGACGCGTGACACGAAGGCGTCGAACCACCCTCCGGCGTAGGCGACCAGCGCTCCGACGATCGTGCCGATCGTCACGGTGGCGACGGTGATGAGGACTCCCGCCAGCAGCGAGATCTGTGCACCGACGAGCGAGCGGGTGAGCACGTCGCGACCGGCCGAGTCGGTTCCCATCCAGTGCTCGAGCGAGGGCGGTTCGAGTGCGGCGAGAACATCGGGAGCGTTCGGATCCCACGGCGACAGGACGGGCCCGATGACGGCGGTGATCACCACGAACGCGACGATGGATGCGCCGACCGTGGTTTCCGCAGACCAGGTACGGCGGCGGGGGCGAACGAGTGTGTCAGCCATTGCTGATTGCGCTCCTGACTCTCGGGTCGAGTGCGGCTTGGAGCAGGTCGGCGATCAGGCCGGCCACGATCACGACCGAGCCGGCGAGCAGCGCGAGGATCTGCACGACGGGGTAGTCGCGTCGCTCGACGGCTTGGACGAGCAGCGAACCGAGTCCGGGGATGCTGAACACCTGCTCGATCACCGCGGTTCCGCCGATCAGGAAACCGATGATGACGGCGACGACCGAGATCGTGGGGGTGACTGAGTTGCGCAGCGCATGCCGGGTGATGACCCGGGCCTCGGAGTAGCCCCGCGCCCGCGCGGCCTCGACGTACTCGGTGCTGAGCACGCGCTTCGTACTTGCCCGGAGCGTTCGCAGCACGACCGCGATGAGGGAGAGAGCGATGGCCATCGCGGGTAGGGTCAGGGTGCGCAGCGCGCCGAGGAATCCCGGCTCGTATCCAGAGACCGGGAACCAGCCGAGCTGGATACCGAATACCAGTGAGAGCACGAGCCCGACCCAGAATGC
>JASBUD010000261.1 GCA_030148105.1 Microbacterium sp. | reverse complement strand
AGTCTGACCACTTCATCGCGGAGCTCGCGGGTGAACATCGTGCCGGTCGGATTGTGCGGGTCGTTCACGAGGATCGCGCGCGTGCGGTCCGTCACCGCCGCGGCGAGTTCCTGCAGATCGGGCTGGAAGTCCGGCCAGCGCAGCGGCACGGGCACGAGGCGCGCACCCGTCAGCGCGATGATCGCCGCGTAGGAGTCGTAGTACGGCTCGAAGACGACCACCTCGTCCTCCGGGCCGTCGATCAGCGCCAGGAGGGCTGCAGCGAGCGCCTCGGTGGCTCCGGCCGTCACGAGGATCTCGCGGGCAGGATCCAACCGGATGCCGTAGAAGCGCTGCTGGTGCTCGGCGATCGCCTCGAGCAGCTCGGGCACGCCGCGCCCCGGCGGGTATTGGTTGCGCCCGCTCGAGATCGCCGAGCGCGCCGCCTCCAGGACTTCGGCCGGGCCGTCCTCGTCCGGAAAGCCCTGACCGAGGTTGATCGCTCCTGTCCGCGCCGCGAGGGCCGACATCTCGGCGAAGATGGTGGGACGGGTCGCGCCGTCGGCGTCGACCAGGCCCGCCCCTGCGGCGGCACGGCGCCATGCTCCGGGAAGAACTCGCATCACGCTCACGCTACTCGCATAGACGGCCCCCATCCCCGACATAAGAAACGCACAGACAGCGACTCCAGAGTGGTCATCGTCGGCAGAAGGAGCACACCATGAGCCAGAACCCGGGCGATCGCCCCGAAGAGACCACCCCTGAGAACGAGCACCGGGCGGAGACCCCCGAGACGGCGACGCCGCTGTCGGACGCGCCGTCGGACGCGACGGAACCCCGTGCAGCGGCGGAGTCGCCCGCGCAGACCGAGCCTGCCGCCGCGGCGATCCCGCCCCAGCCGCCCGCCCCTCAGGCTCCCGCGTCATCCGTGACGCCGGCGTGGCAGGCTCCCCAGCCTCCGCGTCAGGGCGCTTATCCCGCCTACCCGCAGCAGCAGTACGGCGCGCCCCGCCCTCAGCAATACGCGGGGCAGCCCGCCGCCGCACCCGCGTATGCGTCGTCCTTCGGCGCGGGCGCGAACCAGACCCAGCCGACCATCCCGTTCGACCCGCGCGCGACGGGCGCCGTTCCGACGTCGCCCTCCGCAGAGCCGAAGAAGAAATCCGGCGCCGGAAAGGTCGTCGGGCTCATCGTCGCCGCCGCGATCGTCGGCGGCGCGGCGGGTCTCGGCGGTGCCTACGCCGGCGTGAACCTCTTCACACCCGCCGGGACGAGTCCCGCGGCGGGGCCCGCCACCGTCACGGTGAACAACACCGACTCGGTCAACCAGACCACCGCGATCGCGGGGAAGGTCCTGCCGAGCGTCGTCACGATCCAGGCAACGGGCACGAACGGTGCCGGGACGGGCTCGGGTGTCGTGCTGACCAGCGACGGGTACGTGGTCACGAACACCCACGTCGTGACGCTGGACGGGCAGACCGCCGACGCCACGATCCGGGTCACGACCTCTGACGGCCGCGTCTACGACGCCGAGGTCGTCGGCACGGACCCGACGTACGACCTCGCCGTGATCAAACTGACGGATGCCGAGGACCTCACCCCGGTGGAGTTCGCCGACTCTTCGGCCCTCAACGTCGGCGACCAGACGATCGCGATCGGCGCTCCGCTCGGGCTGTCGAACACCGTCACCACCGGCATTGTGAGCGCGCTGAACCGCTCGATCCAGATCGCGTCCTCCGCGGCGCCCGACTCGGGCACGCAGCAGGATGACCAGACTCCGGAGGGTGAGGGGCAGCAGGGTCAGAGTCCCTTCCAGTTCGACTTCGGCGACGGCAATCAGGCGTCGACGCCCACCGAGTCCATCTCGATCGCGGTGATCCAGACCGACGCGGCCATCAACCCGGGCAACTCCGGCGGTGCACTCGTCGACGAGGACGGCAAGCTCATCGGCATCAATGTCGCGATCGCGACCGCGGGAGGCTCCAGCGGGGAGTCCGGTTCCATCGGCGTCGGATTCTCGATCCCCTCGAACATCGTGCAGCGCGTGACGGACGAGATCATCGAGACCGGTGCGGCCACGCACGGCCTCCTCGGTGCGAGCGTGCGCGACGCGGCGACGGTCGAGGACTCGACCACGACGGGCGCGTACATCGCCGAGGTCGTCGACGGGGGAGCGGCTGCGGCCGCTGGCCTGCAGGTCGGCGATGTCGTCACGGCCTTCAACGGTGTCCCGGTCACCGACGCGACGGATCTGACGGCGCAGGTGCGTGCGGCGGCGGCAGGATCCGACGCCACGGTCACGATCGTCAGAGACGGCAAGACCGTGACGCTGGATGCCACGCTCGGCCAGCTCCAGTAGCCGGCGCTCGTCCGCCGATACGGACGCCACCCCGCGATAGAGTCGCGGGGTGGCGTCCTTCTCGTTCGGCGCGGGGAACGCGCAGAAGCTCGCGAGCATCCCCCTGTACGCGCTCGGTCGCCTGGTCACGGCGCTCATCCCGCGTTCGGCGGACGGCTGGGTCTTCGGCTGCGCGGTCGGCATCGCTGACGGCGCGCTCGCACTCTGGAAGGTCGCGGCCGCCGACGGTGTGCCGGCCGTCTGGCTCGTCGATTCGGACCGCGAGTCGCGGGAGGCTGCGGCACACGGCATCCCGCACGCGCGCAAGCGCTCGCTGCGGGGCTTCTGGCTCACCGCTCGCGCGCGGGTCGTCGTGGTCACCCACGGCTTCGGCGACGTGAACCGCTACGCGGTCTCCGGGGCGTTCATCGTGCAGCTGTGGCACGGCATCCCGCTCAAGCGCATCGGGTTGGACTCGCCGGAGACCGTCCGCAGCGGCGTCCTCCCCGGCTGGGCGCCCGTCCGTGCGCTCCTGGCATTCATGTACCGCTCCGCGACCCGGCGGATCCGTCTGCTGCCGGCGGCATCGCACGCGGTCCGCGGGCGCCTGGAGTCCGCGTTCTCGGTGCCGGATGCGCGGGTGCCGGTGACCGGCGAACCCCGCGTCGACGTGCTCTCGCAGGGTACGCCGGAGGAGCGTCGATCCCTCGCCCGCGCCGCGATCGGGGCCGCAGCCGGATCATTCGATGCCGGCGACCGGCTCGTGCTGTACGCCCCGACGTGGCGCGACGGTGCGCCGGATCCGGCCGTCCCTTCGGCGGAGGAGTGGCAGGCGATCGTGGACGTGCTGACCCGGCGTCGAGCCGTCCTCCTCGTCCGGTCGCACCCCCTCGGAGCGGGCGAGTACACACCGCCGTTCGCCACAGAACGAGTGCGGCATCTCGGCAGTGACGTGCTGCCTGACGTCACGCCGGTCCTCCCGGCCCTCGACGTCCTCGTCACCGACTACTCCTCGCTCGTGTTCGATTCCGCGCTCGTCCCGGTTCCCATCGTCTTCCTCGCCCCGGACGCGGACGATTACGCCCGCACCCGGGGCTTCTACGGCTCGTACGCCGATGTCGCCGGCGCGGACTGGGCGACCGAGTGGACGGGTGCCGCCGCCCAGCTGGATGCCGTGCTCTCGGACGACGCGGAGCGTGCCCGGAGGATCGCGGCCGCGGCGCGGACGAGCGCCGGCGTGCACGCGTTCCGGGACGGGCAGAACACCCGGAGGGTGTACCGTGCGATCCTGGCGGGGACGGGCGCGCGGCCCACCCGTCCGACGGAAGGACCTCGATGACCGACGCCCGTTTCGCCTCCGACGACGGTGTCTCGCTGATCATCTCCGGACAGGGACCGCGTCCGGCGACCGCAGAGCTCGTCGGCCCGCGGGCACGGGTGAGCGGCACCCTGACCGGCCGCGGCAAGACCTGGCGCGCCGCGCTGCCGTTGCAGGCCTCACGCTGGGGCGGTGCCGAGCTTCCGCTGCCGTCCGGCACGTACACGCTGCGCATCGTCGGAGCGGACGGCTCCGTCATCGATCCCCCGGAGGGTGTTCCGCTGACGCAGCTCGGGACGCTGCGCGCGGCGCTCACGGGGGACGCGCTCACCGTCGGCCCGCCGATCGACCCGGCCTACGACTCCGGCGAGGGGCAGGCCGCACTCGATCGCCGCTACGCCACGCGGCCGGCGGCTTTGGAGAACGCGGTGTTCTTCGAGAGCTTCTACGGGCGCAACGCCAGCTGCAATCCGCTCGCGATCGATCGTGAACTCGCCCATCGTGCCCCGGGAGTCACCCGGTACTGGAGCGTCGTGGACCTCTCGGTGCAGGTTCCCGACGGGGCGATCCCGGTGGTGGACGGCTCACCGGAGTGGTGGCGCGCCCGCGGCTCGGCGCGTCTGCTCGTCGTGACCGACTGGTTGCGCCGCACGTTCTCCCGGCGGCCCGGGCAAGTCGTGATCCAGACGTGGCATGGTACTCCGCTCAAGCGTCTCGCGCTCCACCGCCCCGGTTTCGACCCGCGACGGATGGCGGCGGTGATCAAGGAGTCGCGGCGCTGGAACGTGCTTCTCGCCCAGAATCCCTACGCAGCCCGCATCCTCGGCAAGGCCTACGCGTTCGTGACCCGCCCGGTCTGGGTGGAGGGGTATCCGCGCAACGACATCCTGACGACCGGCGACGGCGCCGCCACACGGGAGGCGCTGGGCATCGACGCCGGCGAGCGCGTGCTCCTGTATGCGCCGACGTGGCGCGACGACCGCGCGGAGATGGTCGATTTCGTGGACCCCGCCGCGCTGGCGAAGGCGACCGACGCGGTGGTGCTCGTCCGGGGTCACTCCCGCACGCTGCAGCCCGGGCGGGATGCCGAGGGCCCGCGTGTCGTGGACGTCACCGGCTTCCCGGACACGTCGCGGCTGCTCCTGGTCGCCGACGCGCTCATCACCGACTATTCGTCGGTCATGTTCGATTTCAGCGTGACCGGAAAACCCATGTACTTCCTCGTGCCCGACATCGAGCACTACCGGGGCCAGCTGCGGGGGTTCTACTTCGACCTGACGGCGCACGCGCCGGGTCCGGTCGTCCGCACCGAGGCGGAGCTCATCGCTGCGGTCCGGGACGGGGATCCGACCGCTTTCGCCGACCGCTACGCGCAGTGGCGCGCGAAGTTCAACTCCCGCGACGACGGCCATGCCGCCGAGCGGGTCGTCGGTCGCATCCTCGATCAGCGCCTGATCGAGCGGGACTGAGTCAGGGCAGCGGGGTGTTGCGGTCGCCCAGCCGCGACGTGTCGACAGTGTCGTGCGCGCCGCGGATCAGACCGCCGAGGAACCCCGCGCCCCACGACAGGTGCATCGTGGGCAGCACCGCGAGCGTCCAGAGCTTGTCGCGCCAGCCCGTGCCTCCGCCGGGACCGATCGCGACGACGACCACGAGCAGGACGTATGCGATCACCGGGAGATAGACCAGGGCGGCCAGCGTCGACCACAAGCCGGTGAGGATGCCGGAGACCTGCAGCACCCCCACGACGGCCGCGAGCACGAGGACGACCACGAGTGCCGGCGGCGCGAAGAAGCGCACCGAGTTGCCGCGACCGTAGCGTCGCACGAGCTCACCGCGCCAGCGTCCGGTCGCGGAGAACTGGCGGGCGAGCCGCGCCCAACTCTCCCGCGGCCAGTACGTCACCGCCAGCGCGGGGTCGAACCACACCCGATAGCCGGCCCGCCGGATGCGCAGATTCAGCTCCCAGTCCTCGCCGCGGCGGATGCTCTCATCGAACATGCCGACTTCCTCGAGCACGTCGCGCCGCATGACGCCGAGGTAGGCGCTCTCGGCTTCGCCCTCCTGCGTGCCCCCGTGATACGCCCCGCCGCCGAGTCCGATCGGGGAATTGTACGCGCGGGCGACCGCGCGCTGGAAGGGGCTGCGCCCGTCTGCGCGCATCACGCCGCCCACGTTCGCCGCGCGCACGCGGGAGAGGGTGGCGAGGGCGCGCGTCGCATAGCCGGGCTCGAGTTCGGAGTGGGCGTCCACGCGGACGATCGTCGGGTAGCGGGCCGCGCGGATCGCACGGTTCAGCCCGATCGGGATGTCTGCCTGCGGATTGTCCACGAGCACGACCTCATGTCCCTGATCATGGCGGCGCGCGAGCTCTCGGGCGAGTTCCGTCGTCCCGTCCGTGGACGGTCCGAGAGCGAGGATCAGCTCGACCGGCCCGTCGACCTCCTGAGCGAGCACGGTCTCGACCGCGCGCTCCAGATACGCCCTCTCGTTGAGCACCGGCATCACGAAGCTCACCCCGGCGCCGGCGCCCACCACGGGCGCATCCTTGCGCCCCGGCTGGTCGACATGCACCCGTCGATCATGCCACGCCCGCACCGGGCCCCCGGGTGCGCCCAGCACGGCTCGGTATCCTGGATCGGTGGGAATCGTCTCGGATGCGAAGAAGGCCACCGCGCTCCTGCGGAAGGCCGTCGACAGTCGGAGCGCTGTGCGCGAAGTGCGTCGAACCCTCTCGCACCTGCCCGCGCACCCCTCCCACCACTATCGCGTGGCCGTCTACTTCGCCGACGGCGCCGTGAACATGTACCAGATGCGTCAGTGGTACAAGCCCCTGGCCGAACTGGCGCGTACGTGGCCCGTCGTCGTGCTCAGCAGGTCCGCGACGGGAGCGCGCGCCCTGCTCTCCGAGGACGCACCGCCGGTCGCGTTCGTCCCCACGGTGCGCGACGTGGAGCGCTTCATCGCCGATCAGGACATCCGGGTCGTCCTGTACGTGAATCAGAACACCCGCAATTTCCAGATGTTCCGCTACGGGCGCCGGTGGCACGTCTTCATCAACCACGGCGAGTCGGACAAGATGTACATGACGACGAACCAGTACAAGGCGTACGACTACGCGTTCATCGCCGGTGAAGCTGCGCGAGAGCGTCTGGAGCGCGTGCTGTGGGACTACGACCTCGATCGCCGCACGATCCAGATCGGGCGCCCGCAGGCCGACCATTACTCAGGGGCGCTCCCGTACACGCCCGACGAGCGGACGGTCGTGCTGTACGCGCCGACATGGGAAGGTGACCGCCCGTCCGCGCACTACGGGTCGATCCGCTCGCACGGTGAAGCGCTGGTCCACGCGCTCCTCGCGACCGGGCGACACCGGGTCATCTACCGGCCGCATCCGCGTTCCGGCGTCGTCGATCCCGCGTACGGCGACGCGAACCGCCGGATCATCGCCGCCCTGCACGCGGCGAACGCCGCAGATCCGGCATCCGCTCATGTGTTCGACGACGGACCGGAACTCGGCTGGCAGCTCGCCGCCGCGGATGTCGCGATCGTGGACATCTCGGCGATGGTGTACGACCGTCTGGCAGCCGACCGCCCGCTCATCATCACGCGTCCGGCCGACCCCGAGGCGCTGATCGACACGAACGGCTACCTCTCGGCGTGCGAGTGGCTCGACAGCGCGGATGCCGGCCGCATCGTCGCCGAGACCGACCGGGTGCTCGGCGATGACGCCGCGGTGGCACGCCTCGAGCAGTGGGTGCGGCACTATTTCGGCGACACGACGCCCGGCGCGGCGACCGCCCGGTTCCACGCCGCTGTCGACCGGCTGATGGACGAATGGGACCACTGGCACGCGCGGACGCTCGCGCGTGAGGACGAGGGCGACGACGAGCTCGACAATGACGAAGCGGAGCTCGACGACTGAGACGGCTCAGCCGACGCGGGCGGGTCCGTCGACCAGGCGCGCGATGGCCCGGAGGGGGATCGTGACCCAGGTGGGACGATTGCGCGCCTCGTAGATGGCCTCGTAGACCGCCTTGTCGAGTTCGAGCGCAGCCAGCAGCGGGCTGTCCTCGTCACCCGTCTCGCCGGACGTCGCCGCGTAGCCCTCCACGAAGGCGGCGCGGGATCTCTGCGCCCAATCGCGCACAGCCTCGCCGCGATCGGGACGATCCAGACGGATGGAGCCGGCGACGTAGTCGAACGACCGCAGCATCCCGGCGACGTCGCGCAAGGCGAGATCGGGCTGGATGCGCTCGGCCATGGGCCGCAGCGGCTCACCCTCGAAATCCAGCAGCACCCAGCCGCGGTGAGGGTCCTGCAGCACCTGCCCGAGGTGGTAGTCGCCGTGGATCCGCTGCAGCGGCGGCCAGGCGACCTCCATCGCTCGTGCGTAGACGGTCTCGATCGCCGCGCGGCGATCGGCGATGGCGGGCACCTCCGAGATCGCGATCCCGAGTCGGCGATGCCAGGTCGCCGTGGTCGCAGCACGGTCCGACGGTGCGCACGGGCGGATGGGGAAGAGCTCCGCGAGAGACAGGTGCACGTCCGCGGTCGCCGCGCCGAGCGCGCGCGCCCGATCGCGGAAGTCCTCGCCGCGCGCCGCGGCGTGCAGTGCCACGCGCCACGCATCCTCGACCCCCGGAAGGAACTCCTGCGCGAACGCCAGTGACCCCGACACCGGAGTGCCCCCGGTGCCCGGCCACGTGCCGTCGACGGACCCGACGGCCCGTGGCACGTGCGTGGACCCGGCGTCGGCGAGTGCGCTCTGCAGCTCGATGTCGGGGTTCAGCCCGGCGTGCAGCTGCCGGAAGACCTTGCAGATGATCGGCATCGCCCCGTCGCCGCGGTAGATGATCGACGTGTTGGACTGCTCGCCGGAGAGCACCGCTGCGGTCCGCGCGACGCCATCGGGCGCAACGGTGCGAATCGGCTGTCCGACCGCGACGGCATCCGGCCCCTCGCCCGCGCCGCCGCGGGTCACCATCTCCAGCAGCGCGCGACTGTACGCAGGATCGAATGGGCCGTCGATGTAGGTGGTGCCGGGTTCCGGGCTTCCGATGATGTGGTCGGCGGACGCGTCGACGCCGGCGGTGGCGCGCGCGACGACCGGGACCTGATACAGCACGGACGGCTGGGAGCCGTCGTCCGCGACCAGGAACGTGCGCACCCGCGCCTCGAACGTCGCCCCGGCGTCGGACTCCGCGCCCGCAACTGCGGGGGCGTCCCACCACGCGACGAGCCGCAGTGCGGGCGGACGACCCTTCGCGGCGTACCATCGCTGCCGCGGCATCCACGCCGCCAGGCACGCCAGCGTACTTTCCATGGTTCCGAGATTATGCCCTCGCGTGGAACACGTCGATTCGCGTGGTGCCTCGAACGGCTCCCGGTGACCGGGGATCCGCGGAATCCGCCGCGGCGGCCGGCCGGTCTGCGACGATGAGCGCGTGAAGGAGCTCGAGGGCTGGCAGCGATCGTATCTGACGGTGGGCGAGGAGACCCGCGCGTACTACCGCAAGGGGGACGGTCGCGGGGTCATCATCATCCACGAGTTCCCCGGGATCGAGCCGAGCCTGCTCCGTCTGGCCGAGGAGGTGGTCGCGGTCGGCTTCACCGTCGTCCTGCCGCACCTGTTCGGCGATCCCGGCGCCGGGTTCTCGGCGCGCAACATCACGGGGGACATCCGGCAGTTCTGTGTGCGGCGAGAGTTCTCGGTGTTCGCCCGGGGGAGGACGAGTCCTATCGCCGGGTGGCTGCGCGCGCTGGCCAGGGACCTTCACGAGGGTGTCGGCGGACCTGGTGTGGGGGTGATCGGCATGTGCTTCACCGGAGGCTTCGGTCTGGCGATGATGGCCGACGCGCCGGTCATCGCCCCGGTGGTCGCCGAGCCGTCGCTTCCCGCCGCGATCGGCTTCCCCCGTTCGGCGGCTCTGCGCGGTGCCGACCTGGGGCTCTCACCCGCCGATGCGGATGCCGTCGCCGATTCCGGCTGCGAGGTCCTGGGTCTGCGGTTCCGGACGGACGTGGCGACCGGGACGCGCTTCGAGAGCCTCCGGCGCCTGCTGGGCGAGCGCTTGCTCTCTCTGGAGTTCGAGGGTCGCGGACATTCCGTGCTGACTGCCGATCGTCAGGAATTCGCGGTCGAGGAGGTGCTGGCCTTCCTGGATCGCACACTCAACGACGGGACGGTCCGGCGTGAAGCCGAGCGCGACCGCATGCTCGAATCCCGCCTCGAGACCGCGTTGGGTTCCGGTTTCGAAGCGCGCATCACGCACGGTCCCGACCGCGTCACCCTCCTGATCCGACGCGGACTCACCCGCAAGGGCCTCAAGCGCGTGCAGGGGATCACGCGGGAGGTCACCTCGGTCGACCCGGAAGTGGTGCGGGTCACCCCGCGCGGGGCCGTCGCCTCAGACGCCGTCGGAGGTTGAGGAGTCGTCGTCGGCGCCGGTCGGATCGGGCGGTGACAACGGGATCGCGACGGACGCGATCGAGGTGCCGAGCAGGCCGAGCGAGTCCGCCGAGTCGATCGGCTCGGGAAGCGCTTCGGCTCCGCTGCGGACGCGTTCCGGCTCGGAGGGGAGGCCGGCCCACTCCGTCGGCTCTTCGGGTCGTGTACTGAAGATTCCCATGGATCCATCCTGCCGCGCGTGCGGCGTCGTCAGTTCGAGGTGGTGTCCCGGCCGACGGAACCGTCGACGTCGGGCTCGGCATCCGGATTCTCGATCGCCGCGCGACCGCGGGGCGTGACCGCCTTCGCGACGCTGCGTCCTGCCGACCCGACCGCGGATCCGGCGCGAGTGAAGCCACCCGCGATCGCGCCGCCCGCCCTGCGGATTCCCCGCGTCGCGGCGTGCTCGAGGCGCAGTGTGTCGGGGCGCGGCTCCAGCTCAGCCGGCAGATCAAGCGGCGGCAGGCCGAACGCGCGGCGGGAACCCACGAGCACGCGACGCCCCAGGATGTGGTTGCCCGCGCCGCCCACCGCGGCGCCGATGCCGAACGGCAGCGCTTTGCCGACGAAGGACGCGCCGCCGCGCGCCGCGAACGACCGCACGAACGTCGTCTTCAGCCGATCGACGAGGGGACCCATCGCGGCGCGGGGGATCGTCTTGGTGACCAGTTCGCCCCAGTACCGGTCGCGAGTGGGGCCCTTGCCGGCGGCCTGGCCCGCGAGTTGGGCAACGAGGTCGACGCCCTCCTTGCCCAGCATCATGGTGAGCACGAGGGCACGAGCGCGGTCGGGGTCGGCCACCGGGATGCCGTGGACCTCGGCGACCGACTGGGCGAAAAGCGTCGTCGCCTCGAGGAAGCCGACGGTTTCGACACCGCTGAGCGCCAGGGTCACGCCCGTGCCGATGCCGGGGACGACGGCCGTCGCCCCGACCGCGGCGCCGCCCGTCGTCACCGCGGCGAGATATCGCCGCTCGAGGATGCGGACGATCTCCGCCGTCGTGGCCGTCGGGTGACGCAGACGGATGCTGCGCAGGTGCGCGAGTACGACCGGGCGCTGGATCGCGAGGACCCGGTCGAGCACCCGGACGAGCATCGGATGCTCCGCCGACCCGGCGGGCGGAAGCCCTCCCGTCCACGGCGCGTCGTCGGGGAGGGAGTGGATTCGGTGCACCTTGTCGGCCATAACGGCCCGATCCTATGCGCGCGCTCTGGATGAAGCCTGGGCTTGACACGCCGCGCCCACGAGAGCAGGCGGGGTCAGACGAAGAGGTTCGCGCGCTCCAGGTCTTCGGCGAAGTCCACCTCGACCGCGTACAGGTCGGAGATGTCCATCGGCTGGAGGCGGATGCCGTCCTGCTCGATCGCGAGCTCGAGGCCGCGCTCGAAGTAGTCCTGGTCGTCCACGCGCGACAGCTGACGGATGAACGCCTTCTTGTCCGCGGCGGAGATGTAGTTGATACCGACCGCCTCGCCGATGCCGCCGACCACCGTCTTGGAGAGCTGGTCGATGAATCCGTCCGCGGTCACGGTGTACTTGACCTCTTCGTCGCTCACCTTCGAGGTGTTGACGGTCACGAAGGACTGGTCGCGCTCGATGAGCTCGATCGCCCGGCCGAGGACCATGGGATCGAAGACGACGTCGCCGTTCATCCAGAGCACCCCGCCCTTGCCGCTCTTGGTGAGGGCGCGCAGGAGACTCTTCGAGGTGTTGGTCTGGTCGTAGCGGTCGTTGTAGACGTAGTCGACCTCGGGGAAGGCTTCCACGATCGTCTCGGCGCGGTAGCCGACGACGGTCATGATGCGGGCATCGGTCCCGAACGCCGCGCGGACGTTGTCATGCTGCTGCTGCATGATGCTGCGGCCGTCGCTGAGCTCGGTGAGCGGCTTGGGCAGGCTGCGGCCGAGCCGCGAGCCCATGCCGGCGGCCAGAATCACGGTCTGAAGGGTCAAAGTCTGCTCCTGGGATGAGTGTCTTCACTGTCGGTTCAGCGACGCGACACTCCCTCGTGCCGGTTTCATGGTAGCGAAGACACCTGGGAAGGCGCATAATGCACCGGGTCCCGTTGCCGATTCGTGATGTGGGGCGTGTCGCCGGCGTGTGGTTTCGCGCGGTGTCAATTCATTGGGGGCGCGGGCACGCGCTTGATACGTTGGGTCGGTGCCAGCCTCGCTGCCCCAGCCCGATGACGCCCCGACGGAGGACCCGACGGGCGAAGACGGTGGCGTGCCCGCGGCGATCCACAGCCTGCAGACGAGCGGGCGGGACGAGGCCCCCGCGGCGCCGCACCCCGGTCCGCCGCCGCCCCTGCCCGCGGATCTGCGGATTCCTCCGCGCCCTCCCCTTCCCGTCGTGCAGCCGGTGCTCGTAGCTGAGCCTGAGCCGGAGACGGAAGCCGAGGCCGAGCCCGAACCCCACGTCGAACCCGAATCCGAGCCAGAGGGTGAACTCGAGTCCGAGTCCGAGTCCGAGTCCGAGTCCGAGCCCGAGCGGCAGGCCGAGCCCGAGGTCGAGCCCGAACCCGAGGTCGAACCCGAACCCGAGGTCCAACCCGAACCCGAGGTCCAACCCGAAGTCGAGGCCGAACCTGAGTCCGAACCCGACGTAGAGCCGGAACCCGAGGTCGAACCCGAACCCGAGATGATCCCCGATCCCGTCGACATCGAGGAGGCCGGCGACGAGTCGACGGATGCCGAGCTCGCCGTGGTCGATCCGAACGCGCTCGGCGCGGCATCCGTCGATACCGCTGGCGACGCCCTCGTGGTGAAAGGCGTCACGAAGGTCTTCGGCGACACCCGGGCGGTGGACGGCATCGACCTCACCGTGCCGGCCGGGATCTTCTACGGCCTGGTCGGTCCGAACGGCGCGGGGAAGACCACGACCCTGTCGATGATCGCGGGTCTGCTGCGCGCCGATCGCGGCACGATCCGCGTGAACGGAGTGGATGCCGCCGCCGATCCGGTCGGAGCGAAGCGCCAGATGGGCGTGCTGCCGGACCGCCTTCGCACGTTCGACCGCCTGACCGGCCGCCAGTTGCTGCACTACTACGGCGTGCTGCGCGGGCTGCCGTCCGCCGTCGTGGAGAGCCGCACCGCCGACCTCGCGCGCGCGTTCGACCTCACGGAATCGCTCGGGCGCGTCGTGTCCGACTACTCCGCCGGCATGGTGAAGAAGATCATGCTCGCCGGCGCCCTCATCCACTCGCCGCGACTGCTGGTCCTCGACGAGCCGTTCGAATCGGTCGACCCGGTCTCCAGCGCGATCATCCTCGACATCCTCAAGACCTACGTCGCCCACGGCGGGACCGTGATCCTCTCGAGTCACGGTATGGATCTCGTGCAGCGCGTGTGCTCGCGCGTCGCGGTGATCGTGGCGGGACAGGTGCTCGCCGAAGGGACGATCGACGAGGTGAGAGGCGAACTCACCCTCGAGCAGCGCTTCATAGAGCTGGCCGGCGGTCTCAGCGACGTGGAGGGTCTCGAGTGGCTGCACACGTTCTCCGACTGAGACTCGCGCTCCTGGTGGGCGCGCTCCGCGGCGACGCGGGACACGTCCGGCGCACCGTGCTCGCGCTCGTCCTCCTGGTCGCCGCCACGGCGGTCGCCTGCTGGGCGCTTCTGACGCTGCAGGATGCCGTGACCCCGGTGGTCTTCGCGGTCATCGTCCTCGGCGGGT
>JASBUD010000257.1 GCA_030148105.1 Microbacterium sp. | reverse complement strand
TTGAAACATCAATAGTGTTTCGGCGGCCATAGCGTGAGGGAAACGCCCGGTTACATTCCGAACCCGGAAGCTAAGCCTCACAGCGCCGATGGTACTGCAGGGGGGACCCTGTGGGAGAGTAGGACACCGCCGGACTTCTTTCGTGAAAGGGCCACCCATCGTTGGGTGGCCTTTTCTCGTTAACACGCCGATTTCGTGAGGATCACACCATGGCAGACGACGATCCGACACCGCGCCGTGCCCACGCCGGCGGGAAGAAGCCGTACGCGAAGCGCGATGGTGAGAAGAAGCCGTACGCGAAGCGGGACGGTGAGAAGAAGCCGTACGCGAAGCGCGATGGTGAGAAGAAGCCGTACGCGAAGCGCGATGGTGAGAAGAAGCCGTACACCCCGCGCGACGGTGAGAAGAAGCCGTACACCCCGCGCGACGGGAGTGCGCGACCCCCGCGCGGCGGCAGCGGACGAGACGGTCAGCGCGATGCGCGCAGGGATGAGCGCCAGTCGCGTCCGGACGAGTTGCGTTCTGTGCGATCCGCCTTCGACGAGCCGGCGCTGCCGGCCGAGATCACTGCTTCGTCGCTGAACGCCGCGGCGCGCAATCAGCTGAAGACGCTGAGCAAGGAGAACGCGGAGGACGTCGCCCGTCACCTGGCGATGGCGGCGGAACTCATCGACAGTGATCCCGAGCTCGCCCATCGCCATGCGATCGCCGCGACGCGGCGTGCCGGTCGCATCGGCATCGTCCGCGAGACCGCCGCGATCACGGCATACGCGATCGGCGACTACGCGCTCGCTTTGCGTGAGCTGCGCACCTATCGACGCATTTCCGGCAGCGACGACCAGATCGCGCTGATGGTCGACAGCGAACGCGGTGTCGGTCGACCCGACCGCGCCCTCGAGGTGGGCCGTGCCGTGGATCGTGGCTCCCTGCCCGCCGGTGTCCGTGTCGAACTCGCGATCGCCATGTCCGGGGCGCGCCTGGATCTGGGTGAGACCGAGCGCGCGCTCCAGGAACTCGACATCCCCGAACTGGATCCGAACCGCGCGTTCGAATGGAGTCCGGGTCTTTTCGCCGCGCGCGCCACCGTGCTGGAGGAACTCGGTCGAGCCGAAGAGGCGGAACAGTGGCGCACGCGCGCGGAGATCGCCGAGCAGGCACTGCGCGCCGCCAGCGGCGAAGACGATCTCGAAGTCATCGAGATCGAGGAGATCTTCGAGGACCCCGGGGCCGCAGAGGAGCCCGAGGGGGAGCGCTGATGGGTCTGTTCTCCCGCAGCCCGTCGTCCCGCGCGCCGCTGGACGGGGTCGATGTCATCCTCGCCGACCTCGACGGTGTGGTCTACGCCGGGCCGGGAGCGATCCCGCACGCGGTGGAGAGCCTGAACGCGAGCCGTGACGGTCGCCGGCTCGGATACATCACGAACAACGCTTCCCGCACGGACGCGTCGGTGGCCGGACACCTGAGCGACCTCGGCCTGCCGACGAGTCCGGAGGAGGTCGTCACGAGTCCGCAGGCGGCCATGCGTCTCCTCGCGACGAAGATCGCACCGGGCTCCACGGTTCTGGTCGTCGGCGGAGACGGGCTCGTCCATGAGCTCGAGAAGGCAGGCTTCGTCGTGACACGAAGCGCCGATGACGCACCCGCGGCGGTCGTGCAAGGTTTCGCGCCGGAGGTCGGGTGGTCGCAGCTCGCCGAGGCCGCGTACGCGCTCGCGCTGCCGGAGGACGAGGGTGGGATCCCCTGGATCGCCACGAACACCGACTGGACGATTCCGCAGGCCCGAGGCATCGCTCCGGGCAACGGCACACTCGTCTCCGCGGTGCACACGGCGGTCGGGCGTCTGGCGACGGTCGCCGGAAAGCCGGAGACTCCGATCTTCGAAGAGGCCGTCGCGCGTTTCGCGGCTCGGAACCCACTGTTCCTCGGCGATCGGCTGGACACCGACATCCTCGGCGCCAATCGTGCCGGCATCCGCTCTGCGCTCGTGTTGACCGGCATCGACCGCCCGAAGCACGTGCTCGCGGCGCCGTCGGGCTCCCAGCCGACCTTCATCCTCGAGGATTTGCGCGACCTTCATGAGCCGTATCCCGAGGCCGAAGTGGCGGGCGGCGTCGTCGCGGTCCGCGGGGCGCGCGTGCGCATAGACGGACCTGATGTCGTCATCCTCGACGAAGGAGAGCGCCCCATCGATCTCCTCCGCGCCGGCGCGAAGGCGATCTGGGACACCGGCCGGGCGATCTACGGCTTCCGGGTGCCCGAACGCCTGTATGCCGATCCGTTCCACCGCCGGTGAGGTCGACGGGATCTGCGCATCCCCACGTATTCTGAGGTGATGGACCACACCGCGCGGGGCGAGCAGGAACACCTCGATCTCCTCTCGACCCTCGAGGTGATCGAAGCGCAGCCGCTCTCCAGCCGGGCCGAAGGGTATCTGGGTGTGCACGACGCCCTCGCGCGGCGACTGGAATCAGGTCCGTCCGGCATCTCTTCTTCATGACGAGTCGCCTCGACACCGCCCTGGCTGAGCGTGGTCTCGCGAGATCGCGCACGCACGCGGCGACCCTGATCGCGGACGGTCTCGTCACCGTCGACGGGCGACCCGTCGTGAAGCCGTCGACGGCCGTCCCGGCGGACGCCGTGCTCGAGGTCGCGGCGACGGATCACTACGTGAGTAGGGCCGCTCACAAGCTCATCGCCGCGCTCGACACCTTCGGCGTCGCCGTCGTCGGCCGCGTCGCGATGGACATGGGCGCCTCCACCGGCGGCTTCACCCAGGTTCTTCGTGAGCGGGGCGCGGATCCGGTCATCGCGGTCGATGTCGGTCACGATCAGCTGGCTGCCGTGGTCCGGGACGATCCCGGCGTCGTCGTCGTCGAGGGATTCAACGTCCGCTACATGACGCCCGCTTCGCTCGCGGACGCCAGCGGTGTCGCTGCGGCGCCCGCGGTGATCACGGGCGATCTCTCGTTCATCTCGCTCGCCCACGTCCTCCCCGCCGCGCGCGATGTCGCCGCTGCCGGCGCGGACCTGATTCTGCTGATCAAGCCTCAATTCGAAGCCGGCCGCACGGCGGTGAAAGGCGGGCTCGTCACCGATGCCGCCACGCGGGCCGACGCGGTTGCCGGGGTGTTGTGGTCGGCGTGGGATGCCGGGCTCGGCACGTGCGGCGTGATCGCATCGCCGATCGTCGGCACGCACGGCAACGCGGAGTATCTGGCGCACCTGCGGGCGATGCCGGACGACCTCGGACGCGCGACCAATCCGACAGAATGGTTGAGCACCGTGAATCGATTGACGGGGAGTCAATGACCGACGTCGAACGCAACATCCTGGTCGTCGTGCACGCACGCCGCGACGACACCGTCGTCGCCGCCGAGCGCGTCGTCTCGGCACTGCGCGGTGCGGGTGCCCGACCGGTGCTGTCGGCGGATGACCGCGCCGAACTCGGCGATGCGCTTCCCCTGCTGGGCGACGTGGCGACGCTGGATGTCGACGTGTCCGTTGAGGACATCGAACTGGCCATCGTGCTGGGCGGCGACGGGACGATCCTGCGCGCCGCCGAGCTCGTCCGGGAGGGCACGGCCCCGGTGCTCGGCATCAACATGGGTCATGTCGGTTTCCTCGCCGAAATCGAGCGCGACGACATGGACCTGGCAGTCGCGCGCGTCATCGCACGCGACTACGCCGTCGAAGAGCGGCTCGCCCTCCAGGTCCGCGTCAAGGACTCCGCAGATGTCGTCCTGTACGACACCTGGGCGCTCAACGAGGCCACCGTGGAGAAGGCCAGCCGCGAGCGGATGCTGGAAGTCGTGATCGAGGTCGACGGCAGGCCGCTGTCGTCGTTCGGCTGCGACGGCGTCGTGGTGTCCACACCGACCGGTTCCACTGCTTACAACTTCTCTGCGGGCGGCCCCGTGATCTGGCCGACGGTGCAGGCGATCGCCGTCGTCCCGCTCTCCGCTCACGCCCTTTTCGCGAAGCCCCTCGTGGTGGGGCCCGAGCACGCCGTGGCCATCGAGGTGCTCGAGCGCACGAACGGAACCGGCGTCCTCTGGTGCGACGGGCGGCGTTCGCATGATCTTCCTCCCGGAGCCCGCGTCGTCGTGCGCCGCTCGGAGCGTCCGGTCAGGCTTGCGCGTCTGCATCCGGCGGCGTTCACCGACCGGCTGGTGCGCAAGTTCCGGCTGCCCGTCGAAGGGTGGCGGGGCCCGGCGACGGCGTCGACCGGCCTGATCGGTCAGATTCCGTGATCGAGGAGATGCGACTGCGCGATCTGGGAGTGATCGCCGAGGCGACGCTCCCGATCGGGCCGGGATTCACCGCGATCACCGGAGAGACCGGTGCGGGCAAGACGATGGTCGTCACCGGGCTCGGGCTGCTGCTCGGGCAGCGCGCGGATTCGGGTGCCGTTCGCGGCGGCGCGGGTCAGGCATCGGTCGACGGGGTGTGGATCGTGCCTGATCACGGACCCGTCGCCGACCGTGTGCGCGAGGCCGGCGGTGAGCTGGAGCCGTTGCGTGACGGCATCGCCGAACTGTTCGTGGCCCGGACGATCACCGCCGAGGGCCGCAGCCGCGCGAGCGTGGGCGGCCGCGCCGCGCCCGCCGGGGTGCTGTCGGATCTCGCCGACGAGCTCGTCGTCGTGCACGGGCAGTCCGACCAGTTGCGGCTGCGCACCTCCGCCGCGCAGCGCGACGCGCTGGACCGCTTCGGAGGGGAGCCGATCGGGGCCGCCCTCGCCGCATACCGCGAGACGTTCGAACACGCCCGCTCCGTCGGTCGCGAACTGCAGGAGCTCGTCGACGAGCGGGATGCGCGTGCACGGGAGGCGGAGGAGCTCCGCGCGGCGATCGCCGAGATCGAGCAGATCTCACCGCAGCCGG
The DNA here is from genome assembly GCA_030148105.1 of Microbacterium sp. Classification (GTDB taxonomy): domain Bacteria; phylum Actinomycetota; class Actinomycetes; order Actinomycetales; family Microbacteriaceae; genus Microbacterium; species Microbacterium lacus. The sequence goes on along the minus strand of JASBUD010000257.1, from coordinate 6,535 downwards.
GGGAGGACGCCGAGCTCGCCGTCCGCGCGGAACGGCTGGCCAACGCGGAAGAGCTTCGCAGTGCGGCCTCCGCGGCGCACGAGATGCTCTCGGGCGACGGCGACGTGCCCGATGTAGGCATCCTGCTGGCCGAGTGCCGGCGTGCGCTCGAACGGGCGCACGACCCGACGCTGGAGGAGCTCGCCACCCAGGCGGCGGACCTCGGCTACCGTGCGGCGGATCTCGCGCAGTCGCTCTCCGGCTTCCTCGCCGACCTCGACGATGCCGGGCCGCACGAGTTGGCCGCGGTCCAGGAACGCCGCGCCGATCTCGGCACGCTCGTGCGTGTCCACGGTTCGGTGGATGCCGCGATCGAACTCCTCGAAAGCGGTTCGGCGCGCCTCGTCGAGCTCGACGACGACGGTGCGCGCATCGACCGGCTCACGCAGGAGCGCGATGCCGCGGCAGCCCTCCTCGACGAACGTGCCGCCGCGCTGACGACGGCACGCATCACGGCCGCGGAGACGCTCGGGGCCGCCGTCACCGAAGAGCTGCACGCCCTCGCAATGCCCGATGCGCGCGTCGTGGTCGCCGTCTCCCCAGGAGCGGAGTCCGCGAGCGGGCGCGACGACATCTCGATCCTGCTCGCCCCGCATCCGGGAGCCGATCCTCGCCCGATCGCGAAGAGCGCTTCCGGCGGCGAGCTCAGCCGCGTCATGCTGGCGATCGAGGTCGTGATCGCCGGCGTCGACCCCGTCCCGACGTTCGTCTTCGACGAAGTGGATGCCGGCATCGGCGGCGCGGCGGCGATCGAGGTCGGGCGGCGTCTGCAGCGCCTTGCCCGCTCCTCCCAGGTGATCGCTGTCACGCACCTCGCCCAGGTCGCGGCGTTCGCGAACAACCACCTCTCGGTCGTGAAGGCCCACGACGGCGCGGTCACCGCGTCGGACGTGCGGACGCTGGAGGGCGCCGAACGCGAGGCGGAGATGGCCCGGCTGCTGTCGGGGATGCCCGATTCGGATGCCGCGCTGACTCACGCGCGCGAGCTGCTGGGCCTTCGCGCCCAGACTGACTGATAGGATAAAAGCCCGTGGCGGAAACTCATACGGCAGGCATTTCGGACGGCAGCGCGAACGGCACCACTCGGCACATCTTCGTGACCGGCGGTGTCGTTTCTTCGTTGGGCAAGGGTCTCACGGCGGCGAGCCTCGGCAACCTTCTCACCGCCCGTGGGCTGCGGGTCGTCATGCAGAAGCTGGACCCGTACCTGAACGTCGATCCGGGCACGATGAACCCGTTCCAGCACGGCGAGGTCTTCGTGACCGACGACGGCGCCGAGACCGATCTGGACATCGGTCACTACGAGCGCTTCCTCGACATCAACCTCAGCCAGGCGGCGAACGTCACCACCGGGCAGATCTACTCGCAGGTGATCGCCCGCGAGCGCCGCGGCGAATACCTCGGCGACACCGTGCAGGTCATTCCGCACATCACCGACGAGATCAAGCGGCGCATGCGTCTGCAGGCCGACGAGACGCCTCAGCCCGACGTCATCATCACCGAGATCGGCGGCACGGTCGGCGACATCGAGTCGCAGCCGTTCATCGAGTCCGCGCGGCAGATCCGCCACGAGCTCGGCCGCCAGAACGTCTTCTTCGTGCACGTGTCGCTCGTCCCCTTCATGGGTGCGTCCGGTGAGCAGAAGACGAAGCCGACTCAGCACTCCGTCGCCGCGCTGCGTTCGATCGGCATCCAGCCGGACGCCCTCGTGCTGCGCAGCGACCGCCCCGTCACGGAGTCCAACAAGCGCAAGATCGCGCTGATGTGCGACGTCGACGAGGACGCCGTGGTCAACGCCGTGGACGTCCCGAGCATCTACGACATCCCGACGATGCTGCACGAGCAGGGACTGGACGAGTACATCGTCCGCTCGCTCGGGCTGGGCAAGGCCGCCGCGGTGGACTGGTCGCGCTGGGAGCGCGTGCTGCAGGCCGTGCACAACCCGAAGCACGAAGTGACGATCGGTCTCGTCGGCAAGTACATCGACCTCCCGGATGCCTACCTCTCCGTGACCGAGGCGCTCAAGGCCGGCGGCTTCGCGCACGAGACGCACGTCACGATCACCTGGATCCCGTCGGACCAGTGCGAGACCCCCGAAGGCGCCGCGAAGGCACTCAGCGGCGTGGACGGGATCGTCGTCCCCGGCGGGTTCGGCATCCGCGGCATCGAGGGCAAGCTCGGCGCGCTTCGCTTCGCGCGCGAACAGGGCATCCCGACGCTCGGACTGTGCCTCGGGTTGCAGTGCATGGTGATCGAGTACGCGCGCCATGTCGCCGGGATCGATGACGCGTCCTCGACCGAGTTCGATCCGGACACGACGAACCCGGTGATCGCCACGATGGCCGAGCAGGTCGAGATCATCGCCGGGGGAGACCTCGGCGGAACCATGCGTCTCGGCATGTACCCGGCAGAGCTCGCCGAGGGATCGCTCGCCCGTGAGGTGTACGGCGCCTCGCGCGTGGACGAGCGCCACCGACACCGCTACGAGGTCAACAACGCCTACCGCGACGCGCTCTCCAGCGCGGGGCTGTTCTTCTCCGGCCTGTCTCCGGACCGCAACCTCGTCGAGTACGTCGAGCTGCCGCGTGAGGTGCACCCCTACTACATCGCCACCCAGGCCCACCCGGAGCTGCGCTCCCGCCCGACCGACCCGCACCCGCTCTTCCGTGGGCTCGTGGGTGCGGCGCTCGAGCGGCACCGCGCGAGCGAACTGTTCGACGTCGAGAATGACTGACCCGGACCCGACGAGGCTCCGGGACGAGCCGGTCGAGCCCGAGGTCGTATCGAGCGAGCTGGTGTACTCGGGGCGCGTGTGGGACGTGCGCAGCGACACCGTCCGCTACGGCGACGGCGAGATCGTGCGTCAATACGTCGATCACCCCGGTGCGGCGGCGGTGGTGGCGGTCGACGCGCAGGACCGCGTTCTGCTGATCCAGCAGTACCGCCACCCGATCCGTCACCGTGACTGGGAGATCCCGGCAGGGCTGTTGGACGTGGCGGGGGAGGACCCGCTGCAGGCGGCGCAGCGCGAGCTCGCCGAAGAGGCCGACCTCGCGGCGCAGGACTGGGACCCGCTCGTGAGCGTCTTCACCACTCCCGGCGGCAACGACGAGGTCGTCCATCTCTTCCTGGCCCGCCGGCTCGCTCCGGTCGGCACCGCGCACGCGCGCGAAGAGGAGGAGGCCGACATCCGCACGGAGTGGGTCCCGCTCGATGACGTCGTGACGGGCGTGCTGCACGGGCGGCTGCGCAACGGCATCCTCGCGGTGGGTGTGCTGGCCGCCGCGGAACGACTGCGCCGCTCGGGACACTGACGTGCAGCTCGATCGAGCCGTCGACGCGTACTTGCGCCACGTCTCGATCGAGCGCGGACTGTCCGCGCACACCGCCGCGGCATACCGCAGGGATCTCTCGGGGTACCTGGACTGGCTCGCCGGCCGCGGCATCCGTGATTCGGGCGACGTGACGGCGACCGTCGTGGCCGAGTTCGCCGCCGAGCGCGCGTCCGCCGAGCCGCCCCCGGCGGCGTCGAGCCTCGCGCGCCTGCAGTCCTCCGTCCGGGGCCTGCACCGCTTCCTCGCACGCGAAGGGATCGAGAGCGAGGATCCGACCGGGAGGCTGCGCCCGCCCAAGGCCGGACGGCGGCTGCCGAAGGCGCTCACGGTGGATCAGGTGGAGAGACTCCTGGATGCCGCGGGACCCGCGACCGGCGGGGTCGACGCCGCCGACCTCATCGGGCTGCGCGACCGCGCGCTGCTGGAGCTGCTGTATGCGACCGGGGCCCGCGTGTCCGAGATCGTGCAGCTGGACGTGGACGACATGGCTCAGGGCGATGTGGTCCGGCTGCGGGGGAAGGGCTCGAAGGAGCGTATCGTCCCGGTCGGCTCGTATGCGCGGTCGGCTCTCGAGGCCTATCTGACCCGCTCCCGCCCCGAGCTCTCGCGCCGCGGGCGCGCGACCCCGCGGCTGTTCCTCGGCGCACGCGGTGCGCCGCTGTCGCGGCAGAGCGCGTGGCTCGTGATCCAGCACGCCGCCGAGCGCGCCGAGCTGACCGCGCACGTGTCGCCGCACACCCTGCGACACTCCTTCGCGACCCACCTGCTGCAGGGCGGCGCCGACGTGCGCGTCGTGCAGGAGCTCCTCGGGCATGCGTCCGTGGCGACGACGCAGATCTACACGCACGTCTCGGTGGACGCGCTGCGCGATGTGTACGCGACATCGCACCCGCGGGCGCGCTGAGCCGCGGCATCCGTTCGCCTCATCGCTAGAATCGACCGAGCACGACGAGAAGGTTGGGAGACCGGGTGGCTGGCAGTGTGACGAAGGGTTCGGCGAAGAAGCCGAAGGCGGGCGAGGGCGATGTGCCCATGGGCCCGACCGGTCGTCCCTACCAGGGGTTCCCCACGCCGCCCAAGCTTGACGGGCACGGGCCGGCACGCATCATCTCGCTCTGCAACCAGAAGGGCGGTGTGGGCAAGACCACCACGACGATCAACCTGGCGGCCTCGCTCGCGCAGTACGGTCGCAAAGTCCTCGCGGTGGATTTCGACCCGCAGGGCGCGCTGTCCGCCGGGCTCGGCATCCAGACCCACGACGTGCCGACGATCTACGACCTGCTGCTGGACACGAAGCGCGACCCGAAGGAAGTGATCGTCCACACCTCCGTAGAGGGCCTGGACATCCTCCCCGCGAACATCGACCTGTCCGCGGCCGAAGTGCACCTCGTGAACGAGGTCGCCCGCGAGACGATCCTCGCCCGGGTGCTCCGCAAGGTCTCGGCCGAGTACGACGTCATCCTGATCGACTGCCAGCCCTCGCTCGGGCTGCTGACCGTGAACGCCCTCACGGCGAGTCACGGTGTCCTGATCCCGCTCGAGTGCGAGTTCTTCGCGCTGCGCGGCGTCGCGCTGCTCATCGAGACCATCGACAAGGTGCGCGACCGGCTGAACCCCTCGATCGAGCTGGACGGCGTGCTCGCGACGATGTACGACCCGCGGACGCTGCACTCGCGCGAAGTCCTGGAACGCGTCGTCGAGGCCTTCGGCGATGACGTGCTGGAGACCGTGATCGGGCGCACCGTGAAGTTCCCCGACGCGTCGGTGTCGGGTATGCCGATCACCGAGTTCGCGCCGGAACACGCGGCGGCACAGGCGTATCTGCGGCTGGCGCGGGAGCTGGTCGCGCGTGGTGCCGTCGCCTGAGGACTCCGCAGGGCCCGAGGACGCCCCCGCCGACGGCGAGGGATTCCGCGTCTCGCTCGGGGTCTTCGACGGACCCTTCGACCTCCTGCTGACGCTGCTGTCCAAGCACGAGCTCGACATCACCGAGGTCGCCCTGAGCCGCGTGACGGCGGAGTTCATCTCCTATCTGCGCGAACTGGATGCCGATGAGGAGCTCGAGCAGGCATCCGAGTTCCTGGTGGTCGCGGCGACGCTTCTGGACATGAAGGTCGCGGGCCTGCTGCCGCAGGGCGAACTGGTCGACGCGGAGTCCGTCGCGCTCCTCGAGGCCCGCGACCTCCTGTTCGCGCGGCTCCTGCAGTACCGGGCCTTCAAGGAGGTCTCGACGTGGTTCGCCGCGCGGCTCCGCGCCGAGGACGGGCGGCACACGCGCGCGGTCCGACTCGACGAGAAGTACCGCGCCGCGGTGCCGGAACTCGTGTGGACCCTCAGCCTCGACGACTTCGCGGCGCTCGCGATCCTCGCGATGACCCCGAAGGAGATCCCGCACGTCGGCCTGGACCACCTGCACGCGCCGCTCGTCAGCATCCGCGAGCAGGCCGCGATCGTGGTGACGCTGCTGCGGGATGCCGGATCCCTGAGCTTCCGTGAGCTCGTCGCCGGGGCCACGGCGCCCGGCGTCGTCGTCGCGCGCTTCCTGTCCGTGCTCGAGCTGTACCGGCACGCCGCACTGTCGTTCGAGCAGCTGGAGCCGCTCGGCGAACTCACCCTCCGCTGGATCGCCGAGCGGTGGTCCGATGAGAACCTCGCCAGCCTGGGAGCCGATTATGACCGATGAGAACCCGCCTGTCCCTCCTCCCGCGGACGTCGCGCGCAGGCTCGAGGCGATCCTGCTGATCGTCGAGGAGCCGCAGAGCCTGGTGGCGCTCGCGACGGCGGTTGGAGCACCGGTGCCCGCCGTCCGTCAGGCCGTCGAGGCGCTCGTGGCCGATTACGACGGCCTCGCCGGCGGTCCGCGCCGCGGATTCGAGCTGCGGGAGGTCGGCGGCGGATGGCGACTGTACGTGCGCGCCGAGCACGACGAGCTGGTGAGCGAATTCGTGAACACGCAGGCACCGTCCCGGCTGTCGCAGGCAGCCCTGGAGACCCTCGCGGTCATCGCCTACAAGCAGCCGGTCACGCGCGGGCAGGTCGCCTCGATCCGCGCGGTCAACGTCGACTCGGTCGTCCGCACCCTCCTCGCCCGCGGCCTGATCGCCGAGGCGTTCACGGATGCCGAGACCGGTGCGATCCACTACGCCACGACGGACGCTCTG
>JASBUD010000254.1 GCA_030148105.1 Microbacterium sp. | reverse complement strand
TGAGGCCGAGGCGGGACCGGGTCCGGGCTCAGCCCTGGACCGCGGGCTCGGGATCGCGCAGGACGAGCACACGGGGCAGCCGCGTACGGCGCATGAGCACCTCCACCCCCGCGACGTAGACCCCCACGAGCAGCGCCGACCAGATGAAGCTCACCACGCCCGGCGAGGACGCATTGACGTCGCTGAGCCCGGCGAGCGCCATCGCGAACGCCAGCAGATTGTTCACGACATGCACGGCGATCGCCGCCTCCAGCCCGCCCGTGCGCCACGTGAGCCATCCCGCGGCGACCGCGAACACGGCGACACCGGCCTGCCCGAGCGGGTCGTACATGTGCCCGAGGACGAACAGCGGCACGGGCAGGAGGATCGCGAACAGAGGATGCCGCAACCAGCGGCCGAGGGACTGCTGCAGGTATCCGCGGAAGACGTACTCCTCTGCAGCGGCCTGCACCGGCACGACGAGGAGGATCACCAGCAGGGTGGCCAGGAGCCACGGGTTCTGCGCGGGCTCGAGCACCTCACCCGCCTGGGCGGACGGATCCGGCGGAAGCAGCAGCGAAAACCCGGTGAGCACGACCGCCGTCGCGACGGCGAGAGCGCCGCAGCGCAGCATCCACTTCCACCGCAGCCGCCCCGCCGCGGAGGAGATGAGCCCGGTCCGCGGACCGTTGACGATGAGCGAGGCCAGCACGTAGGCGGGCAGCATGAGGGCGATCGACCCGAGCAGCACGGCGACCTGCAGCGGATCGGCCAGGTCGAACCGCGCCCCCGCCGTCGCGAGCCGATCAGCCAAGCCCGTATCGATTACGGCCATCACGATCACGACGACCAGGACCGCCCCGATCATCACGGCATACAGGCCGAGACCGAGCAGACCCACCACGAGCGGAGTCCACCACCCGGACCGTCGGCGGGCGAACACCAGCCGATGGAAGGCCAGCCCGCCCGTGCGGGCGTCGGGCGGCAGCACCGGCTCACGCGCGGGCGCGGGCGGAGGTGCGGGCGCGGGCGGAGGGGCGGCGTCGAAAGTCACCCCTCATGATCTCTCGGTGAGGGCTGCGTGGTCTCCCGATCGGGGCGCTCCGCGCGATATCCAGGCGACGCATCGATTACCTCGCCATAATGAGGGCATGACTGCACCGCGCATCCTCGTCGTCGACGACGAGCCGAACATCCGCGACCTGCTCATCACGAGCCTGAGGTTCGCCGGGTTCCAGGTCAGGGCCGTCTCCAACGGCGCACAGACGATCTCGGCCGTTCTCGAGGAGGAGCCCGACCTCATCATCCTCGACGTCATGCTGCCCGACATGAACGGGTTCAGTGTGACCAAGCGGCTCCGGGGCGCCGGCTACACCGCGCCGATCCTCTTCCTCACCGCGAAGGACGAGACCGAGGACAAGATCGCCGGCCTGAACGCCGGCGGCGACGACTACGTCACGAAGCCCTTCAGCCTCGACGAGATCGTCGCGCGCATCCAGGCGATCCTGCGCCGCACGATGCAGGCCGACGAGGAGTCCGTCATCCGCGCGGGCGAGCTCACGATGGACCAGGACACGCACGACGTCGTCGTCGGCGACGCCTCGATCGACCTCAGCCCCACGGAGTTCAAGCTCCTGCGCTACCTCATGCTCAACCCCAACCGCGTGCTGTCCAAGGCGCAGATCCTCGACCACGTGTGGGAGTACGACTTCAACGGGGACGCCGGCATCGTGGAGAGCTACATCTCCTACCTCCGCCGCAAGATCGACCCGCACTCGTCCGAACCGCTCATCCAGACCAAGCGCGGCTTCGGCTACATGCTCAAGGCCGGCAAGACCGCCTGACGCGGTCCCGAACCGAGGGACCGACACTCTGTACGACAAGCGCCAGAAGAAGACGGATGCGGTCACCCGATGGTGGCGCGGCATCAGCCTGCGCGCGAAGGTCACGAGCGTCACCGTCATCCTGCTCGCCGTCGGTCTGATCGCGGCCGGGTTCGGCACGGCGTACTTCCTGCGCAACACCTTGATCGCCAACGTCGAGACCCAGCTCGACGCGCTCGCCCGCACCGATGTCGCGGCGACACTCGTGGACTTCTCACTCGAGGACGGCGCACTGCAGACCACACGCATCGAGGATGCGCCGGCGACGGACTACCGCGTCGCGATCTACGGCCCCGCGGAGGGGCCTCTCATCGGCACGGCCGGAGGTCGCGGCGTCGACCCGGTCTATCCCGAGGCCATCTCGCTCGAGCGAGCTCAGATCGATCAGCTCCAGCCGTTCTCGCTGTACTCCGAGGACGGCGAGTACGAGTTCCGCGCCACGGTCGCCCTGCAGGAGCTCCCGGGCGCGGGGGTGTTTTACACGCAGCTGGTCGCGCTGCCGCTCGCCTCGACGTATCAGGTCGTCGCGCAGTACATCGGCATCTACACGATCCTCGCGGTCATCATCCTGATCGCGAGCGCCTTCCTCACGCGCTGGCTCGTGACCCTCACGTTCCGCAGTCTCGGCCAGGTCGAATCGACCGCGACCGCGATCTCGGCGGGCGATTTCAGTCAGCGCCTGACCGACATCGAGCCCATG
>JASBUD010000251.1 GCA_030148105.1 Microbacterium sp. | reverse complement strand
GTCGCGAGCAGCGTCCGCGGCGTCCGCACGTTGGGCCACGAATTGTCCCGCCATGCGGCCTCGAGGTCGGCGGGAGCGCGACGGCAGCAGACTTCGACCGAGTGCTTCGAGACGCCGCGGTTCGGGGTGTCCCGCCCGAGGAACCACTTCGTGTCGTCGAAGCGCACCCCGACCGACACCGAGTGCGCGCCTTCGCTGGAGAGCTCGACGCGCGCGGTGCACCAGTACGTGCCGTTGCCGGTGTCGGTGTACTGGTAATACGGATTGAAGTGATCGTCCTCGTCGAACACGACGCGTGACGTCCACTTGCGGCAGCACATCTGCCCCTCGATCGACCCGAGCCGATCGGTCGGGAAGTTCACGTCGTCGTTCTCGTAGGCCTTCGTGATCGTGCCGGACTCGTGCACCTTCAGGAAGTGCACCGGGATGCCGAGGTGCACCGTGGCGAGGTTCGTGAAACGGTGGGCCGCGGTCTCGTAGGACACCGAGTACGCGTCGCGCAGGTCTTCGATCGACACGGCCTTGCGGCCCTTCGCCTCCTGGAGGAACGGCACCGCGTGATCCTCGGGGATCAGCAGGGCACCCGTGAGGTAGTTCGTCTCCACGCGCTGCCGCAGGAACTCCGCGTAGCTCGTGGGCTCGGTGTGCCCGAGGATGCGGCTGGACAGCGCCTGCAGCACCGCGGTGCGCGGGTCGCCCTTCGAGGCGAGCCGGCTGGAGAGGTAGAGCCGGCCGTTCTTGATGTCGGCGACGCTGCGCGTGGTCTGCGGCAGGTCGGACACGTAGTGCAGCGTGAAGCCGAGATGGGCGGCGATGTCGGATGCCGTCCGCTGGGTCAACGGACCGCCGGGGTGCCCGACGGCGTCGAGGATGCCCAGCGCCTGCTTCTCCAGCTCCGGGAAGTGGTTGTTCTGCGTGCGCATCAGCCGGCGCAGCGCCACGTTGGCCCGCCGCGCCTCCTCCGGGGTCGCCGCGCGCTCGTCGCGCAGCCGTTCGATCTCACCCTGGAGCGCGAGCATGGCCTTCAGCGCGTCGTCGGGCACGGTCTTGCCGATCCGGAACGGGGCGATCCCCAGCGCCTGGAACGTCTGTCCCTTCATCGCCCGCTCCAGGGCGATCTCCATCGAGGCGCGCTCGTCGAGCGGCTCGGATTCCAGCAGCGCATCCAGCGTCGAATCCAGCGCGCGAGCGATCGAGCGCAGCAGCGTGAGCTTCGGCTCGCGACGACCGTTCTCGATCATCGACAGCTGGCTCGGCACGCGGTCCACCGCGGACGCGAGCTCGTCGAGCGTCATGCCGCGCGCGGTGCGCAGCTGCCGGATGCGGCGGCCGATCGTGAGCGAATCCACCTCTTCATCGTCGAGGACTTCCGTGGCGGCATCCGCTGTTCCCGAGGTCTGCATGTCGCGATTCTGTCACGAATGGCGAATTTCCTCGAAACTTCACACCGGCATTCGTCGGTTCGGACCCCGAACTTCACCCCACAGTGGACTCACGGGCGGCACCACCGCCGCTCATCCGTTCACAGAAGGACATGGACATGACACCTGCAACCGCCACACTGACCGCCCCCACCACGGCGCCGGCGCCGGCCGTTCAGGTCGTCGGACGTCTCGCCCCGCGGTACGACGAGATCCTCACCCCGGAGGCGCTGGCCTTCGTCGCCGAACTGCACCAGCGTTTCGGCGGACGCCGTCACGACCGTCTCGCCGATCGGATGCGGCGCCGCTTCGAGATCGGCAACGGCCACGACCCGCGCTTCCGTGACGACACCGCGCACATCCGCGAGGACGCCGAATGGCGGGTCGCCGGAGCCGGACCTGGGCTGGAGGACCGCCGCGTGGAGATCACCGGGCCCACCGACCCGAAGATGACGATCAACGCACTGAACTCCGGCGCGCGGGTGTGGCTGGCGGACCAGGAGGACGCCACGAGCCCCACGTGGAAGAACGTGATCGAGGGGCAGCTGTCGCTGCGCGACGCGATCCGCGGCGAGCTGTCGTTCACTAACGACGCCGGAAAGACCTACGAGGTCACCGCCGAGCGGACGCCCACGATCGTGATGCGCCCGCGGGGCTGGCACCTGAGCGAGGCCCACCTGCGGTTCACCGACCGGGCCGGCCGTGAGATGGCGGCGTCCGGCTCGCTCGTGGACTTCGGGCTCTACTTCTTCCACAACGCCGAGCAGCTGATCGCGAACGGCCGCGGCCCGTACTTCTACATCGCGAAGCTGGAGTCCAGCGAAGAGGCCAAGCTCTGGGACGACGTGTTCACGTTCAGCGAGCGCTATGTCGGCATCCCGCACGGCACGATCCGCGCGACCGTGCTGATCGAGACGCTGCCGGCCGCGTTCGAGATGGAGGAGATCCTGTTCGAGCTGCGCGACCACTGCGCGGGTCTGAACGCCGGACGCTGGGACTACATCTTCTCGATCATCAAGAACTACCGCGGCCGCGGCGCGCGCTTCGTGCTGCCGGACCGCAGCGAGGTCACGATGACCGTGCCGTTCATGCGGGCGTACACGGAACTGCTCGTGAAGACGTGCCACAAGCGCGGCGCTTTCGCGATCGGCGGGATGAGCGCGTTCATTCCGAACCGCCGCGACCCCGAGGTGACGGCGCGGGCATTCGAGAAGGTGGCCGCGGACAAGAAGCGCGAGGCCGGCGACGGCTTCGACGGCACGTGGGTGGCCCACCCCGACCTGATCCCGACGGCGATGGCCGAGTTCGACGCCGTGCTCGGCGACCGACCGAACCAGATTGACCGCCAGCGCGACGACGTGCACGTGCGGGCAGCCGACCTGCTGGACGTGCACATCGGCCGGCCGGTGACCGCGGAGGGCGTGTACGCGAACGTGTCGGTGGCGATCCGCTACATCGAGGCATGGCTGCGCGGGCTCGGCGCCGTGGCGATCGACAACCTGATGGAGGATGCCGCCACCGCCGAGATCTCGCGATCGCAGGTGTGGCAGTGGATCCACCAGGACCGTACGACCGAGGACGGCACCCTGATCACCCGCGACTACATCGAGGGCCTGATCACGCGCGTGCTCACCGAGGCCGACCGCCGTGACGAGGACCGGTTCGAGGACGCCGCCGAGGTGTTCCGCGAGGTGGCGCTGCGCGAGGAGTTCCCGACGTTCCTCACGCTGACCGCGTACGCGAAGTTCCTGGTCGAAACCGACTGACCCCTCTTTCCGCCACAGACGAAGGACACGACATGACCCACTACCAGGACGACATCACCGCCACGCAGGCTCTGAAGCAGCAGAACGGCGCGAGCTGGGATGCGATCGACCCCGAGGCCGTCGCGCGGATGCGGGCGCAGAACCGGTTCCGGACGGGGCTCGAGATCGCCCAGTACACCGCCGACATCATGCGCCGCGACATGGCCGAGTACGACGCCGACTCATCCGTCTACACGCAGTCTCTCGGCGTCTGGCACGGCTTCATCGGGCAGCAGAAGCTCATCTCGATCAAGAAGCACCTGAAGTCCACGAACAAGCGCTACCTGTACCTGTCCGGCTGGATGGTCGCGGCTCTCCGCTCGGAGTTCGGGCCGCTGCCCGATCAGTCGATGCACGAGAAGACCGCGGTCCCGGCGCTCATCGCGGAGCTGTACACCTTCCTCCGCCAGGCGGATGCCCGAGAGCTCGACCTGCTCTTCACGAAGCTCGACGCGGCGCGTGCGGCGGGAGACGAGACCGCGGCGGAGTTCATCCAGTCGCAGATCGACACGTACGAGACCCACGTCGTGCCGATCATCGCCGACATCGACGCCGGCTTCGGAAACCCCGAGGCGACGTATCTGCTGGCGAAGAAGATGATCGAGGCGGGC
>JASBUD010000236.1 GCA_030148105.1 Microbacterium sp. | reverse complement strand
CGTCACCCCTCCCCCGTCGTTAATGAGGAAACAGGTAACGCGGTTCCCCAGCAGTTTTGACGAGCGCTCTCCCGCGAAGCGTGAGCGCGCCTCTTGACATGACACTTGCATTTTGCAAGTGTGTGACCCATGAGCCTCTTCATCACCTGCCCGGTCGAGAGCGTCGACCGCGCGACCACGTTCTACACCGCGCTCGGCTGGACGCTGAACGCCGACATGTCCGACCACAACGTCTCCTGCTTCGCGATCGCCCCCGATCAGTACGTCATGCTGGGCAGTCGTGAGATGTACGCCGCCGTCGGTGGTGTCGAAGACCTGGTGGGCGGGCCGGACACGCCATCCAAGGTGACGGTCTCGTTCGACCTGGGGAGCCGCGAGGCGGTCGATGATCTCGTGGCGCGCGCCGGAGCTGCGGGCGGCAGGATCGGCGACACCGATGACTACCCGTTCATGTATCAGCGGCAGTTCGACGACCCGGACGGATATCACTACTCCCCGTTCTGGATGAAGCCGGACGCCGAATCGGACGTGTGAGCGATCTCTCCGCCGCACTCGAGATCATCGGATCCCGGTGGGCCCTGTTGATCGTCGCGCGGCTGATGGACGGCCCCCAGCGATACGGCGACCTCCAGCGGGATCTGGGGGTGCCGACGAACATGCTCGCCACGCGCCTGCGTGAGCTGGAGTCCGCGGGAGTACTCCGTCGTCTCCCCCTCCGTCACAACACGCGCGCCTACGCCCTGACCGAGCGGGGGCAGGACCTGCGCCCGGCGATCGACGCCCTCGGGCGGTGGGGCGCGGCGAACGGAGCGGGCACGAACGAGCGCCCGGAGCCGTGAGGGCCCCGGGCGCTGGTCGACCTCGACGGTTCAGACCACGGGGTCGTCATTCGTCGTGGACGTGCTCCGCCGCGTGACCTGCTCCCCCGCAGCGGGATCGATCGACGTGCGCGACACGGTGTCGGTCTGCCGACGCCGCGCCAGCAGGACCAATCCCAGGAGGAAGACGAGCGCACCCGCACCCATCAGGATGTACCCGATCAGCTGCAGGTTCACCCAGTCCACCTGCACGTTCACCGCGAACGCGAGGATGGCTCCGATGACGAACAGAACGATTCCGGCTCCGATGCTCATGGCACTCCCTTTCCGTCCGGACCCAAGTATGCGGACGATCCCACGCTGGCGGATGTCGCTTCCGCCCGGCAAGGGCTTGACATGCGGTGTCCGAACCCGGCGCTAACGTGAGCGGATGCCGCGCGTCATCTTCCACACCGCCACCACCCTCAATGGCTTCCTGGCCGATGAGGACGACTCCCTCGACTGGCTGTTCGCGGTCGATGGCGCCGCCGAAGCCGAAGCAGCCTTCTCAGCCTTCCTCGCCGGGATCGGCGCTCTGGTGATGGGCTCGACCACGTACGAGTGGCTGCTCGATCACGAAGACCTTGCCGTGCACCCCGAGCGCTGGCCCTACCCTGAGCTCCCTGCCTTCGTCCTCAGCTCACGCGAGCTCCCCCGCGTCCCGGACGCCGACATCCGGTTCCGGCGGGGCGATGTCCCGACCCTATGGGCAGAGATCGCAGAGAGCGCCGGTGGCCGCGACGTCTGGCTCGTCGGCGGCGGCGACCTCGTCGGCCAGTTCGACGACGCGGGACTGCTCGACGAGGTCCGCGTGTCGATCGCGCCCGCTACGCTCCCGTCCGGGCGTCCGCTCCTCCCCCGGCGCATCGGGCCGGACCGTCTCCGCCTGACGTCGGCGAGGCAGGCGGGACAGTTCGCCGAACTCACGTATTCCGTGGCCCGCGAGGTCAGCTGAGCCGGTATCGATGTTCGGGCCGGCCGGTCGCACCGTAGCGCAGGCCCACCTCCACCGCACCCCGCGCCGCGAGGTTCGCGAGGTGCCGCTGGGCGGTGGCGCGGGAGACGCCGATCCGCTCGGCGATCGCGGTCGCCGATGCCTCTCCGTCGCGCAGGTGTTCCAGGATCACGCGTTCGGTCGCCGTCTGTGACGCGGTCGCCGGCACTGCATCCCGCCCGTGCAGAGCGCGCTGGGCGCGCTCGATCGTCTCCTGGTCCACGTCGCCGGCGGTCAGCAGATTGCGATAGCGGCGGTATCCATCCAGGCGATCGCGCAGGAGGCGAGGGTCGAACGGCTTCCGCAGGTAGCCGAGCGCTCCCGCGCGCAGGGCCCGGCGCACGGTGTCCGCGTCGGAGGCGGCGCTGATCACGAGCGCGTCGACGTCGATCTCCGAGACGAAGGCGATGCCGTCTCCGTCAGGCAGGTAGACGTCGCACAGGACGAGATCCGGATGCCGGTCCCGCACCGCCGCACGCGCCTCGCGCACGCCGCGCACCGGCTCGAGCGCTTCGAATCCCGCCTGGTCGGCGACGGCATCGCGGTGCAGACCACCCACCCGGAAGTCATCGTCGACGATCAGTACACGCAGATCCGGTGTCATTCGTCCTCCACGTCGCTCGTCGTGCGTACCTTCATCGTTCGTGGGAGCCGGGCGCTGAAGACGGCACCGCTGCCGGTTCCGCCGGCTTCCACGAGTCGGACGTCACCGCCGAGGCGATCGGCGATCTCGCGCACGAGCGGCAGACCGATCCCCCGGCCGTGCACGGCGTCCGGGGCGAGATCGGTTCGCTCGGCATTCCGCTCGAACAGGCGCGACGGATCGGCGATGCCTCCACCCGAATCGGCGACGGTGATCACGAGCGTGTCGGCGTCGTCGAGCAGTTCGACCTCGACCCATCGCGGCTCCGGGGATGCCACGGCCGCCCGGACCGCGTTGTCCACCAGGTTGCCCAGCACGGAGGCGATGTCTTCCGCGGCGGCGACCTCGCCGAGGACGAGTGAGGCTTCCGACATCGTCAGCCGCACTCCGCGCTCGTCGGCCTCGATGCTCTTCGCCTCGATCAGTGAGCGCAGGAACGGTTCGTCGATCGGGATCGAGGTGTCTGCAGCATCCCGCGTCGTCGACCCGTCGCTCAGGTAGTCACGCGCCTCGGCGATGCGCTGTGCGTCGATCAGGCCCGCGGCGACGTGCAGGCGGTTCGAGAACTCGTGCCGCTGCGCGCGCAGTGCGCCGGTCATCGTGCTCACGGTGTCGAGCCGATCGCTCAGGCGCACGATGTCGGTGCGGTCGCGGATCACCGCGACGCGGCCGAGATCGCGATCGGACCGGGTGACCGGCCGAGTGTCCACGAAAACCACGCGATCGCCGACGATCAGCGGTTCCTGTCCGCGGACCTTCGCGGAGTCGACACCTGAGATCGCAGCACGGAGCTCGGCGGGCAGCGGCAGGTCGTCGATGTGCAGGCCGACCGGCTCCGGGATGCCGAGCAGGCTGGCGGCGGAGGCGTTGGCGACCGTCACGATGCGGTCCGGGGTGTACGCGAGGACACCCTCGCCCACGCCGTCCAGCACCGCCGCCTGGTTCTGCACCAGCGCGGCGAGCTCTTCAGGCTGGACTCCGAGCGTCAGGGCCTCGAGTCGCCGACGGATGAGTGCAGAGACCAGCGCTCCGATCAGCAGCGCTGCGGCGGCAGCCACCCCGACGCCGATCAGGAGGGGTGGGAGGTCGTCGAAGACGCTCGCCCGCGCGAAGCCGACGCTCACCTCGCCGACGGGGACGCGCGTCCCCGGGGCGAAAACCGGCACTTTGGCTCGAGCGGACTCCCCCAGCGTTCCCGCCTCCCACGAGACCGTCTCGCGCCCGGCGAGCGCCTCGGCGAAGCTCGTGCTGACCACCTCCCCGAGGCGCTGCGGGTCCGGGTGGGCCAGACGGATCCCGCGGTCATCCGTGACCACGACGAACAAGGCCCCTGTGGTGTCCTCCACCTCGCCGGCCAGTTCGGCCAGTGGTCCCCCGCGCAGCGCGGCGGCGGTCGGTGCGGCGCTCTGCGCCGAGATCTGCTCGACGGCCCGTCGCAGGTCGCCGTCGGTCGCGACGGTTCGCGCGATCCCCAACGCCGACGACTCCGCTTCGGCGCGCAGCTGCTGCACGCCGAGCCACGTGAACACGGCGGTGCACACGCCCACGACGGCGATCACGCACGCGAGCTGCCAGAGGAGCAGGTGCGTCGCGAATCGCATTCCCGCCTCCGTCCTGTGCGCCCGCAGAGTGAGCGAAATGCGCAGAACTCACGATAAGCGCAATACGCGACAGAAAGCGAGATACCGGATGCCGCGCGCGGCGCGCGGCTACGTTCGGGCGCAGCGCGAAGGCAGCTCAGCCCCCGCACCGCCCAGACGAAGGAGTCGACGTGCTCGTCCTGCTCGGATTCGCCATGATCCTCACATTCATGGTCCTCATCATGACCAAGCGGCTCACGCCCATGGTCGCCCTCATCGTCGTCCCCACGATCTTCGGACTCTTCGCCGGCGCCGGACTCGGCCTCGGCGACATGGTGATCGACGCCATCAAAGACCTCGCGCCCACCGCGGCGCTGCTGATGTTCGCGATCATGTTCTTCGGCATCATGATCGACGTGGGTCTGTTCGATCCGCTCATCCGCCTGATCACCCGCTTCCTCGGGGACGATCCGGCGAAGGTCGTGCTCGGCACGGCGATCCTCGCCGGGGCGGTGTCTCTGGACGGCGACGGATCCACGACGTTCATCATCACGACGTCCGCGATGCTCCCGATCTACCTCCGGCTCGGCATGAGCCCGGTGGTCCTCACGTGCGTCGCCGGGCTCATGAACGGCACGCTGAACATCGTGCCGTGGGGCGGACCGACCGTTCGCGCCTCGGCCGCCCTCGGGGTGTCGGCGACCGACATCTTCGTGCCGATGCTCCCCTCGCTTGCGGCAGGACTCGTCGTCGCGCTCACCTTCGCGTGGTTCCTCGGGCTCGCCGAGCGCAAGCGCCTCGGGTCGCTCGCCTACTCCCCCGCAGCCGCGTCCGCGCCGGCCGCGCCCACGACGGGTGGATGGCGTCGGCGTCTGTTCGCCCCGAACGTCGTGAGCGGGGCGGAGGTCAAGCCCGGTGCTCCCGCGACGCTCTCCACCACCGGCATCCCGACCCTCCGCCGCGGCGGACGCACGCCGGTGGGCGCCGCCGTTGCGGAGCAGGCGGTGCTGGAAGCCGAGGACGTCGACACGATGATGGCCGACACGATGCTCGACCCCAACCGCGCGACCCTGCGGCCGAAGCTGATCTGGGTGAATCTGGCCCTCACGCTCGCCGTCATGGTCCTCCTGGTGCTCGACCTGATGCCGCTCCCGTACGTCTTCATGGTCGGCTCCGCGATCGCCCTGATCGTCAACTTCCCGAAGCTGCGCTCGCAGGCGGACGAGATCGTCGCCCACGCGCCGAGCATCGTCGGCGTGGTCTCGATGGTGCTCGCCGCCGGCGTCCTGGTGGGGGTCCTGAACGGTACAGGCATGGTCACCGCGATGGCCGAGTGGGTCGTGGACATCGTTCCGCCGTCGATGGGTCAGTTCCTGGCGGTGATCACCGGTGTGCTGTCGATCCCGATGACGTTCTTCATGTCCAACGATGCGTTCTACTTCGGCATCCTTCCGGTGCTCGCCGAGAGCGCCGCGACCTACGGCATCGCGCCGGTCGAGATGGCGCGTGCGTCGATCATCGGCCAGCCGGTGCACCTGCAGAGCCCGCTCGTCCCCGCGATTCTGCTGCTCGTGTCACTCGCGGGCGTGAACCTCGGCGATCATCACAAGAAGGTGCTGTGGCGCGCGACCGTCGTCTCGCTCGTCATGCTCGCGGTCGGCATCCTCGTCGGGGTGATCCCGTTCCTGTGATCGCGTGAGAGCGTGAACGCCGGGTGGGCTCAGGTCGCGGGTGCGATCGGGGCCCATTCCGGATGTTTGGGCTCGCGTCCGTCGCCGGAGGAGGTGCCGCTCAGCCGGCGCTGCACCCACGGGCCGAGGTGCTCGCGGTAGTACTCGGACGCGCGCATGCGGGCGGAGGCGGGCAGCGGCGGCAGCGACCACCAGGCAGCGGGCGGCTCCATCCCGAGGGCGGTGAGCACGCGCGCGGCGACGCGGTGATGCCCTCGGGAGTTCATGTGCAGGCGATCCTCCGCCCAGTAGGCGGGTGCGGACAGCTCGCGATCGGGCCAGTTGAACGCCCGGATGATGTCCGGCCTGTCCTCGATGCGCGCGCCGACCGCGAGGGAGAGGATGTCTCCGCGACGCTGGATGAGTCTGCTGAGGGGCAGCTGCGCGGACGGGTTCGCGCCGGAGAGCAGAATGAGCTGCACGCCCTCTTCGTCGCACCGCTCGATCACTCGCGTGAACGCGTCGATCACCCGGGAGATCGAGGTGCGCGGTCGGATCATGTCATTGCCGCCGCCGTTGAACGACAGATGCGTGGGCTTCAGCGCGAGGGCGGGTTCGAGCTGCTCATCGACGATGGGCCATGCGAGCTTGCCGCGGATCGCGAGGTTCGCGTACTCGATCGTCTGTCCCGACGCATCGGCCCAGCCCTGGGCGACGAGGTCCGCCCAGCCCCGTACCCGGCCGTCCGGAAGGTCATCGCCGACACCCTCGGTGAAGGAATCGCCGATCGCGACGTATCTGACGGTGTTCACTTCCTCAGCCTACGGTCACCGATCATCCAGAGCCCGCCCGCGCCGGTCGGCGAGACCCCACGCCGCGGCCGCCGCGACGGCGAAGAAGACCGCGAAGACGACGAAGAGCAGGGGCGCACCACCGGCCACGAGCATCACCGGCACGAGCAGCGGAGC
The DNA here is from genome assembly GCA_030148105.1 of Microbacterium sp. Taxonomy (GTDB): domain Bacteria; phylum Actinomycetota; class Actinomycetes; order Actinomycetales; family Microbacteriaceae; genus Microbacterium; species Microbacterium lacus. The sequence continues at coordinate 9,383 of JASBUD010000236.1, read as the reverse complement.
GATGATCGAGGCAAGACGGCCGACGCCCGCGGCCCAGCCTGAACCCGTCGCCCGAAGCGACGTCGGGTACATCTCCGGCGTCACCGCGTACAGCGCGCCCCACGCACCGAGGTTGAAGAACGACAGGGCCATCCCCGCGGCGATCACGACTCCCTCCGCGGATGCCGTGCCGAACGCGATCGCCGACAGTGCGGAGCCGGCGAGGAAGACCGACAGGGTCAGGCGCCTCCCCCACACCTCGATCAGCCAGGCCGCGACGACGTAGCCGGGCAGCTGAGCGAGCGTGATCACGAGTGTGAAGCCGAACGAGCGGACCAGGTCGTAGCCCTGCGCGACCAGGATCGACGGGATCCAGATGAAGGCGCCGTAGTAGGAGAAGTTGACGCAGAACCAGACGAGCCAGAGCGCGGCTGTCCGGCGGCGGAATTCTCGCGTCCACAGGCCCGCGAGTCGCTCGCGCGCCGACGGCGCTGCGGCGGCGGTATCGGCGGTCGGCGTGGCCGTGCTCGGCGCCGGTGTCACCCCCGCGGACTGCTCGAATGCGCGCACGACGGCGTCGGCCTCGGCGTGCCGACCGCGCCGCGCGAGCCATCGCGCCGACTCGGGCAGTCCCCACCGCACGATCAGCGCGTAGGCGGCGGGGATCGCGCCCAGGGCGAAGGCCCAGCGCCAGCCGTCCGCCGACGTCGGGATGACGAAGAAGCCGATGAGGGCGGCGGCGGTCCAGCCGACCGCCCAGAAGGCCTCGAGGATCACGATGAGGCGACCGCGGATCCGTGCAGGCGCGAACTCGCTGACGTACGTGGAGGCGACCGGAAGCTCGGCCCCGAGACCCAGGCCGACGAGGAATCGAAGCACGAGGAGCGCCGCGAGTCCGCCGACGAGCGCGCTGGCTCCCGTTGCGGCGCCGTAGATCAGCAGCGTCACCGCGAAGATCTGCCGTCGGCCATAGCGGTCCGCCAGGAGCCCGCCTAACGTGGCGCCGATCGCCATGCCGATGAACCCGATCGAGGCGATCCATGCCGTCTGACCGGGCTCGAGCTGCCACTGCACCGCGAGAGCGGCGATGATGAAGGAGATCAGGCCGACATCCATCGCATCGAGCGCCCAGCCGAGCCCGGAGCCGGTCAGGACTTTGAGGTGGCGCCGCGTGAACGGCAGCCGGTCCAGGCGCTCCGACACCGCAGACGCGTCGAGCGCCTGCGGCGCAGCATCCGTCATGAAGACAGGATGTCACGCACCAGCGGTTGCACCTGCGCGCCGTACAGCTCGACCGAGCGCATGAGCTTGTCGTGCGACAGCGTCCCCGTGGAGAACTTCATGTCGAAGCGCGTGCTCCCGAGCGTCTTCACCGTCGTGGCGATCTTGCGTGCGACGGTCTCCGGCGAGCCGACGTAGAGCGCACCCTCGGGTCCGACGTCGTGCTGGAAGCGGCCGCGGCTGTACGGCGGCCAGCCGCGCTCGCGTCCGATCGTGTTGTTCATCGCCTCGAAGCCCTCGTAGGCCTCGTCCCATGCCTGCTGGTCCGTCTCGGCGATGTGACCGGGCGAGTGGATGCCGACGGGCCGCGCACCGATCCCGAACGAGTCGAGCGAACGGTGGTAGAGGTCCACGAACGGGCGGAACCGGTGCGCCGGTCCGCCGATGATCGCAAGCATGAGGCCGTAGCCGTACCGGGCCGCCCTGACGACGGACTCCGGCGACCCGCCCACCCCGACCCAGGCGGTCAGCCCGTTCTCAGTCTTCGGGTACACGTCGGCGGCATCCAGCGCGGCGCGCTTCGTGCCCTGCCACGTCACCGGCTTCTCGGTCATGAGCTGCGAGAACAGGTCGAGCTTCTCTTCGAAGAGGGTCTCGTAGTCGCGCAGGTCGTAGCCGAACAGAGGGAAGGACTCGATGAACGAGCCGCGTCCGAGGATCACCTCGGCGCGACCGTTGGAGACCGCGTCCAGGGTGGCGAAGCGCTCGTAGACGCGAACCGGATCATCCGACGACAGCACGGTGACGGCGGTCCCGAGGTGGATGTCGCGCGTCCGCGCGGCCGCGGCCGCCAGCACGATCTCCGGGCTCGAGATCGCGAACTCGGGGCGGTGGTGCTCCCCCACGCCGAAGAAGGCCAGTCCGACCTCATCGGCCAGCACCGCCTGGTCCACGACGTTGCGGATCGTCTGCGCGTCCGAGAGACGCGCACCGGCGGCATCCTTCGTGACGTCGCCGAAAGTGTCGAGGCCGAGCTGGATCTCATTCATGTGAATGCAAACTCCGCTCGGCCCCGACCTATTCCGTCACGCGGTGAGTGCGGAGCGCAGCGTGTCCAAACCGACGCCGCCCAGGTCCAGCGCACGCTTGTGGAAGCGCTTGATGTCGAACGCGTCGCCCTCCGCCGCTTTCGCGTCGTCGCGGATCTGCTCCCAGATGCGCTGTCCGACTTTGTACGACGGCGCCTGTCCCGGCCAGCCGAGGTAGCGGTTCACCTCGAACTGCACGAACTCGTCGGACATGTTCACGTTCCGGCGCATGAACGCCAGCGCGTAGTCGGCGTCCCACGTCCCCTCGCCGTCGAGCCGGGGCTTCTGGAGGTGCACGCCGATGTCCAGAACGACGCGCGCGGCGCGCATGCGCTGACCGTCGAGCATCCCGAGGCGGTCGGCAGGCTCTTCGAGGTAGCCGAGCTGCTCCATGAGGCGCTCGGCGTACAGCGCCCACCCTTCCGCGTGGCCGGACGTGCCGGCCAGGAGGCGCCGCCACGAATTCAGCTCGGCGCGGTTGTAGACCGCCTGCGCGATCTGCAGGTGATGCCCGGGCACGCCTTCGTGATAGACCGTGGTGAGCTCGCGCCACGTGTCGAAGTCCTCGACGCCCTCGGGAACGGACCACCACATACGGCCCGGACGCGAGAAGTCATCCGTCGGGCCGGTGTAGTAGATGCCACCCTCCTTCGTGGGCGCGATCATGCACTCGAGCCGGCGGATCGGTTCGGGGATGTCGAAGTGCGTGCGGCCGAGCTCGGCGATCGCCCGGTCGCTCGTCTCCTGCATCCACCGCTGCAGGGCGTCGGTGCCGTGCAGCTTGTGCGACGCGTCCTCCTCGAGGAACGCGATCGCCTCCTCCACGCTCGCGCCGGCCTTGATCTGGTCCGCGATCGACTCCTGCTCGGCGACCATGCGCGCGAGCTCCTCCACGCCCCAGTCGTACGTCTCGTCGAGGTCGATGCTCGCCCCGAGGAAGCGCCGGGACTGCAGCGCGTAGAGCTCGCGGCCGACCGCGTCCTGCTCACCGGCGGCCGGTGCGAGTTCGGTGCCCAGGAACGCGGCGAGCTCGTCGTACGCGACGCGGGCGGCGTTGGCGTTGTCGGCGAGTTCGCGGGCGAGGGATGCCGGCAGCTGGCCGTCCGCGGGGGCGGCGTCGCCGGCGAACGTCGCGAAGAAACCCTGATCGCTCGTGTAGCGCGCGATCTGGGTCACGACTTCGCGCACCTGCCGACGCGCGGGGACGACACCCTCGGCGATCCCCTGCCGGAGAGTCTGCACGTAGCCTTCCAGGGCGGTGGGGATCGCGCCGAGGCGGGTCGAGATGACGGCCCAGTCCTCCGCGGTGTCGGTGGGCATGAGGTCCAGCACAGACCGGATGTCCTGCGACGGCGACGCGATCACGTTGAGGTCGCGCAGGTGCCACTTCGCGTCGTGCAGATCGATCTCGAGCCGGATCTCGCGGCTGAGGTCCTCTTTCGTGACCTCGTCGATCGCATCGACCGGCGTCGCGGCCTCGAGGTCGGCGAGGGTGCGCCGCCCGGCCTCGATCAGTCGCTCGGTGCCCTCCGGCGAGTAGTCGCCGTAGCGGTCGTTGTACTCGAACCGGCCGATGTACGTCGCAAGCGTCGGAAGCTGCTCAGCGAGCGTGTCGACCCACGCGTCAGCGATCGTGTCGATCTGCGTGGGCGTACGTGTGGAATCTGTCATGCATCGAGCCTAGGCAACGACTCCGGCGCCGCCAACACCGTCAGTGCGCGGCTTCGTTCCAGTCGCGGCCCCGCCCGATCTGCACGTCCAGCGGCACAGCCAGGTCGGCGGCATCACCCATCCGCGTGCGGACGATCTGCTCCGCGGCATCCCACTCCCCCGCGGCCACCTCGACGACGAGTTCGTCGTGGATCTGCATGAGCACCCGGGAGCGCAGCTGCGCGGCGGCGAAGTCGTCGTGGATGTGGAACAGCGCGATCTTCATGATGTCGGCGGCGCTGCCCTGGATGGGTGCGTTCAGAGCCGCCCGCTCGGCGTTCTCCCGCAGCACGCGGTTCGGGCTCGCGAGGTCCGGGAACGGGCGCCGCCTTCCGAAGATCGTCTCGGTATAGCCGTCGATCCGGGCCTGCTCCACCGAAGACCGCAGATAGTCGCGGACCGCCCCGAACCGGTGGAAGTACTCCATCATGAGCTGCTTCGCCTCGGACTGCTCGATGCGTAGCTGCTTGGACAGGCCGAACGCGGACAGGCCGTAGACCAGGCCGTACGACATCGCCTTAACCTTCGTCCGCATCGGCGCGGTGACGTCGGCCGGCTCGACCCCGAACACCCGCGCGCCGACGAAGCGGTGCAGGTCCTCGCCCGAGTTGAACGCCTCGATCAGTCCCGGGTCCTCGGACAGATGCGCCATGATGCGCATCTCGATCTGCGAGTAGTCCGCGGTCAGCAGCGCCTCATAGCCCTCGCCGACTTCGAATGCGGCGCGGATACGACGGCTCTCGTCGGTGCGGACGGGGATGTTCTGCAGATTCGGGTCGGTGCTGGACAGGCGGCCGGTCTGGCTTCCGGTCTGCACGTACGTCGTGCGGATTCGCCCGTCGGGAGCGATCGCGGTGTCGAGCGACTCGATGATCTGCCGCAGCTTCGTCGCCTCGCGGTGCTGCAGCAGCAAGTCGAGGAAAGGGTGCGGGTGCGAGTCCTGCAGATCGGCCAGGACCGCGGCATCCGTCGAGTACCCCGTCTTCGTCTTGCGCGTCTTCGGCAGGTCGAGCTGATCGAACAGGACCTCCTGCAGCTGCTTCGGCGACCCCAGATTCACTTCGCGTCCGATTGCCGCGTACGCGTCCTGCGCGATCGCATCCGCGCGGCTGCCGAGCTCTGCGGAGAACTCCGACAGCTTGGCGTGCGAGACCGAGACGCCGGCGAGCTCCATGTCGGCGAGCGTCCGCAGCGTCGGCAGTTCGATGTCGGTGAGCACGGCGGCAACGCTCTCGGCGAGCTCGCCGCGCAGCGCCTCCGCGACCCGCATCGTGTACCAGGAGAGCTGTCCCGGTGTGGCACCCTCGGTCTCGGGGACGAGCTGGGTCGGGTCGGCCTCGGGGAGCTTCTCATCGAGGCACAGGTCCACGAGGTGCGCGAGCGTCTTGTCGGGGAAGCTGGGCCGCAGCAGCCACCCGGCCACGATCGTGTCGAAGACGAGCCCGCCGAGCGCGAATCCGGCACGGCGCAGAGCTTTCAGCTGCGGCTTCGCGTCGCTGAAGACCTTCGGCGCGTCCGAGGCGAGCCACGGACCGATGGATGCCGCCACCTCGGTGCTCCAGGTCGCTTCGGCGACGGCATCCGCGCCCTTCCCGCCGCGCACGGCGAAACCGACGCGGGCCGGCAGCGCGCCCTCGACGAGAACGGTGACGCCCACCTCGCCGGTCGCCGCTGCGAGCCACGTCGCCAGATCGCCCGGTGACGGCTCGAGCGGCACGGGAGCGGCGACCGCGGCGGCCGCGGACAGCGAGGCCATCTGCTGCTCGATGCCGGCGAGTTCGGCGACGCGCGGAATGAGCGTCTTGAACTCGAGCCGCGCGAAGATGTCGCGGACGCCCTGTGCGTCCATCGGCTGCACCTCGAGGTCGGAGATCGTGACGGGCAGCTCGACGTCGCGCAGCAGCCGGTTCAGTGTCCGGTTGCGGCGGACGGCGTCGATGTGCTCGCGGAGATTGTTGCCGACCACGCCGGTGACCTTGTCGGCGTTCGCGAGAAGGTCATCGAGCGAGCCGTACTGCGTGATCCACTTCACCGCCGTCTTCTCGCCCACCTTCGGCACGCCGGGCAGGTTGTCGCTGGTCTCGCCGACGAGCGCCGCGATGTCCGGGTACTGCTCGGGGCGCACACCGTAGCGCTCGATCACCGCCGCGGTGTCGTAACGCTTGAGCTGGGACACCCCCTGCACGTTCGGGTAGAGCAGCGTGATGTCGTCGTTCACGAGCTGGATCGTGTCGCGGTCGCCGGAGCAGACGAGCACGTCGTAGCCCTGCTCGGCGCCCTGGGTCGCGAGGGTCGCGAGGATGTCGTCGGCCTCGAAGTCCTCTTTGGCGAGCACGGTGATGCTCATCGCCGCCAGGCACTCCTGAAGCAGCGGGATCTGACCCTTGAACTCACTCGGCGACTCGGACCGGTTGGCTTTGTACTCGGTGTACTCGCGGGTACGGAACGACTGCCGGGACGTGTCGAACGCGACGGCGAGGTGCGTCGGCTTCTCGGCCTTGATCAGGTTGATCAGCATCGACAGGAACCCGTAGATGCCGTTCGTGTGCTGCCCGTCCTTCGTCGAGAAATTCTCGACCGGGAGGGCGAAGAATGCCCGGTATGCCAGCGAATGGCCGTCCACGACGAGAAGGGTAGGCTTTGCGGAGTCCGTCACCCTGCAAGTTTAGTGAGGGGTCCGGACGCCGCTCCCGACGACGAAGGCTGACGATGACCGACACCGCCCCCACCGACGAGAACGGCCTGGTCTGGGCCGCACGCCGCGGAATGGGCGCCCTCGCCGAGAAGATGGGCATGGAGTTCGTGGAGTTCTCCGTCGACCGTGCCGTCGCCACGATGCCCGTCGAAGGCAACACCCAGCCGGTCGGGCTGATGCACGGCGGCGCGTACGTCGTGCTCGGCGAGTCGCTCGGGTCGATGGCGGCGAACCTCCACGCGGGACCAGGGCGCCTCGCCGTGGGCATCGACATCAACGCCACGCACACGCGCTCGGCGACCTCGGGAGTCGTGACGGGCGTGTGCACGCCCGTTCATCTGGGCCGCAGCATGACCGTGCACGAGATCGCGGTCTCCGACGAGCAGGGCAGGCGCCTGTCGACGATCCGGATCACGAACATGATCAAGGACCTGCCGCGGGACTGAGCCGCGGTGGAGGTCGCTACGCCTTCTTGGGGGCGAGCTGCTCGATGATCGCCTTTGCGACGTCCTGCATCGTCAGCCGGCGGTCCATGGAGGCCTTCTGGATCCAGCGGAAGGCCTCGGGCTCGCTGAGCCCCATCTTCTCGTTGAGGAGGCCCTTCGCGCGGTCCACGAGCTTGCGGGTCTCGAAGCGTTCGACCATGTCGGCGACCTCGGCCTCGAGCGTGATGATCTGCTCGTAGCGCGCGAGGGCGATCTCGATCGCCGGCAGCAGGTCGTTGGGGGTGAACGGCTTCACGACGTACGCGAGCGCACCGGCCTCGCTCGCCCGCTCGACGAGCTCCTTCTGGCTGAAGGCGGTGAGCAGGACGACGGGGGCGATGTGGTTCTTGCTGAGCTTCTCGGCGGCGGAGATGCCGTCCAGCTGCGGCATCTTCACGTCCATGATGACCAGGTCGGGTCGCAGCTCCGTGGCCAGCTGGACCGCGGTCTCGCCATCGCCGGCCTCGCCGACGACGTCGAATCCGTTGTCCCGGAGGATCTCGACGATGTCGAGACGGATGAGCGACTCGTCCTCCGCGACGACGACTCGTCGCGGCGTGGGGGCCGTGCTTGCGCTGGACTGCTCTTGCTCTGTCACAAATGAATCCTACGGTATGGTCAATCGCGGAAGTCTCCGGGCCGGTGTGGCGGAATGGCAGACGCGGAGCACTCAAAATGCTTTGTCCGAAAGGGCATGTGGGTTCGAGTCCCACCACCGGTACGCGAAAGAGGGCCGATCCCGCCCGGGGTCGGCCCTCGACCCGTCTCTGGGACGGGTCAGGCGCCGAAGTACTGGTTCCCGAGAGCCTTGCTCTTGAGCGCTTCGTACTCGCCCTGGCTGATCGTGCCGGCATCCAGCAGCGCCTTCGCCTGAGCGATGTCCGCCGCGGGCGTCGCGGACGCAGACGGCCGATAGTCGTCCGTTTCGGGCACGCCGCCGCCACGGGCCGCCGCATTGCGCTCGGCCATGCCGCGCCCTCGCGCGATGACGTAGACGAGGGCGGTGAGGAAGGGCAGGAAGATGAGCGCGATGATCCACGCGGCCTTCGCCCACCCGTTCAACGCGTGATCGCGGAACAGATCCATGATGATCAGGAACACCATGAAGATGTAGGCCGTGAAGTAGAAGATCCACAGCAGGAACCAGAAGAGATCGCCGAAGCCGATCATGTGAAATCCCCCGTCAGACGCGAATGGTCGCGCTCAGCATAGCGAGCGCGACCATTCGTGCGATACCGCGGAGCGTCAGTCCTTGGACTGGTAGATCGGGGCCTTGCCGTGCACGGCGTCGCCGATCTTGTGGATGCGGATGTCGTTCGTGGAGCCCACGATTCCGGGAGGGGAACCGGAGATCACCACGACCTTGTCGCCGACTTTGGCCAGGTCGTTGCTGAGGAAGAAGTCATCGACCTGGATGAACATCCGGTCGGTGTGCGCGACGTGCTCCACGAGCGCGGACTGCACGCCCCACGTGAGGGCCATCCGGCGACGGATCGCCGGCTCCGTCGCGAAGCCGATCATGGGGATCCGCGGACGCAGACGCGACATGCGGCGGGCGGTGTCGCCGGACTCCGTGAAGATGCAAAGATACTTCGCCTCGACGAAGTCCGCGACCTCCATGGCAGCCAGCGTGATCGCGCCACCCTGCGTGCGGGGCTTCGTGGTCAGCGGAGCGATGCGCTCGAGGCCGTGGTCCTCGGTGGAGGCGATGATGCGGGCCATGGTCTCCACGACAACGACGGGGTACTTGCCGACGCTCGTCTCGCCGGACAGCATGACCGCGTCCGCGCCGTCGAGCACCGCGTTGGCGACGTCACTCGTCTCGGCGCGCGTGGGGACGGGATTCTCGATCATCGACTCGAGCATCTGCGTCGCGACGATCACGGGCTTGGCCATGCGGCGGCAGAGCTCGACCGCGCGCTTCTGCACGATCGGCACGGCCTCCAACGGCAGCTCGACGCCGAGGTCGCCGCGGGCGACCATGATGCCGTCGAACGCGTCGATGATCTCTTCGAGGTTCTCCACGGCCTGCGGCTTCTCGATCTTCGCGATCACCGGGACGTGGCGGCCCTCTTCGGCCATGATGACGTGCACGCGCTGGACGTCCTTCGCGCTGCGCACGAACGACAGGGCGATCAGGTCGGCGCCGATGCGCAGGCCCCAGCGGAGATCCGCCTCGTCCTTCTCGGACAGCGCCGGGACGTT
>JASBUD010000235.1 GCA_030148105.1 Microbacterium sp. | reverse complement strand
GCTCCCAGAAGTCGGCGTGCACCTCGGCGGCTCCCGGCAGCGGTACCGGACCCACGACTTCGGTGGCCCGACCGCCGCGCGAGAACACGTCGCGGCTGGGCAGCGCGAGCTCCTGCTCGCCGTCGTTCTCGTGCACGATCCGGTCGAGTTCGTCCGATCCGAGCGCGTAGACCACCCGCGGGATCACGGCCCAGTAGATCGCGCCCGAGCACATCGCGCACGGCTCGGTGCTCGTGTACAGCGTCGAGGCGGCGACGACCTCCGGGGCCAGGGCGCGCGAGGCGTTCCGGACGAGATTGGTCTCGGCGTGCCCGGTCGGGTCGCGGTCGGTCTCGACGGAGTTCAGCCCCTCGACGACCGTGCCGTCCGGTGTCACGAGGACGGCGCCGAACGGGTGGTCACCGCGCTCACGCGCGGCGAAAGCGAGGCGGATCGCGTGCTCGAGGTGCGGCACGTCCTCGGCCGACAGGCCGTCGATGTCCAGGTGCGGGCTCATGCCGCGACGTTATCCGATGCCGCCTCAGCTCTCGTACACGACGTTCAGCGGGGGCTCGCCGGCCAGCATCCGCTCGATCTGCTGCCGGATGAGCTTCACGGTCCGCGGTGTCATGGCGCTGGAGGCCCCGCCCACGTGCGGCACGATCAGCGCGCCGGGTGCCGTCCACAGCGGATGGTCGGCCGGCAGCGGCTCGGGATCGGTGACATCGAGCGCCGCGCGCAGGCGCCCGCGCTCGAGCTCGGCGACGAGGGCATCCGTGTCGATGAGCGGACCGCGTCCGACGTTGATCACGAGGGCGCCGTCCGGCAGTGCCGCGAGGGCCTCGGCGTCGAGGATGTGCCGGGTCGCATCGCCTCCCGGCAGAGTGAGGATCACGATCTCGGCCTCGGGGAGGAGCTCGTGCAGGCGCTCGACGCCGTGCACCGGCATCCCGTCCTCGAACCGGGCTCGCGACGCGAGCACCGTGAGCTCGACCTCGAAGGGAGCGAGCCGCGCGGCCACGGCCTTGCCGACGCCGCCGTACCCGATCAGCAGCACCCGTCGGTCGGCGAGGCTCTCGGAGAAACGCGAGCCCCACCGGCGCTCTTGCTGCGCGAGGAAGAATTCGGGGAGGTGCCGCTGCGCGGCGATCGCGAGGCCGACCGCCAATTCGGCCGTGGAGGCCTCGTGGACCGACGCGGCGTTCGCGAAGACGTGCCCGGGCGGCAGCTCGTCTTCGATTCCCTCGTACCCGATCGACTGGCTCTGCACGAGGCGAGTCCGCACCCCGGCCAGGCGCGGCATGATCTTCTTCATCGACATGTAGGGCGGGACGACGAGGTCGATCGTCTCCCGCGGTGACGCATCCTTCATGTCCCAGACGGTGATCTCGACTCCGTCCGGGGAGGGTCGGAGAGCTTCGGCGAGCTCCTCGGTCGGGACGGACACCACGATGTTCGCGCTCATGCCTCCACGCTACGTGAGCCACCGATCGAACCGCCTCGGGGTGCGACCCGCCGAAACATGCCGCACGTACAATCGCGACGTGGAGCAAGATCCGGCCGAGTCCGCCCTGACCGTCAACGGCACCGAGCGCTCGCTGCGCGGCGTGCCGGTGCACACCAACGCGCTCGAGTGGCTGCGGTCGACCGGGCTGCCGGGCAGCAAGGAGGGCTGCGCGGAGGGTGAGTGCGGTGCGTGCGCGGTGCTCGTGGCGATGCCCGACCCAGACGGCGGCACCGCGTGGACCGCGGTGAACTCGTGCCTGGTCCCCGCCTACGCCCTCGTCGGCCAAGAGGTGGTCACGGCCGAAGGGCTGGGCGCGCCCGAGGACCTGCATCCCGTGCAGGAGAGCCTCGCCGCGGCCGGTGGGTCGCAGTGCGGGTATTGCACGCCCGGCTTCGCGTGCAGCATGGCGGGCGAGTTCTACCGCGCCGATCGTCGCCCCGCGGATGCCGCCGCCGATCGCCCCGACGAGCCGGAGGCGATCGACGACCCCCACGCCCACCATGGACCGAACGGCTTCGATCTGCATGCGCTCAGCGGCAATCTGTGCCGCTGCACCGGCTATCGGCCGATCCGCGACGCGGCATACGCCCTCGGGATACCGGACCCCGACGACCCGCTCGCGGCGCGGCGGCGGTTCCCTGCGCCCGAGGCGTTCGTCACCGACACCACGGTCGACGGCCGGAGGTTCGTGCGTCCCGCTGAGCTGTCCGACGCGCTCCACCTGCTCCGCGTCGAGCCGACCGCGCAGATCGTGGCCGGCGCCACCGACTGGGGTGTCGAGGTGAACCTGCGCGCGGCCCGGGCCGATCTCGCGATCGCGATCGACCGGCTGCCCGAGCTGCGCACGCTCGCCGAGACGGACGAGGAGATCGAGATCGGCGCAGCCCTCACGATCGCGGAGGTGCAGCGTGCGCTCGCCGGGCGCGTCCCGCTCCTGGACCAGCTCGCCCCGCAGTTCGCCTCGCCGCTCATCCGCAACCGCGCCACGATCGGCGGCAACCTCGGCACCGGGTCGCCGATCGGCGACGCGAGTCCGGCGCTGCTCGCGCTCGGCGCGCGCGTCGTGCTCGCCTGCGCCGACGGAGAGCGGGTGATCGCCCTCGAGGACTACTTCACCGGCTATCGGAAGAGCGTCCGCCGCCCCGACGAACTCATCCGCGCGGTCCGCGTGCCGCTGCCCCTCGCGCGGGTCACCGCGTTCCACAAGATCAGCAAGCGCCGGTTCGACGACATCTCGAGCGTCGCGGTCGCGTTCGCCCTCGGCATCCGTCGCGGCGTCGTCACCGACGCCCGCATCGGTCTGGGGGGTGTCGCGGCGACGCCGATCCGCGCGCGCGCGACCGAGCAGGCGCTCGTCGGCCGGGAGTGGAGCATCCCGACGATCCGCGACGCCGCCGCCGTGCTCGGTGCCGAGGGCACCCCCCTCTCGGACCACCGTGCGAGCGGCGAGTATCGGGCGCTCATGCTCGGCAACGCGCTGCGCAAGCTCTACGCCCGCCGCCCGCACGCGGAGGCCGTCGCATGAGCGACCTCGCCGCGCGCCCTATCGACCCGGTCGTGGGCCGCCCGACGGCTCACGAGAGCGCGCGCCTGCACGTCACGGGCCGCGCGGTCTACACCGATGACCTCGCCGCGCTGCGTGCCGGAGTGCTCACGGCGTGGCCGGTGCAGTCCACGCACACCCACGCGCACGTGACGCTCGACGTGCTCGGCGCGTACAGCGTGCCCGGAGTCGTCCGGGTGCTGACGGCCGAGGACGTGCCGGGCGTGAACGACGCCGGCGTGAAACAGGATGAGCCGCTCTTCCCGTCCGAGGCGATGTACCACGGTCACGCGCTCGCGTGGGTGCTCGGCGAGACGCCCGAGGCCGCGCGCCTCGGTGCGGCGGCGGTCACGGTCGACTACGCGCCGCTGCCCTCGATCGTGACGATCACCGAGGCGATCGCGGCGGGCTCGTACCAGGGCGCCGCACGAACGGTCGCCCGCGGCGACGCCGAAGGCGCGCTCGCCGCGGCGCCGGTGGTGTTCGAGGGCGTCACCGAGTTCGGCGGCCAGGAGCACTTCTACCTCGAGACCCACGCGTCCCTCGCGCACATCGACTCCGAGGGCCAGGTCTTCGTCGAGTCGTCCACGCAGCACCCGAGCGAGACGCAGGAGATCGTCGCGCACGTCCTGCACGTGCCCTCGAACCGGGTCACGGTGCAGCAGCTGCGGATGGGCGGCGCGTTCGGCGGCAAGGAGATGCAGCCGCACGGGCTCGCCGCGATCGCCGCCCTCGGCGCGATGCTGACCGGTCGACCCGTCAGACTGCGGCTCACCCGGACCCAGGACCTCACGATGACCGGGAAGCGGCATCCGTTCCACATCTCGTGGCGCGCCGGCTTCGAGCCGGACGGCACGCTCCTCGCCCTCGATGCGACGCTGACCTCCGACGGCGGCTGGTGCCTCGACCTCTCCGAACCCGTCATGAGCCGGGCGCTCTGCCACCTCGACAACGCGTACTGGATCCCGAACGTGCGCGCGACCGGGCGGGTCGCGCAGACCCACAAGACCTCCAACACGGCGTTCCGCGGGTTCGGCGGCCCCCAGGGCGTCTTCCTGATCGAGGACATCCTCGGCCGCGCTGCCCCCGCGCTGGGGATCGACCCCGCAGAGCTGCGGCGCATGAACTTCTACCGGCCCGGCCAGGCGACGCCCTACGGGCAGGTCGTGAAGGATGCCGAGCGTATGCCCGCGATCTGGGACCGGCTCCGCGCCGAGGCGGACGTCGACCGGCGGCAGGCCGGGATCGCGCAGTTCAACGCCGCCCACGAGGACACCAAGCGCGCCCTCGCGATGACCCCGATCAAGTTCGGGATCTCGTTCAACTTCCCCGCGTACAACCAGGCCGGCGCTCTCGTGCACGTGTACAAGGACGGTTCGGTGCTCGTGAACCACGGCGGGACCGAGATGGGTCAGGGACTGCACACCAAGATGCTGCAGGTCGCCGCGACCGCGCTCGGCGTGCCGCTGAGCGTGGTCCGGCTCGCCCCGACGAGGACCGACAAGGTGCCGAACACGTCGGCGACTGCGGCCTCCTCCGGCGCCGATCTGAACGGCGCGGCCGTGAAGAACGCGTGCGACCAGATCCGCGAGCGGATGCGGCCGGTCGCCGCCGGGCTTCTCGAGGCGGATGCCGCGGACGTCGTCTTCGCCGGCGGCACGGTCTCGGCCGGTGGTCGTTCCGTGCCCTTCACGGAGGTCGTATCGGCCTCGTACTTCGCCCGCGTCCAGCTCTCTCAGGCGGGCTACTACCGCACCGAGGGCCTCCACTGGGACATCGAGCGCATGCAGGGCTCGCCGTTCAAGTACTTCTCCTACGGTGCCGCCGCCACCGAGGTCGAGGTGGACGGCTTCACCGGCGAGTACCGGATCCGGCGCGTGGACATCGTGCACGACGTCGGCGACTCGCTCTCGCCGCAGATCGACCTCGGGCAGGTCGAGGGAGGCTTCGTGCAGGGCCTCGGGTGGCTCACGCTCGAGGAGCTCCGCTGGGACGAGACCGACGGTCCCGGTCGGGGGCGCCTGCTGACGACCTCGGCGAGCACGTACAAGCTGCCGAGCTTCTCGGAGATGCCCGAGGAGTTCTCCGTGCACTTCTACGCCGATGCGCGGGAGGACGGCGCCGTGTACGGCTCGAAGGCGGTCGGCGAGCCGCCGCTCATGCTCGCCTTCAGCGCGCGCGAAGCGCTGCGGGAGGCTGTGGCGGCGTTCGGGCCGGGGGGTCGCACCGTCGAGCTCGCTTCCCCGGCGACCCCGGAAGCGGTCTTCTGGGCGATCGAAGCCGCGCGCTGAGGTCGGTGTGGACTGGGTCGACGAGCTCCGACGGCTGCGCGATGCGCGCAGCCCCGCGGTGCTCGTCACGCTCGCGGCGGTGCGCGGACACGCGCCGCGCAACGGCGGCGCGAAGCTCGTCGTCTCTCCCGGGGGGCTGTTCGGCTCGGTGGGCGGAGGGAATCTCGAAGCGACCGCGGTGGAGCGCGCCCGCGAGATGCTCGCCGCCGGAGATGACGAGCCGCAGCTGCTCACCCTCGCGCTCAGCGACAAGGCGGCGACGGATTACGGCATCCAATGCTGCGGAGGCGAAGTGACGATGCTGCTCGAACCGGTCCCGGTGGTCCCGACAGTGGCGATCTTCGGGGTGGGGCATGTCGGACTGGAGCTCGCCCGCATCCTCGCCCGGCAGCGGATGGAGCTGCACCTGATCGATGCGCGGCCCGAGATGCTGCATCCGGATCGCGTCGGGGATCCGGGCTCTAGCGGGGTCTTCGCCGATGCGGTCGCGACGGTCAGCGTGCGTCACGCCCCGGTGCCGGAGGCGGCGCTCGGGCACCTTCCCGCCGGCGCCCACGTCCTGATCATGACGCACGACCACGGCGAGGACCTCGCGATCACCGACCAGGCGCTGCGCCGCGGCGACCTCGGCTCGATCGGGCTCATCGGGTCGCGTTCGAAGTGGGCGCGGTTCCGGGTGAAGCTGGGCGAGCTCGGGCATGCGGATGCCGATCTCGAGCGCGTGAGCACGCCGATCGGCATCCCGGAGGTGGAAGGCAAGGCCCCCGCGTCGATCGCCGTGAGCGTCGCCGCCCGCATCCTGCAGCTGATCGAGCAGTCCCCGTCCCGCCCCTCCTAGCAGCGAGACTGCATCTGCGCGCCGAGACGTAGGGGATTCCCCTCGGTCTCGGCGTCCCGGTGCAGTTTCGCCGGGCGTAGGGACGGCGGAGAGCGGATGCCGAGGGTCAGGCGGCGGCGCCGACCACGGCCGCGATCGCGGCCGTGAAGAACGGCAGGCCGTCCAGGCCCGAGCGCATCGCGGCGGGGGTGTTCGGGCCGAAGCCCTCCTCGACCGCGTGCTCGGGGTGCGGCATGAGGCCGACGACGTTGCCGTGCTCGTTCGTGAGGCCGGCGATGTCGCGCAGCGACCCGTTCGGGTTCACCCCGAGGTAGCGGAAGGCGACGAGCCCCTCGCCCTCCAGGCGGTCCAGCTCCGACTCGGACGCGATGTATCCGCCGTCCGCGTTCTTGAGCGGGATGACGATCTCCTGCCCGGTGCGGAACTCGTGCGTCCACGCGGTGTCGGAGTTCTCCACGCGCAGTCGCTGGTCGCGGCGGACGAACTGCTGGTGGGCGTTGCGGATCAGCCCGCCCGGCAGCAGCTGCGCCTCGACCAGCATCTGGAAGCCGTTGCAGATGCCGAGGATCGGCATGCCGGACGCCGCGGCGTCCTTGACCTCGGCCATGATCGGCGCGAGCGCGGCGATCGCGCCGGCGCGGAGGTAGTCGCCGTAGCTGAAGCCGCCGGGCAGCACCAGGGCGTCGACGCCGTCCAGGTCGTGCGAGCCGTGCCACAGGGCGACGGGCTCGCCGCCCGCGAGCCGGATCGCGCGGTGGGCGTCGCGGTCGTCCAGCGATCCGGGGAACGTGATGACCCCGATGCGGGTGGTCACTCCACGACCTCGATGCCCACCACGTCTTCGATCACGGAGTTCGAGAGGATGTCGTCCGCGATCTCGCGGGCCTTGGCCAAGACGTCCTCGCCGACCTCACCCTCGACGGTGAGCTCGAAGCGCTTGCCGATGCGGACGGAGCTGAACTCCGACACCCCGAGGCGGGAGAGCGCGCCCGACACGGCCTTGCCCTGGGGGTCGAGGAGTTCGGCTTTGGGCATGACGTCGACGACGATGGTGGGCATGAGGGCTCCGGATGTCGCGGGCGGGACTGTCCGCCCAGTCTACGGCCGGACGCCGCACGCCTCCGTCGCGGGCCGTGATCGAACCGTGACGAAAGCCGTGGGACCGCTCCCTTGACTTCGTGGGAGCGATCCCATAGCGTGGCTCGCATCCGGTGGGAACGCTCCCACGGAATCGAGGGTCCCGAGCACCCGGCTCGCACGCCCACAGCACCACCTCATCGCAACACCCTGACAACACAAAGGAGTGACAGTGAACTCACGTGCCTTCCGCAGAGGCGCCGTGGCCGTGGCCGCGTTCTCAGCATCCGCCATCGTCCTCGCCGGCTGCGCCGGCAGCAGTGGTGGCTCGTCCTCGAGCGACCCCAACGGGGAGATCGAACTCACCGTCGCCACGTTCAACGACTTCGGCTACACGGACGAGCTCTTCCAGGAGTACATGGACGAGAACCCGAACGTGAAGATCGTCCACAACAAGGCCGCCACGTCCAACGACGCGCGCGCCAACTACTTCCAGAAGCTCGGCAAGACCGGCCTGGCCGACATCGAGGCGATCGAGGTCGACTGGCTCCCCGAGGTCATGAAGTACTCCGACCTGCTCGCGCCGGTCCCCGCCGACCTGACCGACCGCTGGCTCGACTGGAAGGTCGAGGCCGCGACCGACCCCGACGGCAACCTCATCGGCTACGGCACCGACATCGGTCCCGAGGGCATCTGCTACCGCTCCGACCTGTTCGCCGCGGCGGGCCTGCCGACGGATCGCGAAGAGGTCGCCGCGCTGTTCGAGGGCGACTGGGCGAAGTACTTCGAGGTCGGCCAGCAGTACACGACCGCGACCGGCAAGGCGTTCTTCGACTCCGCCGGCGGCACCTACCAGGGTATGATCAACCAGGTCGAGGCGGCGTACGAAGACCCCGAGTCCGGTGAGATCATCGCCACGACCAACCCCGAGGTCAAGGACATCTACGACCAGGTGCTCGAGGCGAGCGCCACCGAGTCCGCCCACCTCGGCCAGTGGTCCGACGACTGGTTCGCGGGACTCAGCAACGGCGCCTTCGCGACGATGCTCTGCCCCGGCTGGATGCTCGGCGTGATCTCGGGCACCGCGCCCGACGTCACCGGCTGGGACATCGCGAACGTCTTCCCCAACGGCGGCGGCAACTGGGGCGGCTCGTACCTGACCGTCCCCGCCAACGGCGCGAACGTCGAGGCGGCGCAGAAGCTCGCCGACTGGCTGACCGCTCCCGAGCAGCAGATCAAGGCGTTCACGGTCGCGGGCACGTTCCCGAGCCAGAACGAGGCGCTGAGCGACCCGACGCTTCTCGAGGCGACGAACGAGTACTTCAACAACGCACCCGTCGGCCAGATCCTGTCCGACCGCGCGAAGGCCGTGGATGTCACCCCGTTCAAGGGCGAGTTCTACTTCCAGATCAACGACGCGATGCAGAAGGCGCTCACCCGCGTCGAGGACGGCACGCAGGACGCCGCCGCTTCGTGGGACCAGTGGGTCGCTGAAGTCGACGCCCTGAAGTAACACCCCTGCAGCTGCGCTGCGAACACACATGACGGATGCCGCGGGCTCCCGCACGGCGAGCCCGCGGCATCCGCTCATCACCCCCGCGGAATCCGCATCCCCACCTCTGCGCTTCGAATCGAGGACCGTCGTGACCACGACCAGCACGCCGCCGCCGGCGACCGCGGCACCGCGTTCACCGGAACCCGGCCGGGCTCCCCGCCAGCCCAAGCGCGTCGGCTTCGGCCAGCGCCTGAACCACTGGGACGTCAAGGTCGCGCCGTACCTCTACATCTCGCCGTTCTTCATCCTGTTCGTGATCATCGGGCTCTTCCCGATCGCCTACACCGCCGTGATCTCGTTCATGGACTGGGACCTGATCCGCAACTCCGGCACGTTCGTCGGCTTCGACCAGTACGCCTACGTGCTGAGCAACCCGAAGTTCTGGATCGCGCTGCGCAACACGTTCAGCATCTTCCTGCTCTCGACCGTCCCGCAGATGATCCTCGCGGTCTTCATCGCCGCGATGCTCGACCAGAACATCCGCGCCAAGACCTTCTGGCGCATGGGCGTGCTCGTCCCGTACGTGATGGCACCCGTCGCCGTCGCCCTGATCTTCAGCAACATGTTCGGCGACCAGTACGGCATCGTGAACACGACGCTCGCGAACTTCGGCATTCCGCCGGTGCCGTGGCACTCCGACGCGTTCGCGAGCCACGTCGCGATCGCCACGATGGTGAATTTCCGCTGGACCGGGTACAACACCCTCATCCTCCTCGCCGCGATGCAGGCCATCCCGCGCGACTACTACGAGGCCGCGGCGATCGACGGTGCGAGCAAGCTGCGCCAGTTCTTCGCGATCACCGTGCCGAGTCTGCGGCCGACCCTGATCTTCGTGATCGTGACCTCCACGATCGGCGGGCTGCAGATCTTCGACGAGCCCCGCATGTACGACCAGTACGGCACGGGTGGCGCCGACTCGCAGTGGCTCACGATCACCCTGTGGCTCTACAACATCGGCTGGGGCGAGTTCAACTTCGGCCGCGCCGCCGCCCTCGCCTGGATCCTGTTCCTGATCATCCTCGTGATCGGCATCATCAACCTCTTCGTCACCCGCGGCCTCGTCCGCGACGAGGGCACGCGAGGAGCCGTCAGCAAGCGCCAGCAGCGGGCCGCCGCCCGCGCCGCGCGTCGTGCGCTGACCGAGACCCCCGCCGCCGGAAAGGCAGGACAGCGATGAGCTCCGTCACCCGCGTTCCGCTCCACGTCGAGGACGACCAGATCACCCGTGAGGAGAAGCGGGCGGGCCGCCGCCGTGCGCGCCGCATCCGCGGCTCGCGGCCGGGCTGGTTCGTCTACGGCTCGCTCGGCGTCGTCCTGGCCGCCGCGCTCTTCCCCTTCTACTGGTCGTTCCTGATCGGCTCGGGGGACTCCTCGACGATCCGCGACCCCAACATGTCGTGGCTCCCCGGGGGCAACTTCCTCGAGAACGCCGCGAGCGTGATCAACAACCCGGCCGTGAACTTCTGGCCGGCGCTGTGGAACTCGATCTACAGCTCGGGTCTGATCGCCCTGTCCGTCGTCTTCTTCTCCACGCTCGCCGGCTGGGCGTTCGCGAAGCTCCGCTTCCGCGGGTCGAAATGGCTCCTCGTCTTCGTGGTCGCCACGATGGCGGTGCCGATGCAGCTCGGCGTCGTGCCGCTGTACATCCTCTTCAGCGACCTCGGCTGGACCGGTCAGATCGGCGCGATCATCGTGCCGGCGCTCACGAGCGCGTTCGGCGTGTTCTGGATGACCCAGTACCTGCAGCAGGCCGTGCCCGACGAGCTGATCGAGGCCGCGCGGGTCGACGGGGCGAGCTCGTTCCGCACGTTCTGGACGATCGGCGTGACCGCGGCGCGTCCCGCCGCGGCGATGCTCGGCCTGTTCACGTTCGTCTCGGCGTGGAACAACTTCTTCTGGCCGTTCATCGTTCTCGACCGTCAGAACCCGACGCTCCCCGTGGCGCTCTCGCTCCTGCAGTCGAACTACTTCGTCGACTATTCGATCGTCCTCGCGGGCGTGCTGCTCGCGACGATCCCCCTCCTCATTCTGTTCGTCTTCGTCGGTAAGCAGCTCGTGAGCGGCATCATGGCCGGCGCCGTGAAGGGTTGACATGACCATCGACATCACCAAGCCGCTCCTCGTCGAGCCCGCGCGGCTGTCCCGGCCATTCCCGCAGGACTTCCTGTTCGGCGCGGCCACCGCCGCCTACCAGATCGAGGGCGCCGCCTTCGAGGGCGGCCGACGCGCGTCGATCTGGGACGCTTTCAGTCGCGTGCCGGGCGCGGTCATCAACGCCGACAACGGCGACGTGGCGTGCGACCACTATCACCGCTACCGCGATGACGTGGCGTTGATGCGCTCGATGGGCCTGCAGACGTACCGGTTCTCCACGTCGTGGTCGCGCGTGCGCCCCGACGGGGGCGCGCTGAACACCGAGGGCGTGGATTTCTACAGCCGGCTCGTCGACGAACTGCTGGATGCCGGCATCCTGCCCTGGTTGACCCTCTACCACTGGGACCTGCCGCAGGCGCTGCAGGAGAAGGGCGGCTGGACCGTCCGCGAGACGGCTGATCGCTTCACCGAGTACGCCCTCGACATGCACGACGCGCTGGGCGACCGTGTGAACGTGTGGACGACCCTCAACGAGCCGTGGTGCTCATCGTTCCTCAGCTACACCGCGGGGCTGCACGCGCCGGGTCACTACAGCGAGAGCGAGGGGATGCTGGCCGCCCACCACCTGCTGCTCGGCCACGGGCAGACGGTCCGCGAGCTGCGCGCGCGTGACGAGTCGCTGAACCTCGGCATCACGCTGAACCTCACCGTCGCGGACCCGGTGGACCCCACCGATCCGGCGGATGTGGACGCCGCGCGCCGGATCGACGGCCAGTTCAACCGCTGGTTCCTCGACCCGATCTTCCGCGCGCAGTACCCGCAGGACATCTTCGATGAGATCGCCGACGACGCCCTGCGCGCCGCCATCCGGCCGGGCGACCTCGAGGCGATCGCCACTCCGATCGACACGCTCGGCGTGAACTACTACCACGGCGAATTCGTCGGCGGACATGCGCCCGCCGTGCCGCCCAAGGCCGGCGACGCGCCGACCGATCGCCCCGGCCGCTCGCCGTTCCCCTCCTCCGACGGCATCTTCTGGCACGAGCGTGGCCTGCCGCGGACCCCCATGCAGTGGGAGGTGCAGCCCGAGGGGCTCACCCGCCTGCTCGTGCGGGTCTCGGAGGAGTACGCCCGGCCGGCCGGCACGTCGCTGTTCGTCACTGAGAACGGCGCCGCATACGACGACGTCCCGGTCGTGGAGGACGGTGCGGTGCGGGTGCACGACGACGAGCGCGTCGAATTCGTCCGGCTGCACCTCGGCGCGATCCTCGATGCGGTGGATGCCGGAGTCGACGTGCGCGGCTACTTCTACTGGTCCCTCTTGGACAACTTCGAGTGGGCGTGGGGCTACGAGAAGCGATTCGGTATTGTGCGAGTCGACTACGACACGCAGGAGCGGTCGGTGAAGGACAGCGGCAGGGAGTACGCGCGTATCATCGCGGCGCGGGAACTTGACGATGTCGCACCCGCCGCAGATCGCGAGTAGCGCAGCGATCGTCGGAGTGCAGGAGGGGATGGCATGGTGAGCGACATGAGCACGCACGCGTCGGGCGCCGCCACGATCGAAGAGGTTGCGGCCGCCGCGGGCGTCTCGCGGTCGACGGTCTCCCGGGTCGTGAACGGGTCGACGGCCGTGAGCCCGAGCGCTCTGGAGTCCGTCAAGCGCGCGATCTCCGAGCTGAACTACGTGCCCAACCGTGCGGCGCGGTCGCTCGCGAGCCGGCAGACTCACGCGATCGCCCTCGTCGTGCCCGAAGACACCACGCGGTTCTTCGGCGACCCGTTCTTCGCGGCGATCGTCTCGGGCATCAACGCGCGCGTGAGCCGCTCGGACTACGTCCTGAACCTCTTCATCGCGAGTGACGACCCGGGCGACAAGACGACGAGCTACGTCCGCAGCGGCAGCGTCGACGGGGCGATCATCGTGTCGCACCACACGAGCGACCTGTTCATCGACCGGATCGCCGCCGCGGTCCCCGTGGTCTACGGCGGCCGGCCGGTCCGCGAGCGTGAGCGGGACTACTCCGTCGACGTCGACAACGTGCGCGGCGGACGAGAAGCGACGGCGTACCTCATCCAGCAGGGTCGGCGCCGCATCGCCTCGATCACCGGTCCGCGCACGATGCCGGCCGGCATCGACCGGCTCACCGGCTTCTTCGAAGCCCTCGCGGAGGAGGGGCTCGAGCCGATCGCCGTCGAGGACGGCAATTTCACCGCGGACGGCGGCGCCGCGGCGATGACGCGCATCCTCGACGCGGGGCACCGCCCGGACGCGCTGTTCATCGCGAGCGACCTGCTGGCCCGGGGTGCGCTCGCGGTGCTGGCCCGCGCCGGCATCCGCGTGCCCGACGAGATCGCGATCGTCGGCTTCGACGATTCCCCCGTCGCGACGACGGTCTCGCCGCCCCTCACGACGATGCGCCAGCCGTCCTTCGCCCAGGGCGAGAAGATGGCCGACGTGCTGCTCGACCTCCTGGCCGGCCGCAACCCCGATCACGTGACGGTGCTCGACACCGAGCTCGTGATCCGCGCCAGCGTCTGACTGCAGCTCGCGAGAGGGCAGAAATGCACCTGTTCAGCGGCGTGTCGGCCTACATCTCTGCCCTCTCGCGGAGGGGTAGGAAGGGTCAGGAGGTCAGGCGCGACAGCAGTTCGCGATAGCGGGCCGCGGTCTGCGCCACGATCTCGGCGGGCAGCTCGGGCGGGGTGCCCGTCTTGTCCCAGTTCGCCGCGAGCCAGTCCCGCACGATCTGCTTGTCGAAACTCGCCATGCGGGCGGCCGGCGTCGTCCCGGTACGCCAGGCCTCGGCATCCCAGTACCGCGACGAATCGCTCGTGAGCACCTCGTCGGCCAGCGTCATCACTCCCTGCTCGTCGCGGCCGAACTCGAACTTCGTGTCCGCGAGGATCAGGCCGCGCTCCTCGGCGATGCGCGCCGCGCGTGTGTAGATCTCCAGTGACAGGTCGCGCAGCTCCGCCGCCGTCTCTGCACCCACGATCTCGACGGTCCGCTCGAACGAGATGTTCTCGTCGTGCGCGCCCATCGGGGCTTTGAACGCGGGGGTGAAGATCGGTTCGGGCAGTCGATCCCCGTTCGCAAGCCCTGCGGGCAGCGGGATGCCGCACACCGTGCCGTCCATCTTGTACTCCGCCCAGCCCGACCCGGTCAGGTACCCGCGCACGACGCATTCGATCGGCTGCATCTCGAGCGCCTTCACGACCATCGCCCGGCCGGAGACGGCGTCCGGGATCAGCTCCCGCGGCCCGTCGGCTCCGAGCACGTGGTCCGCGACGAGATGATTCGGGATGCCGCGCGCCCCGTCGCCGCCGACTGCGAGCCGATCGAACCACCAGAGGCTCAACGTCGTCAGCAGCACGCCCTTGTCGGGGATGCCGGGCTTGAGAACGTGGTCGAATGCGCTCACCCGGTCGCTCGCGACGACGAGCATGCGCTCGGCGGGCGCGTCCGGCTCGAGGTCGTCCGGGACGTACAGGTCGCGGACCTTGCCGGAGTAGACGTGCCGCCAGCCGGGCAGATCGAGGGGTGAGCTCACCCCGCCATTATCCCGCGGGCGTGATCTCGTCGAGGTACGCGAAGGCCTCCGCCGCCAGGGGCCCCCAGAGTCCGGGACTCTCCACCGGCACGAAGACCCATTCGCGCATCGACCGGCCGGCCATCTCGACGCGCTCCGCCTCGCCGGCGTCGACGAGCTCCGTCGTGCGTGCGGCCGGCAGCTTGAGCATCAGCTTTCCGTCGAAGCTCACGAGCGCGAAGATCTTGCCGCGGATCCGCAGACCTTCGCTCGCGAACATGCGGCCCATGTCCACGCCCGGGCGCCCGAGGTAGCCCGCGGCGATCGGGTCGAAGATCGCGTGTGCCCGCTCGACCGCCTCTGCATCCGTCATGCCCGCCACGGTAGCCACGGCATCCGACGCTGCCTAGCCCGTGGTCGATCCCGGGTGTATAGTCCAGATGGACTAGCCCACTTCGACCAAGAATCGCGATGAAGGACGCCGTGGACCGCCTGACCCCGCTGGGCGTCATGGTGCTCGCGCTGCTCCGCGAGGGCGACATGCACCCCTACGAGATGATGCGGCTCATGCGGCACCGGCGCGACGACCGGCTCGTCACGATCACGAACGGGACGCTGTACCACACGGTGGGCCGGCTCGAACGGGCAGGGCTCCTGGGTGAGGTGGGGGTCGACCGTGACGGCAACCGGCCCGAGCGGACGACGTACACGCTCACGGACGAGGGACGCGACGCCGTGGACGAGTGGGTGCGTCGCGAGCTGCCGCGCATCGACAGGCCGGCCGAGTTCCGCATCGCGCTCGCCGAGGCGCACAATCTCGAGCGCACCGTGGTCGTCGACCTGCTCCGTCGGCGGCGCGACGCCTTGTCCGAGGACCTCTCGAGCCTCAGCGCGGGCCACGCCGGAGCGCAGAGCCGCGGCGTCCCCGAGCAGTTCCTCCTCGAAGTGCACCGCACCGAAGTGCTGCTGCGCACGGATCTCGCCTGGCTCGACGCGCTCATCGAGCGCCTGGACGCGCACGCGTTCCCGTGGGGCGTGGCGGAGATCGCCACCGACTCCGAGCACATGAAGTACTACGACCTCGACCGGAAGGCCGCACGGCTATGACAGAGCAGACCACCCGGGCCGCGGCATCCGCCACCGGCCGGGGAAGAACCGCACGCAGCCCCTGGCCCGGACTGTGGGCCCTCGTGATCGGGTTCTTCATGATCCTGGTCGACACCACGATCGTCTCGGTCGCCAACCCCGCGATCAAGGCGGCGCTGGATCCGGACACGAAGAACCTCGACAACGTGGTGTGGGTCACGAGTGCGTACCTGCTCGCGTACGCGGTGCCGCTTCTGATCACGGGGCGCCTCGGTGACCGCTTCGGGCCCAAACGCATCTATCTGATCGGCCTGGTGATCTTCACGCTCGCCTCGCTCGCGTGCGGGCTGTCCGGAACGCTCGAGATGCTGATCGTCGCCCGTGCGGTGCAAGGCCTCGGGGCCGCGCTCATGACGCCGCAGACGATGGCCGTGATCACCCGCACCTTCCCGCCCGACCGGCGCGGCGCGGCGATGGGCCTGTGGGGCGCGACCGCCGGCGTCGCGACGCTCGTCGGACCGCTCGCCGGCGGCCTCCTCGTGGACGCGTTCGGCTGGGCGTGGATCTTCTTCATCAATGTGCCCGTCGGCGTCATCGCGTTCGTCCTGGCGTGGATCTTCGTGCCGGATCTGCAGACGCACCCGCATCGCTTCGACATCGCGGGCGTGTTCCTCAGCGCGATCGGCCTCTTCCTCATCGTCTTCGGCCTGCAGGAGGGGGAGCACTACGACTGGGGCCCGATCTGGGGGCCCATCACGGTGTGGATGCTGATCATCGCGGGCGTGATCGTCATGGGCGTCTTCATCTGGACCCAGGCGCGCACCAAGAGCGAGCCGCGCGTGCCGCTCGAGCTCTTCCGGGACCGCAACTTCGCGATCTCCAATCTCACGATCGTGACGGTCGGCTTCACCGTGACCAGCATGTCGCTGCCGCTCATGTTCTTCATCCAGCTCGCGCGCGGGCTGACGCCGACCGAGTCCGCACTCCTGCTCGTGCCGATGGCGCTCCTGACAGGCATCCTCGCCCCGTTCGCGGGCAAGCTCCTGGATCGCACCGACCCGCGCTTCCTGCTCGTGCCGGGTTTGCTCATGGTCTCGCTCTCGCTGTTCTGGTACGCCGCGCTCATGAACGTCGACACCCCGCTCTGGCTTTTCCTGCTGCCCTCGGCCCTCATGGGCATCGGCAACGCCGGCATGTGGGGACCGCTGGCGACGACGGCGACCCGCAATCTGCCGATGGCGCAGGCGGGCGCCGGCGCGGGCATCTACAACACGACGCGGACGATCGGATCGGTCCTGGGTTCGGCGGCGATCGCGGCGTTCATGCAGAGCCGCCTGGAGGCGAACCTCCCCGGGGCGGGCGACGCCGCCGGCGCGTTCGGCGACGCGGGGCTGCCCGCCTTCGTGATCGACGGGTTCTCGACGGCGATGGCGCAGGCGATCCTGCTGCCCGCCGCGGTGATCCTCATCGGTGTGGTCGCCGTGCTGTTCCTGCGGCGGCCACGCGCCGCGAGCGCGGCCGACTGGCACGCGCAGAACGCCGAGGCGGCGCCGGATGCCGCTCCTGCGGCGTCAGCGACGACGTAGCGTTCGACTCACACGTCGGGGTCGAACGGATCGATCGGGGCGTGGTGGTCGAAGGCCTCCACGCCGCGCCGCCAGTACCCGCTGACCTGCGCCTGCGCGGGACCGAGGCCCAGAGCGCGCCGCAGGTGCCGGCGCACCGGGACGAGTCCGGCGGCCTCGCCCGCGGCCCAGACGAAGACCCCTTCGCCGATCGGCGGAAGCGCGGCGATCACGGACGCTCCGGACGGATCCGGGGGGAGGGTGTGCACGCGGATGCTGGGGGCCGCCGCATCAGCATCGAGATAGTCCTGCACCCACCGCCCGTCGCCGTGCACCGAAGCGATCACATCGACCGGGATCCCGACCGGGATGTCGCGTACCCACCGGCTGGCGGACGGCAGTGAGGTCTCATCGCAGATCAGCACCAGGCCGTCGATGCCCTGCGGTGCTCGGCGCGATCCGCGCGGTCCGACCAGCACGAGCCGGTCGCCCGGCCGCGCGCCTTCCGCCCACGCCGACGCTGGTCCCGGGTCGGGGTGCACGAAGAAGTCCAGGTCGACCTCGACCCCGTCGGCGGTCGTCCGCGGGAGCGGTGTGAAGTCGCGCGCGATCGAGGCCCGGTCCGGGCGGACGATGCCGTCCTCCCCGGGGCCGGTCGGCGTGGGCGCGACGAGTTCGCCGGTGGCGGCATCCGGGAAATACACCCGCACGTGGTCGGCGGGACCCGTGCTGGTGAAGTCCGCGAAATCGGGACCGGACACCGTGACCCGAACGAGCGGCGGGGCGACGCGCTCGACGCGCAGCACGGTCGCCGCGCGAGCCGTGAAGCGGTTGCGCCCGCCCTCGCGCGCGAAGCGGTCCTCGCTCACTGCTCGACCACGCGCGCGGCGATGTCGGTGCGGTACTGGCCGCCCTCCAGCTCGATCTCGGCGAGGGCCCGGTACGTGCGCTCGCGCGCCTGCGCGAACGTCGTCCCGAGTCCCACGACGTTGAGCACGCGCCCGCCGGTCGCGACGAGTCCGTCCTCGCTCTCGGCCGTGGCTGCATGCGCCAGGTGCACGCCCTCGACCGCGGCGGCGGCATCCAGGCCCGTGAGCGGACGACCGGTCACGGGAGCGGCGGGATACCCCTCGCTCGCGAGCACGACCGTCACGGCGACGGCTTCCGCGAACGCCGGGCGCGGGTGGTCTTCGAGGGTGCCGGATGCCGCGGCCAGCAGCAGCTGCGACAGCGGGTCCTGCAGCCGGGGCAGCACGACCTGCGTCTCGGGGTCGCCGAAACGCGCGTTGAACTCGATGACCTTGACCCCCTGCGCCGTCAGGATGAGGCCCGCGTACAGCAGGCCGATGAACGGTGTGCCCTCGGCGTCGAGCTGACGGATCACCGGCTCGGCGATCTCGCGGGTCACGAGGTCGACGAAGGCCTCTTCACCGCCGAACGGCTCGGCGAGCCACGGCAGCGGCGAGTACGCGCCCATCCCGCCGGTGTTCGGGCCCGAGTCGCCGTCCCCGAGACGCTTGAAGTCCTGCGCGGGGCTCAGCGGGAGCACGCGGTCGCCGTCGCTCAGGAAGAACAGCGACACCTCGGGGCCGGACAGGAATTCCTCCACGAGGATCGCGCCGGAGGGGAGGTAGGCGTCGGCGTGGGCGAGCGCGGCCGCGCGGTCGTCGGTGACGAGCACGCCCTTGCCTGCTGCGAGGCCGTCGGCCTTCACGACGTGCGGCGAGCCGAAGCGATCGAGCGCCTCGGCGACCTCCTCCCGCGTCGTGGCGCGGACGGCGCGGCCGGTGGGGACGCCTGCCGCGTCCATGATGCGCTTCGCGAACGTCTTCGATCCCTCCAGCTGCGCCGCGGAGCGACCCGGCCCGAACACCGGGATGCCGCGCTCGCGGAGCGCATCGGCGACACCCGCGACGAGCGGAGCCTCCGGGCCGATCACGACGAGGTCGATCGCATTCTCGTTCGCAAACGCGGTGACGGCAGCGGGGTCGTTCTGATCGAGTTCGACGATCTCGGCGTCCCGTGCGATCCCGGCGTTGCCGGGAGCGGCGAAGACGTCGTGCGCGGCCTCCTCCGCACGGAGCGCGAGGATGATGGCGTGCTCGCGCGCGCCCGAGCCGAGGACCAGGATTCTCACCCGGTCAGCCTATCGAGCGGGCCTCGGGCGCACCGCCCCCGATGCCTGCCGCAGTGGGAGAATGGCGGCATGGCAGCCCCGCGCGCCGCAGCCCCCGATCCCGACGACGAGCACGTCGTCGACCACGAGGTGCGCGCCGTGGTCGTGCACTCCTCGCCGCGCTACGGCCGGTTCCTGATGATCGGGGTCGTGCTCGGCGTGATCGCCGGCGTGCTGCTCACGATCACCGCGGCGCTCACCGACGATCCGGGCGGCCCGCTGTCCTCCGGCCCGGGCGGGGTGCTCCGGGTGTTCGCCCTGTACGCCGCGGCGTGCATCGCGGTGGGACTCGTCGTGATGGGAGTGCTCGCGATGGCCTTGGACCGCCGATCGCTGACCCGTGCGCGGGCGGCGCGGGCCGAGCACGCCACGACGCTTGTGCTCGACCTGGATGCACCGGTGAACGACGACATCCCGCAGTGGGTGCGGGATGCGGAGGATCCGCGCGGACCCGCGCGCTAGCGTTGACGGATGCCGCGCCGAATCTCCACCGCTGACGGGCGAGCGGCCCTCGCGGCGGTCCGCGCCGCGGACGCGCCGGCACGGACCGAGCTCGCCACCGCGGTCCGCTACCTGCTGCAGCTGCTCGTGGAGAAGGCGCCCGGCGGGTCCGTCGAGGTGCGGGTGCCGCCCTTCGGCGCGGTCCAGGTGATCGAGGGCCCGCGCCACACCCGGGGGACGCCGCCCAACGTCGTCGAGACCGACCCGGCGACGTGGATCGCGCTCGCGACCGGCGAGCTGAGCTGGGCCGCGGCCGCGGCATCCGGCCGCATCACGGCATCCGGAGTCCGCGCCGATCTCAGCGACGTCCTGCCCGTCCGGCCCTGACGGGGGTGCGCGCCCGCCCCGCGCGGACGGTGGGACAATGGAGGCATGGCAGAGCAGGTCGAGGACCACATCGAGACGGTGCGCGTGCGGCGCTCACCCAAGTACTCGGTGTTCCTGGCCGCGGGCGCGGCGCTCGGCCTCCTCGTCGCGATGATCCTCACGTTCGCCTACGACGGCAGCGGCGGGATCAGCCCGAACACCGGACTCGTGTACACGCAGGGGCAGGTCTTCGGCTTCCTGTCGCTCATCTGCGTCTCGATCGGCGTCGTGATCGGTGGCCTCATCGCCCTCGTGCTCGACCGCGTGCTGTCCCGTCGCACGCGTGAGGTCGTCGTCGACCGCGAGAGCGTCCGCGTCGAGGACTGAGCGCTACGCCAACTCGGCGATGATCGGGTGGATCGCCGCGTCGAAGGCGACGACGTCGCCGCGCAGTCCGTCCGTCACGGCGATCGTGAGCGAGCCGATCCACCACACGCCCCGCTGAGTGAGGGGGAGGACCTGCACGTTCAGTTCGAACGAATGCGCGCGGCGGCCCACTTGACGCTCGTGTTCGGCGATCGCGCTCGCGTAGGCGCGGTACGAGACGCCGGGCTTCGCGGCGGAGTCCTTGCGGTAGCGCTCGTGGGCCGACTGCGAGAAGGCCAGGGCTTCGCTCGCGTGCGGGGCGATCGCGGCTCGCAGCGCGTCCGAGCCCTCGGCGGGAAGGGCGACGAGCGTGTCGAAGCCGTCGACGAGCTCGAGCGGGACGGGCGACGGGTGCGCGGTCGGCTCGACCGTCATCGCCCAGAACTCCCGCCACTGTCGCTCGAGGAGCGCCTGCGCGTCCTCGGCGCGGTCGTTCACGCGCGGAGGGATGCCGCGCAGGTGCGGCAGCTCATCGGGCGAGCGGATGCCGAGCACCTGGCGCAGGTACAGGGCGAGCAGAACCTGCTGACCCGCGTCCTCGCGGATCAGCCATTCCGGAGTCCCCGTGCCTCCCATGCCCTCGATTGTACGACCGGGCCTGCGCGGTGTCCCGGGCGCGGCATCCGTCCTGCCCGCCGGTAGGCTGGAGCGCGTGGCATCACCCTC
The DNA here is from genome assembly GCA_030148105.1 of Microbacterium sp. Classification (GTDB taxonomy): domain Bacteria; phylum Actinomycetota; class Actinomycetes; order Actinomycetales; family Microbacteriaceae; genus Microbacterium; species Microbacterium lacus. The sequence goes on along the minus strand of JASBUD010000235.1, from coordinate 7,237 downwards.
CCGCGACGCCTCCCCCTCGAGCGGAGACGCGACCGTGAATCCCTACGCACAGGCCGGGGTCGACACGGCTGCCGGCGACCTCGCCGTGGAGCTGATGAAGTCGGCGGTCCGCCGCACGCACGGCCCCGAAGTGCTCGGCGGTGTCGGCGGTTTCGCCGGACTGTTCGACGCGTCGGCCCTGCGCGGGTACGAGCGGCCGCTCCTGGCGACCAGCACCGACGGCGTCGGCACGAAAGTCGCGATCGCGCAGGCGATCGACAAGCACGACACGATCGGCATCGATCTGGTCGGCATGGTCGTGGACGACATCGTCGTGGTGGGTGCCAAGCCGCTCTTCATGACCGACTACATCGCGTGCGGCAAGCTCTACCCCGACCGCATCGCCGCGATCGTCGGCGGCATCGCGGAAGGCTGCGCGCAGACCGGCACCGCCCTCGTCGGCGGCGAGACCGCCGAGCACCCGGGCCTGCTGGGTCTGAACGATTACGACGTCGCGGGCGCCGCGACGGGTGTGGTCGAGGCGGGGGCGATCCTCGGCGCCGACCGGGTCCAGGACGGCGACGTCGTCCTGGCGCTCGCGAGCAGCGGTCTGCACTCCAACGGCTACTCGCTCGTGCGTCACATCGTCGCCGGGGCCGGCATCCAATACGGTGACAACGCCGCCGACCTGGGCGGGACGTGGGGGGAGGCGCTCCTCGAGCCGACGCGGCTCTACACGACCCCGCTCCTGCGCCTGATCGACGCGCTCCCCGGTCAGGTGCACGCCCTGTCGCACGTCACCGGCGGCGGGATCGCGGCGAACCTCGCGCGCGTCCTCCCGCAGGGCACCTGGGTCGACGTCGACCGGTCGACCTGGTCGCCGGCGCCGGTGTTCCGGGTGCTCGCCGACCTGGGCCACCTCGACCTCGGCGCGACCGAAGGCACCTGGAACCTCGGCATCGGCTTCCTCGCGGTCGTCTCCGCGGGCTCCGCGGATGCCGCCATCGGGGCGCTCCAGGGCGAAGGCATCACCACCTGGCAGGTCGGTGCGGTGCGGACCGGCGCGGTGCCCGAGGACGGGAACGGCGCGTTCGAACAGGGCGCGAAAGGCGTGGACGGCGGGGCCGTGCGCCTGGTCGGCACCTACAACACAGGCGGAGCGGTCTAGACCACATGTGCGGCATCGTCGGAATGGTCGGGCAGGGTCCGGTCAACCAGGAGATCTACGACGCCCTGCTCCTGCTGCAGCACCGCGGCCAGGACTCCACGGGCATCGCGACCGCCGAGAGCAACGGCGTCTTCCACCTCTTCAAGGCCAAGGGACAGGTGCGCGAAGCGTTCCGCACCCGGGACATGCGGGGACTCCTCGGGGACATCGGTCTGGGACACGTCCGCTACGCGACCAAGGGGACGGCATCCAGCGAAGAAGAGGCGCAGCCCTTCTACGTGAACGCGCCGTACGGCATCGTCCTCGTACACAACGGCAACCTCACCAACACGCGCGAACTGACCGACGAGCTGTTCCACACCGACCGTCGGCACCTGAACACCTCCAGCGACACCGAGCTGCTCGTGAACGTCCTCGCCAACGAGCTGCAGTCCTCGATCTCCGGGATCGAGCTGGATCCCGCCCAGGTCTTCCAGGCGGTCTCCCGCGTGCACGAACGCGTCGAGGGCTCGTACGCCGCGATCGCCCTGATCGCCGGCTACGGCCTGCTCGCCTTCCGTGATCCGTTCGGCATCCGCCCGCTCATCATCGGCACGCGACCGACCGAGAACGGCCGGTACGAGTGGATCGTGACGTCGGAGTCGCTCGTGCTCGAGAACGGCGGCTTCGAGATCGTGCGCGACGTGCTGCCCGGCGAAGCGGTCTTCATCGACCTCGAGGGGCACCTGCACACGCAGCAGTGCGCGGCGGACCCGAAGCTCGTTCCGTGCTCGTTCGAGTACGTCTACCTCGCCCGTCCCGACTCGGTCATGAACGGGATCTCGGTGTACGAGGCGCGGCTGAGGCTCGGCGAGCGGCTCGCCGACACGATCGCGAAGTACACCCCGAAGGGCACGATCGACGTCGTCATGCCGATCCCGGACTCCTCGCGACCTGCCGCGATGCAGGTCGCCCGCAAGCTCGGGATCGAGTATCGCGAGGGGTTCTACAAGAACCGCTACATCGGCCGGACGTTCATCATGCCGGGACAGGCGGTGCGCAAGAAGAGCGTGCGCCAGAAGCTCAACGCGATGTCGAGCGAGTTCAAGGGCAAGAACGTCCTGCTGATCGACGATTCGATCGTGCGCGGGACGACCTCGAAGGAGATCATCCAGATGGCGCGGGATGCCGGTGCCAAGAGCGTCACGTTCGCCTCGGCCGCGCCGCCGGTGCGGTACCCGCACGTGTACGGCATCAACATGCCGTCGCGCCACGAGCTCGTCGCGCACGGCCGGACGATCCCTGAGATCGCGCAGGAGCTCGGTGCCGACTACATGGTGTACCAGGAGGTCGAGGATCTGAAGGCCGCGATCCTCGAGGGCTCCGACGTGGACGATCTGGACATGAGCTGCTTCGACGGCCGGTACGTGACGGGGACGGTCACCGAGGAATACCTCGCCTGGGTCGAGGGTTCGCAGGAGTCCTGACCCGCTCAGAGGTCGTGGTGGAACTCCTCGATCAGGTGGTCGACCACCGCGGTCATCGCGGCGTCCTGGTCGGCGCCCGCAGCGGTCGCCGCGGCCGCGACGGCGCGCTGCCGCTCCGCCGAGGTGCCGGCCTCGGCGATCGTGAGCACGCGCTCGACCTCCGCGCGGCACCCCAGGGCGTCGGCATCCTCCCCGATCATCTCGATGAGCTCGGTCATGAGCTTCGGGAACGGCACGATCGTGTCGGCGCCGAAGTCGATCAGCCCCTCCGTGACGCCGTAGCGCTGAGCCCGCCAGCGGTTCTCGCCGACGAGGAACCGGTCGTACAGGCGCCATCGCTGGTTGCGGACACGCAGCCGCCACAGCATCCGCATGACGCACTGCGTGACCGCCCCGAGAGTCAGCGCGTCCTCCGCGCGCGGCGAGACGTCCATGATGCGCGTCTCGAGGGTGGGGTAGTGGTGGGAGGGACGGATGTCCCACCAGATCTTCGACGAATCCTCGATGATGCCGAGGTTCACGAGCACGCCGACGGACCGCTCGTACTCACCCCAGCTCTGGTAGTCCGGCGGCAGCCCGGTGCGGGGGAGGTTGTCGAACACCGAGATGCGGTACGACGCGAGCCCGGTGTCCTCGCCCTGCCAGAACGGCGACGAGGTGGACAGGGCGAGCAGATGCGGCAGGAAGTACGGCATCTGCCGCATCAGGTCGATGCGCAGTGCGTCATCGCCCAGACCGATGTGCACGTGGCAGCCGCAGATCAGCAGCCGGCGGGCGACGCCGGCGAGATCGCGCTCGAGCCCGCGGTAGCGCTCCTTGTCGGTGTGGTGCTGGGTCTTCCAGTCCGAGAAGGGGTGACAGGATGCCGCGATCGGCACGAGTCCGTACCGGGCGGCGTGCCGGGACACGGTCGAGCGCAGGCGCCGCAGGTCGTCGCGGGCGGCCCCGACGCTCGCGGCGACCCTCGTGCCGATCTCGACCTGGCACTTCTTGTACTCGGGGCTCACCTGCTCCTGCAGCTCGGCGCTGCAGTCTTCGATGAAGCCCTCGGGCGCGACACCGAGCGCGCGCGAGTCGCGGTCGACGAGCAGGTACTCCTCCTCGATGCCCATCGTGAACTCGGGTCGCTCCATCGCGTCTCCTTCTGTTGCCCCATCTCAGCGCGCGGGGAGCCTCAGGGCAAGGGCGGCGCACCGAGGGAAATCTCACAGGAGATACGCGATATATCGTGTTAGCGTCGGCGCATGCCTTCCGATCAGCTGCCGAGCCAGGCCGAGCAGGACGCGCTCTGGGGTGGCGAGCACCTCTCCGATGACCTCGAACGCACGGTGCGCAGCGAGATCGAGCAGGGCGAGCGGGCGGACCAGCCCGTGCGACGGATGCTGCGACGCCTGCGCAACCGGGTGGGTCGGCATCCGCGTCTCGAGCGTCTGTACAAAGCCGTCGTCGCCGTGATCGGCGGCACCCTCACGGTGCTCGGACTGCTGCTCGTGCCACTGCCGGGTCCCGGCTGGCTGGTCGTGTTCCTCGGCCTCGCCGTCCTCGGCACGGAGTTCCACTGGGCGCGACGGATCGCCACGTGGCTGAAGCGTCAGCTCGATCGCTTCTGGGCGTGGTGGAAGGACCGGCGGGCGCGCCGGAGGGCTGCCCAGCAGGGCGAGACGGCCTGATCTCAGGCGTGCCGGACTGGGGCGAGAGGGCTCAGGCCTTCTCGTCCTCGTATTCGTCGGCGTACTGGTCTGCCCACTTGTCGACGTACTGCTCGTCGTCCGGGTGGCCGAGTTCCTTCTCCAGTGCGGAGTAGTTCACGGTCGGGCTGTACGACTTGAGTTCGCGAGCGATCTTGGTGTGCTTCGCCTTCTGACGGCCACGCCCCATGCGAGACCCCCTCATTTCTGAGTAACGGGTGCTGCGGGGCTGTTCGCCGCGTGGACCCGGGCATTCACGAAACCGGCTTCGAGGCCGGTAAGAGTAGCATTCAGGATAACACGGAGCCCCCGGTCACCGACCGCTCCGCCCCGGCACGGAAAGGCGATGACGCATGGCCGCTGACGCACCGAACACTCCCGATCTTCCCGCTGTCGGCGGCGATCCCGAGCGGATGGGCGGCGGCGAGGCCGAGGCGCTGCGCGGGGCGGTTCTCGTGGGCGTCGTGCCCGGCATCCCGACCCGCGTCGTGCGCGAGGCCGGCCGGTACGCGAAGCTCCTCGGCGCACCGCTCGTCGTGGTGCACGTGGACGTCACGCGGTTCGTGACCTACGAGGATCCGGACGGCTATGTCCATTCCGCGCCGATCGACATCAACATCGCCGCGGGCGAAAACGACCTGGCCATCGTGAAGGCCGAAGCAGCCAAGATCCTGGACGGCCACGACGTCGCGTGGAGCGTCCGGCAGCTCGTCGGGGATCCCGCCATGGCGATGAAGCACCTCGCCGAACAGGTGGACGCGCGACTGCTCGTCGTGGGCACGCGCAAGCGCGGCATCGGGGAGTCGATCCGCGAGTTCTTCACCGGATCCGTCGCCGCGCGTCTGGCGCACCGTCAGCAGCGGCCGATCCTGGTGATCCCGCTCGGTGAGCCTGTGCCCGACGACGAGGAGATCTGGCCCGCCTGATCCTCTGACGCTGAAACGACATCTGCACGTCGAAACGATGGGTCAAGCCCACAGTCTCGACGTGCAGATGTCGTCTCAGCGAAGAAGAGTGCCGGATCAGCCGCGCAGCGACCCGCGGATGTCGCGGGCGATGTCGTCGAGCGATCGCGCCAGATCGTCGATGACGGATGCCGCCAGCTCACCCCCGCGCGCGACGTGCGACCGCAGATCGGCGCGCAGCTGCGCGCGGAACTCGGTGATCGCGGTGTCGGCCCGGTGCAGCTGCTCCCGGCTGGATACGCGCGGATCGTCGCCCGGCGTCGCGGGCGTCGCCCCCGCCTCCTCGTCGCGCGCGGCGGCGGCGAGGTCGGCGCGGAGGCTCTTCATCGCCTCGCGGACGCTCCCGCGCACCTCGTCGGCGATCAGGCGCACCGAATCGGTCAGGCCCGCCTCGATCCCCTGCAGGTCGCCCGCGCGCGCGGCCACCTCGGCACGACCGGCGTCGGTGATCTCGTAGACGGTCTTGCGGCCGTCGACCGTCTTGGTGACGAGCCCTTCCTCCTCGAGCTTGGACAGGCGCGGGTAGATCGTGCCGGCACTGGGGGTGTAGGTGCCGCCGGTGCGGTCCGACAGGGCCTGCATGATGTCGTAGCCGTGTCGCGGGCCCTCGTCGAGAAGGCTCAGGAGGTACAGGCGCAGATCGCCGTGCGAGAAGACCGGGGTCATCACCACTGCCCCTCGGTCGTGCCCTCCGTGAACGCGCCGGCGGGGGGCTCTGCGCCGGCCGCGGCCGGGGCGGATGCCGAGGGCGCGGCATCCGCCACGCTCGACACCGCGCGACGGAGCACTGTCACATCTCCCGAGACGGAGTTGGACCGCACGTCCACGAACGACCCGCTCAGTTCGCCGACCGAGCCGCTGAAGTTCGTCGTGGGACCGGTGCCCTGACCTGAGCGGACCACGCCGTCGACCTGCACGCGTCCGCTGACGCTGCGGATCACGAAGTTGGCCGGGTGGCCCTCGTCGAGCCGGATGGTCGCGTTGCCGCTCACGGTGTTCAGCGCCACCTGGTGCACGTCACCGGTCGAGTCGACGAGCATCGCTCCCGAGACGGTGTCGATCGTCGCCTTGCGCAGCGACCCCGTCGCCGCGACGTCGCCCGAGACGCTGTTGGCGCTGAGCGACCCGACGAGCTCGCGGACCTGCACGTCGCCCGAGACGGCGTTCACCGTGAGGTCGCCGTCGATCCCGTCCACGATGATGTCACCCGAGACGGTGTTCAGACGGGTGTCGTGACGGATGCCGGACACGAGGGCACTGGCCGAGACGACGCCGAGGTTCAGCGCGACCTCGCGCGGGACGGCGACGCTGATCTCGGCCTTCGGACCGCCGGCGCCGAAGTTGCGGAACACCTCGAGGAAGTTGTCCCAGCGCAGCTGCGGGTGGTCGATCTCGACGACGTCGCCGGTGACCTCGATGCGCAGATCCTTGATCGTCACGCCGTGGACCTCGATGCGGGCGCCGGGCTCGTCGTGGCCGATCACGTCGATCTGCCCGCCGACGAGGCCGACCTTGAGCTTGCGCACGGTCTCGATGTCGATGACGCGCGTCTCGCCCGGGTGGATGATCCACTTCTCCAGAGTCATGGTGCACTTCCGTTCTTGCGGTTGACTCGCGATATATCGCGATGGAAGGAGAGTAACACGATATATCGCGTTCGTGTCAAGTGGATGTGCAACACGGCCTTGACTTTGACGCAACGTCAACCTCTAGCGTCGATGCCGGGCATTAGAGGAGAAGGGAGACCCGATGGAGGAGTGGTCGATCCAGCAGATCGCACGGCTCGCCGGCACGACGAGCCGCACGCTCCGGCACTACGCCGACATCGGGTTGCTCGCGCCGTCGCGGGTCGGCGGGAACGGCTATCGGTACTACGACCGCGGCGGGCTCGTGCGCCTGCAGCGCATCCTGCTGCTGCGCGACCTGGGGCTCTCGTTGCCGCAGATCGCCGGCGTGCTCGACCGGGACGTG
>JASBUD010000221.1 GCA_030148105.1 Microbacterium sp. | reverse complement strand
GCCCGCGCTCTGATCCGGTCAGGTGACGTCGCGGCGCCAGCTCACGAGGTGTCCGAGCACGACGAGCACCACGGCGTAGCCCAGCAGGACGAGCCCGCCGACCCACCACTCCAGCGTCCCGCCACCCGCGGCACCGGGGGTCGCGGCGGTGAAGACGCTCGCGCCGACCAGCGCGTCGCTCGCGGCTCCCGGCAGGAACCGGGTCACGTCCGACAGCCCTTCCACGAAGGCCGCCGCGGCGCGTCCGACGGGTTCGAGGAACTGCGTGAACACGAGGACGCCCACGATCGCACCGACCTGGTTGCGTACGAGCGCGCCGACGCCGATGCCGACGAGGACCCAGAGCGCGAACGCGATGATCATGCGGCCGAACAGCGCCCACGTGGCGGCGGAGCCCAGTTCGGTCGGCACGCCGTATGCGGCGAGCAGCCCTGCCGCCGGTACGACCGACGCGAGGACGCCCAGCACCCCGAACAGCACGCCGACGCCGATGCCGACGATCACCTTCGCGACGAGCACCGACCCGCGTCGCGGGGTGGCCAGGAACGTCGGGGTCAGGGTCTTGTGCCGGAACTCGGTCGTGACCATGAGCGTCCCGATCAAGAGGGGGAACACGTAGCCCACTGACGTCGCCGTGCTGTAGAGCACGCTCGCGAGTCCGTCCGCGGGGATCGCCGGTGCGTTCCCCGGAAGGCTGCCGCTGGAAGACGCCGCGAAGACGAACCCGAGGATCGCCGCGGTGAAACCCACGTACGCGACGAGCACGATCGCAAGGATCCACCACAGTGACGTGGAGAACTGCTTCGTCGTCTCCGACCGCACCAGAGCCGACACGCTCATCGCTGCGCACCGCCTTCGTCGTCCGGGCGCGGATCGTCGCCGGCCTCCGCATGAGGATCGAACGCCGCGAAGAACGCGTCGGCTTCGCGGTCGGCATCCGTCTTCACGTACGTCTCCCACGGTCGATCGTTCGGGGCGGCCTCGAGCTCGTCGTCGATCTCGCCGAGGGCCTCCACATCGGCATCCGCGTCGAGGGGGCGGTCGTCGGCGAACGCGTCGGTCGCCGGGTTCCCGGCCGCCGGGATGATGTCGATCACGCCCGTCGCCGCGACCTGGTACACCGGGGGCGGAGCCGCCTCGTCCGCTCCGGGGGGATCGAGGTCGTCGGGATCGGGCCCGGCCGGTGCCGGTGCCGCCGGGATCACGGCGATCGCGGTCGACACCGGCGCGGGCTCGGCGGAGGCGGCGGACTCGGGCTCGGCGACCGGCGGAACTCCGGCCTCCGGCTCGGCGACCGGCGGAAGCTCGGGCTCGGGCTCGGCGACCGCCGGAGCGGCAGCGGCGGCCACGGCCTCCGGCGCGGCATCCGCCATCGTCGCGTGCACGCGCGCGCCGCTCACGAGATCGAGGAACACCTCCTCGAGCGCGGGACCCTTGCGCTGCAGCGCCGAGAGGGCCACTCCCGCGGATGCCGCCACCGTCCCGATCGCGGCGGCATCGGCGCCCCGCACGGTGAGTCCGGAGCGCAGCACGTCGAACGGGATGCCGGCGTCGGCGAGCGCGCGGGTGAGCGCGGCCCGATCGGGCGCGTCGACGACCGTGGCGTACTCGGACGCGTCGGCGAGGTCCTCCAGCGCGCCCTGATAGACGAGTCGGCCCTGCGCGATGATCAGCACCGAATCCACGGTCTGCTGCACTTCGGCGAGCAGGTGCGAGGAGATGAAGACCGTGCGTCCCTCGTGCGCGAGCTCGCGCAGGAACCCGCGCATCCACTTGATGCCCTCGGGGTCGAGGCCGTTCGCGGGCTCGTCCAGCACGAGCACGCCGGGGTCGCCGAGCAGCGCATACGCCAGACCCAGGCGCTGGCGCATGCCGAGCGAGAATCCGCCGACCTTGCGGCCGCCGACGTCCGCGAGGCCCACGAGCCCCAAGGTCTCCTCGACGCGTCGCACCGGCAGGCCCGCCGCCTGCGCGTACACCTTCAGGTGGTTCGCGGCGGTGCGTCCGGGGTGGAAGCTCGACGCCTCGAGCACCGCCCCGACGCTCTGCAGCGGACGCTCGAGCGCGGCGTACGGCACGCCTCCGATCGTCGCGGTGCCGCTCGTGGCTCCGACGAGGCCGAGCAGGATGCGCAGGCTCGTGGTCTTGCCCGCGCCGTTGGGTCCCAGGAATCCGGTGACGACACCGGGTTCGACGCGTGCCGACAGGCCCGAGACGGCGGTGACGGCGCCGAAGCGCTTCGTGACCCCGGAGAATTCGAGCACTTGTCCTTCGGGCATGCCGAACCTCTCGTCGTCGTGGGGGTGTTCCGTCCATCCTGGCAAAAAAGCCCCGCATCTCCCAGCGGGCGGCCCGGCACGCGATCCGGTGGCCGCCCGGTAACGTGTCGGGCGTGAGCGAAGCTGCAGAGCGCGAACCGAGTGTCCTGATCCGTCGGTCCGGCGGACTCGGGCACGTGCGGCTCAATCGCCCTCGCGCGCTCAACGCGCTGGACCTGACGATGATCCGCCTGATCGCGGCGGCGCTGGACGATTGGGAGCACGATCCCGACGTCGGCATCGTGCTGCTGGACGGCGCCGGTGAGCGGGGCCTCTGCGCGGGTGGCGACGTGCGCGGCCTGTACGACCAGATCGTCGGGGGCGACGCGGCGGCGACGGCGGCGTTCTTCCGCGAGGAGTACGCCCTGAACGCCCGGATCGCCGAGTATCCGAAGCCCGTCGTCGTCTTCGCGGACGGCATCACGATGGGCGGCGGCATCGGGCTCGCCGGGCACGCCGCGGTGCGGGTGGTCACCGACCGCTCGCGGCTGGCGATGCCCGAGACCCGCATCGGCTTCACGCCCGACGTGGGCGGCACATGGCTCCTCGCGCACGCGCCCGGACGCCTCGGCGAGTACCTCGCCCTCACCGGCGCGTCGATGGATGCCGCCGACGCGGTCGCCGCCGGGTTCGCCGACCATCTCGTGCGCGCCGAGCACCTCGCGGATCTGCACGACGCGCTCCTCACCCGCGCCGATCCCGCCACCCCGACCGAACTCGTCCTGCTGTTCGACGAGACCCCCGAGGCCTCCGCGCTGGCGGCGCAGCGCCCGTGGATCGACGAGGCGTTCGCGGCCGGCACGGTGCCGGAGATCATCGACCGGCTGCGCGCGCGAGGAGAGGACGCGGCATCCGCCACCGCCGACCTGCTCGGGACCCTGTCGCCCACCGCGCTCACCGTGACCCTCGAGGCCGTGCGGCGGGCTCGAGCCCTGCCGAACCTGCGCGCGGCGCTGGAGCAGGAGTACGGCCTCGTGCTCTGGTTCGCCACGACCCAGCCCGACCTGCGGGAGGGCATCCGCGCGCAGCTCGTCGACAAGGACCGCAATCCGTCGTGGCGGCCGGCCACGCTGGACGAGCTGCCGACGGATGCCGCGGCATCCGCTTTCGCCTACACCCCGCCGACGGCCCTCTGGGACTGACGGGACGATCATGGGGAACCGAGCCCGCAGGCGCTACTCGATCGGAGTGGCCGTGGACTGGTTCTTCTTCGTCTTCGCCGGGCTCGCCGCGATCTGGCTCGCGTATCTGAGCTTCACCGAGACCTTCAAGGTGGGCTGGTGGGGTGTGCTGTTCGCGATCGCGTTCTGGGTGCTCCTTGCCTACCTCGTCCTGCCGCGCCTGCACCGGATCCTCACGACGATCTACGTACCCGAGTACTTCATCGGCCGGGCGCGCACGAGTGACGGACTTCTCGGTGACCCGGTGAACCTCGCGCTGCTGGGCGATGCCGACCAGATCCATCACGTGATGCGCGCCGCGGCGTGGACGCGGGCCGACCCCGTGACCCTCGCCTCGTCGTGGCGGATCGTGACCTCGACGCTCACCCGGCGCAGCTACGACGAAGCACCGGTCAGTCCCCTGTTCCTCTTCGGGCGGCAGCAGGACTTCGCCTACCAGCAGGAGGTCGACGGCAATCCCGCCCAGCGCCACCACGTGCGGTTCTGGAAGTGCCCGGACGGGTGGCTCCTCCCCGGCGGCACGCGCGTGGAATGGCTCGCGGCGGGGACGTTCGACACCGCGGTCGGGCTGTCGCTGTTCACGCTGCAGATCACCCACCGCATCGACGCCGACACCGATGTCGAGCGCGACCACATCGTCCGCACCGTCACCGGCGCGGACCCGCGGGTCGCGCTGACCGTCCTGAAGGACTTCTCCACGGGCTATCACGCCCGCAACGGCGGGGGAGACAGCATCCGCACGGACGGCGACCTGCCGATCATCGACGTCCGCGCCGTCGACAGTCAGCGGACGGTGACGACGTGACCGGCACCCCCGCGAAGCGCCCCGCCTATGAGCCCGCCGCCGACCTGCTCCAGCGGCAGCGGTACGACCCGGACATGGCTCGCCCCGGCACGATCGTGGCGGGCGCCGTGCTCGTGCTGCTGCGGGTCGTCGCGGGCCTGATCACCATCCTGATCGTCACGCTGGATGCGCCGCAGTGGTCGCAGGACATCGGACTGGTGGTCGACGACGCCGAGGTCGTCCCGGGCGCGACCGGCGCGGTGCTGGCGGTGCTGGCCTCGGTCGTCGGGATGTTCCTGCTCGCCGACCTGATCTTCGCGGTCTTCATCCTGCGCGGGCGCAATTGGGCGCGCGTGGCGGTCATGGTCTTCTCGACCCTGTCGATCACGTCCGTGTTCGCCCAGTGGTGGAGCGCGGACCAGGAGATCACGATCAACACGAGCCTGCTGTCGGTCGGCCTGGACATCCTGATCCTCCTCGCGCTGTCCAGCCGCAGTGCGGCCGCGTACGCCCGCCGGAATGAGCGACCGCCCAGCGCCAGCGATTAGCCTGGATCGCGCCGTGCCCGCCCGCGCGCGGCGCCTGCGAGGGGAGCCGGAGTGTTCGACAGCCCGCTGTCCGCGTCCGCGTACGACGTGCTCGGCGTCGACCCGGCGGCCGACGAGGAGACGCTCCGCAAGGCGTACCGACTGCGGCTGCGCCAGACGCACCCCGACACCGGCGGCGACGCGGCGGTCTTCATCCAGGTCCAGCGGGCGTGGGAGCTCGTCGGAACCGCCGAAGCCCGCACCGCATACGACCGCGGTCACGGTTTCGGTGACGCACCCGCCGCCGAGTGGTCCGGCTGGCGCGCGACGCCGCGGCCGGCCGACACGCGGCCGCGCGCGAAGTCGTTCGGCCAGCCGGGCGGATGGCGCCGCGAGCGCTACCTCGACCTCATCCGCGAATGGGTCGGCCGCGGTGTCGCCGTGGAGGATCCGTATGACCCGGCCCTCGTGCGCCGTGCGCCGCGGGAGCTGAGACGGATGCTGGCGGATGCGCTCGCCGAAGAGGCCACGGCGCGCCTGGTCGCCGACCTCGGCATCGGCTACACGGTGTGGCACGACGTGGCGGCCCCCGTGCGCGGTGGGACCGGCGACGACAAGCTCGATCACATCGTGCTCAGCCCGTCCGGCCTGTACGCCGTGCTGTCGGAGGACTTCGGCGGCCCTGTGACCGTGCGGCGGGGCGAGCTGACCGGCGACGCCGTGCCCGGCACCCCCGTCGCCGACCTGCTCGCGCGGGTGCGGTCGATCTCGCGTTCGGCGGGGGTCCGCTTCGGCGGCGTGATCGTCGTCCTCCCCGATGAGGACCTGCTGCAGCCCGTCACCGACCTGGGCCGGACGCGCGGCATCCCGGTCGTCCTCGTCGCGCGCGGGGCGCTGTCGAACCTGCTGCGGCAGGGTGTGCCGGGTGCCCGCTCGATCGGCGGGAACGAGATCTTCGACGTCCGCACCCGCCTGCAGCAGGCCGTCCGTTTCGTGTGAGAGCGGTTCCGCCCTGAGCGGACAAATCCGGACGGCGGGTGAGCGTGTCCGGAGTTGGTGGCAGTGTGGAGCGGTGGCGCCGCCGCGCCGCGTCGGTCGAACCTTCTCGGAGATCCCGTGCTCGGCAAACTCCTCTTCAGATACCTCAAGACCTATCGCTGGCTCCTGCTCGGCGTCCTCGTCTTCCAGTTCATCGCCGCGATGGCCTCGCTCTACCTGCCGAGGCTCAACGCCGACATCATCGACCAGGGCGTCGCCACGGGCGACACCGCCTACATCTGGTCGACGGGAATGCTCATGCTGGTGATCTCGCTCGGCCAGATCACGGCATCCATCATCGCGACCTACTTCGCGGCGCGCGCGGCGATGGCCGCGGGCCGCGACATCCGCTTCGACGTCTATCAGAAGGTGAGCGCCTTCTCCGAGCGCGAGGTCTCCGCGTTCGGTCCCGGCTCGCTCATCACGCGCAACACGAACGACGTGCAGCAGGTGCAGATGCTGGCGATGGTCGGGTCGACGATGCTCGTGACCGCACCGCTCCTGGCGATCGGCGGCATCTTCATGGCCGTGCAGCAGGACATCGGCCTCAGCTGGCTCATCGCCGTGTCGGTGCCGTTGCTGCTGGTCTTCGTGCTGTTCATGATCAGCCGGATGGTTCCGCTGTTCCGCTCGTTCCAGAAGAAGCTCGACGCGGTGAACCGTGTGATGCGCGAGCAGCTGACCGGCGTGCGCGTCGTCCGAGCGTTCGTCCGGGAGGACATCGAGGAGGAGCGCTTCGCGGTCGCCAACACCGACATCATGGTCGTCGGCCGCAAGGTCGGCTCCCTGTTCGTGCTGCTGTTCCCCGCGGCGATGCTCGTCCTCAACCTCACCGTGGTCGGCGTGATCTGGTTCGGCGGCATCCAGGTCGATCAGGGCACGATCCAGATCGGCACGCTGTTCGCGTTCATGCAGTACGTGGGCCAGATCCTCATGGGTGTGCTCATGGCGAGCTTCATGGTGATCATGATCCCTCGCGCAGCGGTCTCGGCCGAGCGCATCGGCGAGGTGCTCGCGAGCGAGTCCACCCTTGCGCGCGCCGAGAACCCGGTGCGCGACTTCGCCGCTCCGGGCTCCGTCGAATTCGACGACGCCGAGTTCACGTATCCCGGTGCGGAGTCCCCGGTGCTGCAGGGCATCTCGTTCGCCGCCCGGCCGGGTGAGACGGTCGCGATCGTCGGTTCCACCGGATCGGGCAAGACGACGCTGGTCTCCCTGATCCCGCGCCTGTTCGACGTCACCGGCGGCGCCGTGCGCGTCGGCGGCGTCGACGTGCGCGAAGCCGATCTCGACTACTTGTGGAAGGGCATCGGCCTCGTCCCGCAGCGGCCTTTCCTGTTCTCCGGGACGATCGCCTCGAACCTCCGCTTCGGCCGCGAGGAGGCCACCGACGAAGAGCTGTGGAAGGCGCTCGAGATCGCGCAGGGCAAGGACTTCGTGCAAGAGATGGAGGGGCAGCTCGACGCGCGCATCGCGCAGGGCGGCACGAACGTCTCCGGCGGTCAGCGCCAGCGGCTCGCGATCGCGCGGGCGATCGTGCATCAGCCCGACGTCCTGATCTTCGACGACTCGTTCTCGGCACTCGACCTGTCCACCGACGCCCGATTGCGCCAGGCGCTGTGGCGGGAGCTGCCCGAGGTGACGAAGATCGTCGTCGCGCAGCGCGTGTCCACGATCACGGATGCGGACCGCATCGTCGTGCTCGAAGACGGTCGCATGGCCGGCGTCGGCACGCACGAGGAGCTCCTGGAGCAGAGCGAGACGTACCGCGAGATCGTCGAATCCCAGCTGGGGGTGGAGGCATGAGCGTGCCCGACACCCTGACCGAGGAGGAGCGGGCCGAACTCGAGCTCGCCGAGCAGGCCCGGCAGAGCTCCGGCGACTGGGACAGTGTCAAGCCCGGCAAGGCCGACAACTTCGGCAAGAGCTTCGCCCGCATGGTCGGGCTGCTCAAGCCTCACGCCGTCGCGTTCGTGTTCGTGTCGATCCTCGGCGCGATCGGCGTGTTCCTCGCCGTGATCGCCCCGAAGATCCTCGGCGAGGCGACGAACATCATCTTCGAGGGCGCCGCCTCGAACGCGCTCGCTGCGCAGTTCCCGTCCGGAACGTCGCAAGAGACCGTGGTCCGTTCGCTGAACGCCGCGGGCCAGACCGATCTCGCGAACATGATCGGCGCGATGAGCGATTTCACCGTCGGCACCGGCGTCGATTTCGACGCCCTCCGCATGGTGATCGTCGCGGTGCTCGCGATCTACGTCGTGTCCTCGTTCCTGAGCTGGATCCAGGGCTACGTGATCAACATCATCATGGTCCGCACGATGTGGCGCCTGCGCGAATCCGTCGAGACGAAGATCAACCGTCTGCCGCTGTCCTACTTCGACAAGGTGCAGCGCGGCGAGCTCATCTCCCGCGTCACGAACGACATCGACAACATCACCCAGACGATGCAGCAGTCGCTCTCGAGCGTGGTCACCTCGGTGCTGACCGTGATCGGCGTCCTGATCATGATGTTCTCGATCTCGTGGCAGCTCGCGCTGGTCGCGCTGATCTCGCTGCCGCTCATGGCCGTGATCTTCGGCGTGATCGGACCCCGCTCGCAGAAGGCGTTCGGCACCCAGTGGCGCAAGGTCGGGCGACTCAACGCCCGCGTCGAGGAGTCGTTCTCGGGTCACGCGCTCGTGAAGGTCTTCGGTCGCGAGGCCGACTCGCGCGAGAAGTTCCAGGTCGAGAACGAGGAGCTCTACCAGGCCAGCTTCAAGGCGCAGTTCCTCTCCGGCATCATCATGCCGGGCATGATGTTCGTCGGGAACCTGACGTACGTCGGCATCGCCGTGCTCGGCGCGCTCATGGTCGCGAACGGCCAGCTCCGGCTGGGTGATGTGCAGGCGTTCATCCAGTACTCGCAGCAGTTCACCCAGCCGCTGTCCCAGCTGGGCGGCATGGCCGCGGTGATCCAGTCCGGCACGGCGTCCGCCGAGCGGGTGTTCGAACTGCTGGATGCCGACGAGCAGGAGCCCGACGCGGTCGACGCCCCGAAGCCGGTCGACGGCGACGGCGTGATCGAGTTCGAGAACGTCCGGTTCTCCTACTCTCCCGATCACCCGCTCATCACCGACCTGTCCTTCCGGGTGGAGCCGGGCCAGACCGTCGCGATCGTGGGACCGACCGGTGCGGGCAAGACGACGCTCGTGAACCTGATCATGCGCTTCTACGAACTCGACGGGGGGCGGATCCTGCTCGACGGGCAGGACATCGCCGAACTCACCCGCAACGACGTGCGCTCGCGCACCGGCATGGTGCTGCAGGATCCGTGGCTGTTCGCCGGGACGATCCGCGAGAACATCCGGTACGGGCGCGAGACCGCGACCGACGAGGAGGTGATGGCGGCCGCCGTCGCCACGCGCGTCGACCGCTTCGTGCACTCGCTTCCGGACGGGTACGACACCGTCCTCGACGAAGAGGCGTCGAACGTCTCGGCGGGCGAGAAGCAGCTCATCACGATCGCCCGGGCGTTCGTGGCGCAGCCCTCGGTGCTGATCCTCGACGAGGCGACGTCCTCCGTCGACACGCGCACCGAGCTGCTGTTGCAGCACGCGATGGCGGCGCTGCGCGAAGGACGCACGTCGTTCGTGATCGCGCATCGCCTGTCCACGATCCGGGATGCCGATCTCATCCTCGTGATGGAGCACGGCGACATCGTCGAGAAGGGCACGCACGACGAGCTGATCGCCGCGCAGGGTGCGTACTGGCGCCTGTATCAGTCGCAGTTCGAGCAGGCAGCGTCCGACATGGGACCGGCCGTGGCCGAGGCCGCCGAGGTGCCGGCGCCCTAGGCTCTACGCTGGCCTGCATGGAGGATCAGGCCTCGCCACGCCCGTCCCACAGCTCGACGCACGAGCTGATCGCGGTGATCCTGCTCTCCCTGGTCGCGGTGCTCACGGCGTGGTGCGGCTTCCAGTCCACGAAATGGGGCGGGGACTCGTCGGTGGCGTTCTCCGAGGCGTCCGCGGCGCGCATCGAGGCCTCCGATCTGGAGGGTCAGGCGCGGGACGCCCGCATGATCGACATCAACCTCTACACGCAGTGGGTGCTCGCCGGCGCGGACGACGACCCCGCCCTCGCGGACTACATTCGGGAGCGCTTCTCGCCGGAGCTCGCGGTCGC
Organism: Microbacterium sp.; assembly: GCA_030148105.1. Lineage (GTDB taxonomy): Bacteria > Actinomycetota > Actinomycetes > Actinomycetales > Microbacteriaceae > Microbacterium > Microbacterium lacus. The sequence goes on along the minus strand of JASBUD010000221.1, from coordinate 6,999 downwards.
CTTCCAGGCCTGGCAGGCCGACGGGATGCAGGAGCGCGGCCCCTTCGCGATGGACGAGTACGTGGCGCCCGGCAGCGCAGAGGCGGCCGCGAAGACGAAGAAGGCCGATGAGCTCCAGGCCTCCGCGCTCGAGCTCAACGACAAGGGCGACAGCTACTCGCTCATGACGGTGCTGTTCGCCCTCGTGCTGTTCCTCGCCGCGATCGCCCAGCGTGGCATCTCGCTCCTCGCGTCACGCATCGTGCTGGGTCTCGCCGGCGCGATCGCGCTCGGCGGACTCATCGTGCTGTTCACCTTCCCGGTGCGCTTCTGACCCGCCGGGCCGGGACGGCTCAGAGGCCGGGCTCGGCGGCGAGGCGGCCCGAGTCGATCGCAGCGATGAAGGCGGCGTAGTCCGCCTCGTTCTGGTCGGCGTAAGCGGTCGCGAACGACACCATGGCCTCATCGAACGTCGTCGCCGCGCCGAGGTACGCGGCGATCTCGACCCGGTCGCCGGCGCGGGCGTGCGCGCGGGCGAGTGTCTCTCCGCACAGGCGCGCATACAGCTCGAGTCCGCGTGGCACGGCCTTCTCGGGGTCGAAGGAGCCCTTCCAGTCGCGCAGCTGCCGGATGTAGAAGTCCCGCTCGATCCCGCCCTCGCCGCGGACGCGCTGCCAGCCGAGGAAGATGTCGCTCGAACCCTGCATGAGCCTCTGCCCGCGCACGACCCGCTCGCCCTGGTTCTCGTACGCGCACGGCGCCAGGAAGCGCTCGAGCACGGACGCCTGCGCCTCTTTCGCCTGCAGGAACAGCGGATCCTCGTCGTCGCGTCCTTTCAGCAGCACGATCCACGCGCGGGTGCCGACGCTGCCGACCCCGACGACCTTGCGGGCCATGTGCACGTACGAGAACTCGGCGAGCGGGTGCTGCCCCCTCGGCAGCGTCTGCCGATAGGCGTCCAGGATCTCCCGCATGCCGGCCTCGGTGGCCTCGATGTTGCTGTCGGCGTCGTACAGGTCCTCGACCGGCACGATGAGCGGCGGGTCGGCGATGATCCGCATCCGACCGTCCTGCACCGACACCAGCTTCGAGAACGCCTGCATGCTGTCCCGCGTGCGCGCCTTCGCGACCACCGCATCGAATGTCTTCAACTGCCGCTTCTGCGCCGGCTGCTCCTCGGCGTGGTCGCGCAGCCACTCCTGCACGCTGTCCACGTCGAGGTGGTCGTACCAGGCGTCGAGGACCTTGGATGCCGCCGAGATCGCCATCCGCTCGCGATAGCCGCGTGCAGCGGCGGCGACCGCGGTGCGGCGCTCGTCCTCCGTGAAGCCGCGATCGCGTCCCGCGATCTCGATGCTCGTCACGAGCCGCTTCACATCCCACTCGAACGGCCCCGGATGCGTCTCGTCGAAGTCGTTGATGTCGAACACCAGCCGCCGCTCGGCGCTGGCGAACAGACCGAAGTTCGACAGGTGCGCGTCTCCGCACAGCTGGGCCTGGAGCCCGCTGCGCGGGGTCCGCGCCAGGTCGGCTGCCATGAGCAGGGCGGCACCGCGGTAGAACGTGAAGGGCGACACCATCATGCGCCCGTGGCGGATCGGAACGAGGTCCTGTACACGGGAGGTCGCCTGCTCCTCCAGCAGCGAGATCGGATCGGTCCGATCGGGCGGTGCCTCCCAGACGGCATGGCTGGAGCGCGGGGTGTGCACGCGCGCGGCCCGTCCATAGGCGCGGCGGCCCGCGAAATCTGTCGCCGCCGGTGGGGTGAGCGCGGTGGGGGACGAATCGTCGGCCATGGTGTCTCCTTCTCGTGCGTCGCCCCGTGCGAGAAGGGGGCGATCTACGAGTGCTCGACAGTCTGCCCGCTCGGTCTCCGCGGGGGAACACCGCTGCCGTCGCCGAGGAGAAAGATCACCCGAAAAGGGTGCTCTCCGGGGCCGCGTCGCCCTCGTGCGCGGCCCCGCCGTGGTGCCAGACTTCCCGGATGAACGATCGTGCACGCCCGGCGCGGCGCCAGCTCACCTCGCCGCGGGCGGCCGCCCTCGCCGGGGTGATCTTCGCCCTGCTCTTCGCCACCGCCCTCGTGCTCCTGCGCACCTCGCTGCCCGAGACGCTTGCCGCCCATGCTGACTGGTCCGACTCCGCGATCACGACCCGGTTGACGATCGGTCTCGCGCTCATGCCGTTCGCAGGCATCGCGTTCCTGTGGTTCATGGGCGTCGTCCGCGATCGGTTCCAGGACGCGGAGGATCAGCTGTTCTCGTCCGTCTTCGTCGGATCGGGTCTGCTGTTCCTGGCGATGGTGTTCGTCTCGTCGGCGATCGCGGGCGGCATCGTCGCCAGCGCGCCCCTCATCGCCGACGATCAGAGCCGGCTGGAGCTCACCACGTTCGGTCGCGCGGTCATGCTGCAGGTCAGCAACATCTACGCGCTGCGGATGGCGGGTGTCTTCCTCATCTCACTCGGGACGATGTGGCTGCGCACGGGCGTCATGCCGCGCTGGCTCGCCGTCATCACCTACGCCGTGGCGATCGTCCTGCTGTTCGTGACGTCGCTGAGCCTCTGGGTGACGCTGATCTTCCCGGCCTGGGTGCTCGCGGTCAGCATCCTTATCCTCGTCCAGAACTTCCGGCGGCGGACGGGGCGCGTCCTCAGTTGAGGCCGAACAGGTCCAGCGGGTGCGTCAGGCGCCACCATGCGCTCGGCGGCTCGATGTCCTCGGCGAGCTCGAGCGCCGTCGTGGCCGATCCGAGCGGACCGGTCACCGTCAGGCTGCCGACATCAGCGCCCTTCTCCCGCGCGTCGCCGAGCGAGAACTCCGTTGTCACGGCACCGCTCGCGCCGTTCCAGAGGATCAGATCGGCGTCATCCGCCGCGACGATCGGGACGTCCTGGCCCCACAGGGTCGTCACCCGACCGGCGACGGTGTCCGCGGCGACCGAGGGCGTCGGCTGCAGCGCCGCTTCGAGTTCGCTGTACAGGGTGCGCGACGCCGCGAGCCGGGCGTCGTCGTCGGGCTGACCGAGCACGGCGGCGTAGGTGCGGACGACGGTGTCGCCGATCGTCAGATCCTTCGCCGACAGCAGGTTCCACGTGTCCAGGGACCCGGTCTTGATGCCGACGACACCCGGATCGGCGAGGAGTCCGTTCGTGTTCGTCACGACCCCCGCACCGGGCAGCTCTACCGAGGGCTTCGCAACGATCTCCGCGATCACCGGGTTCGCGAGCGCCCGCTTGGCCAAGGCGATGAGCGCTTCCGGACTCGCGGTGTTGCGGGCGTCGATCCCGGTCGGCTCGACGACCGTGATACCCGGCACCCCGTGAGCGGCGAGCCAGGCGTTCGCGGCGCTCGCGTAGACGGCATCCGTCGGCCAGAGGTTGCCCGCCAGGCGGTCGGCGTAGTTCCCCGCCGACCCCATGAGCATGCCCTCGAGCAGCTGGTACTGCGTGAGCGTGCCGCCGACCGGCACGTCCAGGGCGGACTCGTTGTTGCGCAGGTAGCTCCAGTATTCGTCGCTGTCGCGCGCGGTGAAGCGGAACTCCGGTCCCTGCTCGCCGAGCGCGAGCGGCATCTGATCGAGGACGACGAGCGCGGTGACGACCTTCGTGATGCTCGCCATGGGGACGGCATCCGGAGCGGAAGCGACGACCCCGTTCATGCCCTCGACCGCGACGGAGGCGCTGCCCGCGCCCGGCCAGGTGAGGGCGGCCGCGGGGGCGGGGATCGGATCGACCTGCGCGGGCTCGACAGTGGGAGCGACCGCGTGCAGCGGCCAGAGCAGCGTGACGGCGGCGTACCCGCCGAACAGCAGCGCGATGATGATCACCGGGACCAGGACACCGGCTCGCCACGGTGAACGGCGCGGCGCATCGCTCAGCAGATCGGCGCCGACCGGGAGGAACGGCGTCTCGGCGGCGGCGAGCGTCGTCGCCGCGGGCGCCGTGCGCGTGAGGGCTTCCTCGTCGACCCACGTGAACGCGACCGGGCCGGAGCGAGCGACGGGCTGTTCGATCAGCACTTGTTGAGCACGCTGCGCGCGACGAGACGCGGGCGGGGCCTCGTCGACGGTCATCCGCCCAAAATACCGCCTCGCGGCTGGGCTATGATCATCGGGTCAACACGGGAGTCCGGTGTGCCGGGCTGAGAGGAAGCGAAAACGCTTCGACCGTCGAACCTGATCTGGGTCATGCCAGCGCAGGAAGGAGTCCATTGTGAGCACGTCCATGTCCACATCCCCCGTCACGACCACCCGGTCGCGGCCCGCCCGGTGGCGCGTCGTCGACATCGTCGTCGCCAGTGTGATCGGTGTCGCCTCAGGCCTGGTGTTCCTCGCCTGGAACGTCCTGTACCGCGGTCCGAGCGAGCTGCTCTCGCCTCTGCTCCCGGGCCTGCAGGGACTTCTGGACGGACCTTGGCTCTTCGCCGGTGTGCTCGGCGCGCTCATCATCCGTAAGCCCGGCGCCGCGGTCTACACCGAACTGCTGGCCGCGGCCGTGTCCGCGCTCACGCTCGTCGGCAACACGTGGGGCGCGGTCCTCACGCTCGAGGCGGGGCTCGTGCAGGGTCTCGGCGCGGAGCTCGTGTTTCTCGCGTTCTTCTACCGGCGCTGGAACCTGCCGGCGGCGATCCTCGCCGGGGTGGGCGCCGCGCTCGCGGGTGGCATCAACAACCTGATCCTCTGGTACGCCGGGGCCGACGTCACGTTCGTCGTGGTCTACCTGATCAGCACGATGCTCTCGGGCGCGGTGATCGCGGGTGCGCTGTCCTGGCTCCTCGCCCGTGGCCTTGCCGCGACCGGCGCCCTCGACCGCTTCGCCTCCGGCCGCGACGCCCGCCGCCGCGTCTGAGCTGGTGCCTGCCGCCGCACCGGGCCCGGCCGCCGTCACCGCGAGCGGATGGGGCTGGCGCCACGCGGGACGCTCCGCCTGGGCGCTGCGCGACGTCACCCTGCGCATCGAGCCGGGGGAGCGCGTGCTGCTCCTGGGCGCATCGGGATCGGGCAAGTCGACGTTCCTGAAAGGCCTGGCCGGCGTCCTCGGCGGCGATGAAGAGGGCGATCGGGCGGGCGAGCTGACGATCGACGGGATGCCGCCCGCGGCCTCCCGCGGGCGCGCCGGGCTCGTGCTGCAGGACCCCGACGCGCAGGTGATCCTCGCCCGGGTCGGCGACGACGTCGCGTTCGGCTGCGAGAACCTCGGCGTCCCGCGCGCGGAGATCTGGCCGCGCGTGCGCGATGCCCTCGACCGGGTCGGGCTGGACGTCGCCCTGGACCGTTCGACGAGCGCGCTCTCCGGCGGGCAGAAGCAGCGGCTCGCGCTGGCCGGGGTGATCGCGATGCGGCCCGGACTCGTTCTGCTGGACGAGCCGACCGCGAACCTCGACCCGGGGGGCGTCGCGGAGGTGCGCGCGGCGGTCGCCGCACTGGTGGGCGCCGGGGAGACGACGCTCGTCGTGGTCGAGCATCGCGTCGAGGTCTGGCTCCCCCTCGTGGATCGGGTGATCGTGCTCGGCGAAGGTGGGGTGGTGGCGGACGGCTCGCCCGATGCGGTTCTCGGGGCCCGGGGGACGGAGCTCGCCGCGCACGGGGTCTGGGTGCCCGGCATCCCGCCCGCTCTGCCGTCGCCGCCGGCGCATGCTCCCGCCGAGATCCTCGTGCGGGCACGAGGCCTCGCCGTGGAGCGGGTCCGTGCTCAGCCGGTCGCCGCGGGCATCGAGCTGGACGTACGGGCCGGGTCGGCGCTCGCGATCACGGGGCCGAACGGCGCCGGCAAGTCGACACTCGGGCTGACCCTCGCGGGCCTCCTGCCCCCGGCATCCGGTGTCCTCGAGGCGACCCCTGCGCTGGCCGGAGGCGTCGGAGCGCAGCCGATCCGCTGGCGCTCGCGGGACCTCCTCACCCGGATCGGCACGGTATTCCAGGACCCGGAGCATCAGCTGCTCGCGCGCAGCGTCCGGGAGGAGCTCGCGGTCGGTCCCGCAGCCCTCGGGCTCCCCGCGACGGAGACCGCCGCCCGCGTGGACGAGCTGCTGTCCCGGCTGCGGCTCGCGCATCTCGCCGACGCGAACCCGTTCACGCTCTCCGGGGGCGAGAAGCGGCGACTGACTGTGGCGGCGATGCTCGCGACGAGACCCCGGATGCTGGTCCTGGACGAACCGACGTTCGGTCAGGACGCCCGCACGTGGGGCGAACTCGTCGCTCTCCTGGCAGAGCTGCGGGACGCCGGCTCTGCGGTCGTCGCGGTGACGCACGACCTCGATGTCGCCGCGGCCCTCCACGCCGAGCGGTTCGCGCTGGGGGTGTCCTGATGCGCGGCGTCGCGCGGATCAACCCCGTCGCCAAGCTCGGGGCGGCCGTGCTCATCACGGTCCCGCTCGTGCTGACGCTCGATGTCGTCTCGGCGGCGGTCGCGCTCGCGCTCGAGCTGCTGCTCATGCCGTTCGCCGGTCTCGGCTGGCGCGAGTTCTGGCGCCGCACCTGGCTCGTCTGGGTCCTCGCTCCGCTCACCGGCCTCACGATCGCGCTCTACGGCCGCACGTCCGGACAGGTGTACGTCGAGTGGCTCGCCGTGCGGGTGAGCGACGGGTCGCTCGAGCTCGCACTCGCCACGACGCTGCGCGTGCTGGCGATCGCCCTGCCGTCGGTCGTGCTGTTCGCCACGGTCGACCCGACGGATCTGGCCGACGGGCTCTCGCAGATCCTGAAGCTCCCGGCGCGGTTCGTGCTCGGCGGCCTCGCGGGGCTCCGCATGGTGGGGCTGTTCCTGGATGACTGGCGAGCGCTCGAGCTCGCCCGCCGTGCGCGCGGCGTCGCCGACCGCGGGCGGCTGCGCCGGTTCCTCGGGATGGCCTTCGCGCTGCTCGTGCTGTCGATCCGGCGAGGGTCGAAGCTCGCGACGGCGATGGAGGCGCGGGGCTTCGGTGCGCCGGGCGCACGGACGTGGGCCCGGCCGTCGACGTTCGGCGCCGCAGAGTGGGGCCTGATGGCCGTCGGCGCCGCGATCGCCGCCGCGGCCCTGTCC
>JASBUD010000073.1 GCA_030148105.1 Microbacterium sp. | reverse complement strand
TCGCGGCGCTCGTTCCGATCCTGTTCGTCGCGCTCTTTTTCGGATGGCTGCCGCACAACGACCTCGCGTACGACTCGACCGCCGTCTGGATGCACATCGCGAGCGGCTTGCGCGGGGTGTCCGACCGGTCCGGCCGGCTCGTGCCGGTGCTGGTGATCGGCATCCCCCTTCTGGCGATCCTGATCCCGGTCGCGATCTCGCTGCACGGCAGGTGGGCGCTCCTGCCCGCCATGGTCGGGGTCTGCGCCTCGCTGTTCCTGTGCGGACTCGGCCTGTCCAGCATCTCGTCGGTGCTCGCCCCCTATGCCGCGTCACGGCCGGGCGACAGTCCGTTCCAGCAGCCGCCGCGCGCGGGCTCCGCGAGCGCGATCGCCCAGGCGCTCGTGATGGTCGGCGCGATCGTGCTGAGCGCACCGGCGTTGTGGTTCGCTTGGCTCGCCCTGACCGCCGACATCGAGGATTCGTCGACCGCTCTCTGGGTCGGGCTCGGCGGCGGGCTCGTCGTGCTCGCCGTCGGCGTCGCGATCGGCGCGGCGATCTTCGAGCGGCGCGGTGGGCGACTGATGGAGTTCGCGGAGTCGGTCTGAGCGCGTTCGCGGGGTCCGGCATCCGCCCGCCGTGTCATGCCCCGCGTTACACTGGCTGACCATGAGCACCCCCCTCGACGCCCCGGACCAGGGTGGCAACGAACCCGGCGGCACGATGACGCTCGACCGCGAACTCGAAGAGCTCATCCGCGAGGAGAACCTCGAGCCGGGCGATCACGAGCGCTTCTCGCACTACGTGAAGAAGGAGAAGATCCTCGAGTCGGCGCTGACCGGCAAGCCGGTGCGGGCTCTGTGCGGCAAGAAGTGGACACCGGGCCGCGACCCGGACAAGTTCCCGGTCTGCCCCACCTGCAAAGAGATCTACGAGTCGCTCGTCGGCTGACGCACCCTCACGCTCACTCCCGCGCGTCGACGTAGACGGTGGGGATCGCCGGATCGGACTTGCTGAGCGCGAGCGCGCGCACCGGCAACTCCTCGCGGACCCGAGCGTGGTGGCTGCGGGCGGTCTCGACGCCGGCCGGTCCGACGTAGCGGGCATCCGTGCGGCCCGCCTCGACGAGCGGCACCTGCAACGGTCGCGCATCCGGATGCTCGGACGCGGTGTCCACGTGCTCGAAACCGTCCGAGACCGCGATGAGCTCGCTGGTCGCCGTGCCGTCCGCCACGGTGCGGAACGCGGCCTTGCGTCCGCCCTTGGACCCCTTGTCCGTGGAGGCCTTCGCCACCGCGATCCACGAGCCCGCGGCGTCCTGCCGGGCGACGAGCTTGTAGACCATCCCGGCGGTGGGCGTTCCCGACCCGGTCACGACCGAGGTGCCGACGCCGTACGCGTCGACGGGGGATGCCGCGAGAGAGGCGATCGCGTACTCGTCGAGGTCGCTGGTCACGGTGATCTTCGTCCCCGTCGCGCCGAGCGCGTCCAGCTGCGCGCGGACCTCGGCGGCGACCGTCGGCAAGTCGCCGGAGTCGATGCGGACACCGCCGAGCCGGGTTCCGGCGACCTGGACGGCGAGCTCGACTCCTCGTCGGGTGTCGTACGTGTCGACGAGGAGCGTCGTCCCCACGCCGAGCGCCTCGACCTGCGAGCGGAACGCGTCTTCTTCGGTGTCGTGCAGGAGGGTCCACGCGTGTGCCGCTGTGCCCATCGTGGGGATGCCCCAGCGCCGTCCCGCTTCGAGGTTGCTCGTCGCGCCGAAGCCGGTGATGTAGGCGGCGCGAGCGGCCGCGACCGCCGACTCCTCGGCGGCGCGCCGCGACCCCATTTCGGCGAGCGGGCGGTCGCCGGCGGCGATGCTCATGCGGGCGGCCGCCGTGGCGACCGCGGAATCATGGTTGAGGACGCTCAGCGCGAGCGTCTCCAGGATCACCGCCTCGGCGAACGTGCCCTCCACCGTCAGGATCGGCGAGCCGGGGAAGTAGAGCTCCCCCTCGCGATAGCCGCTGATCGAGCCGCGGAAGCGATAGTCGGCGAGGAAGGCCAGGGTGGCGGCATCCACGACCCTGTTGTCCCGGAGGAAGCGGAGTTCGTCGTCCCCGAAGCGGAAGTCGTCGATGAGGGAGAGCAGCCTGCCCGTGCCCGCGACGACACCGAAGCGGCGGCCGCCAGGGAGGCGTCTGCCGAACAGCTCGAAGACGCAGCGCCGGTGCGCCGTGCCGTCGCGGAGGGCCGCCTCGAGCATCGTGAGCTCGTACCGGTCGGTGTGCAGGGCGGTGCTCGTGGTCACGGCGTCAGCCTACTGAGAGTGAAGCCGCGGGTAGGCTGGTCGATCGTGGATGACGCGCCGATCGGGATCTTCGACTCCGGAGTGGGCGGCTTGACCGTCGCCCGCGCGATCTCCGCCCAGCTCCCGCGCGAGTCGCTGCGCTACATCGGCGACACGGCACGCTCGCCGTACGGGCCCAAGCCGATCGCCGATGTGCGGCGCTACGCGCTCGAAGTGCTCGACACTCTGGTCGACGAGGGCGTGAAGATGCTCGTGATCGCCTGCAACACCGCGTCGGCCGCCATGCTGCGCGACGCGCGCGAGCGGTACGACGTGCCGGTCGTCGAAGTCATCGGTCCGGCGGGGGGCACCGCCATGTCCACGAACCGCAACGGCCGCATCGGTGTGATAGGCACGACCGGCACGATCGGGTCAGGTGCTTATCAG
>JASBUD010000203.1 GCA_030148105.1 Microbacterium sp. | reverse complement strand
CTGAACGGGAAGCCGAGCACACGGCCGGCATCCTTGAGCGCCTGCTTGGCCTTGATCGTGCCGTAGGTCACGATCTGCGCGACGCGTTCGCTGCCGTACTTCTCGGTGACGTATTGGATCACCTCGCCGCGGCGACGGTCGTCGAAGTCGGGCATCGACACGCGGTCGGGGTTGAGGAAGCGCTCGAAGATCAGGCCGTGCTGCAGCGGGTCGAGATCGGTGATGCGCATCGCGTACGCCGCCATGGATCCGGCACCGGAGCCGCGACCCGGACCGACGCGGATGCCGTTGTCCTTCGCCCAGTTGATGAAGTCGGCGACCACGAGGAAGTACCCCGGAAAGCCCATCTGGACGATGACGGAGGTCTCGTACTCCGCCTGCGCGCGGACGGCGTCGGGGATGCCGCCGGGATACCGGTAATCGAGCCCCTTCTCGACCTCTTTGACGAACCAGCTCTCCTCGGTCTCACCGTCGGGCACCGGGAAGTTCGGCATGTAGTTCGCTGAGGTGTTGAACTCCACGTCGCAGCGCTCGGCGATCAGCAGGGTGTTGTCACACGCCTCGGGATGATCGCGGAAGACCTGCCGCATCTCCGCGGCGGACTTGACGTAATAGCCGTCGCCGTCGAACTTGAAGCGCTTGGGATCGTCGAGGGTGGATCCGGACTGCACGCACAGCAGCGCCGCATGGCTGGTCGCATCGTGCTGGTGGGTGTAGTGGAGGTCGTTCGTCCCCACCAGCGGGATGTCGAGGTCTTTCGAGATCTTGATGAGGTCCGACATCACCCGGCGCTCGATCGACAGACCGTGGTCCATGATCTCGGTGAAGTAGTTGTCTTTGCCGAAGATGTCCTGGAACTCCGCCGCGGCCGCACGGGCGGCCTCGTACTGGCCGAGCCGCAGGCGCGTCTGCACCTCTCCCGACGGGCATCCCGTCGTGGCGATCAGGCCCTTGGAGTACTTCTGCAGCAGCTCGCGGTCCATCCGCGGCTTGAAGTAGTACCCCTCCATGCTCGCCTTCGACGACAGCCGGAACAGGTTGTGCATGCCCTCCGTGGTCTCGGAGAGAAGCGTCATGTGTGTGTAGGCGCCCGCACCGGAGACGTCGTCGTCGCTCTGCTCGGGTGATCCCCACCGCACGCGCGACTTGTCGGTGCGGTGGGTGCCGGGTGTCACATAGGCTTCGATGCCGATGATCGGCTTGATGCCGGCGGCCTTGGCCGTCTTGTAGAACTCGAAGGCCGCGAACGTGTTGCCGTGATCGGTGACGGCGATCGCCGGCATCTCGAGCCGGACTGCTTCCTGCACCATCGGACCGATGCGCGCCGCGCCGTCCAGCATCGAATATTCACTGTGAACGTGAAGGTGAACGAAGGAATCGGCTGCCACCCGACGAGTCTAAGTTCGCTCGCCGACACCGTGCGCTCACCGTAGATCGAGGCGCATGATCACGCGCGGGAAGCCGTTCAGCACGGACTCCGTCGGCGCGGCGAGGTGGAAGCCGGCCTTCTCGAACAGGGACCGCGTTCCGACGTAGGCCATCGTGAGGTCCACCTTCTGCCCGCGGTTGTCGACGGGGTAGCCCTCGACGGCGGGAGCCCCGCACTCACGGGCGAAGTCGATCGCCCCGGCCAGGAGCGCATGCGAGATGCCGGAGCCGCGGTGTCCGGGTCTGACCCGGATGCACCAGACGCTCCAGACATCCAGGTCGTCGACGTGCGGGATCTTGCGGCTCGTCGCGAACGACGTGTCGGCGCGCGGGTGCACCGCCGCCCAACCGACGACGTTCCCGTCGTCGTAGGCGAGGACGCCGGGAGGACCTTCGCGCAGGAGCCCCCTCACCCGCTCGGCCCGCGCCGTCCCGCTCAGAGCGAGATTCTCCTTCGCGGGGATGCGGTAGCTCAGGCACCAGCAGACGTTGGACGTCGGCTTCTTCGGCCCGACGAGGGTGGCGATGTCATCGAAGTCGGTCGCCGGTCGAACGCTGATCGTCATTGCGCCACTGTGCCCCGTACATCCGACACGCGTCCAGGCTCCCTCTAGGGTGAGTGGATGCCGACCCCCGACTTCGTCCTCGAACTCCGCCGCCACATCGGCACGCACCCGCTGCCGCTGGTGGGCGTCACTGCGGTCATCGTACGCGACGATGCCGTACTGCTCGGGCGCCGCAGCGACAACGGCGCTCTCACCCCGATCACCGGCATCGTCGATCCCGGTGAGGAGCCGGCGACCGCGGCGGCCCGCGAGGCCCTGGAGGAGGCCGGGGTCGTCATCACCGTCGATCGGCTGGCGTGGGTGCACCAGATCGAGCGGGTCACGTACGAGAACGGCGACCAGAGCGACTACCTCGATCTGACGTTCCGCTGCACGTGGGTGAGCGGCGAACCGTGGCCGGCCGACGGCGAGATGACGGAGGTCGGCTGGTTCGACTTCGATGTCCTCGCCGATCTCGACGAGGACATGCGCCAGCGGGTGCGCTTCGCGCTGCCGCTGCGCGGCGAGGCGCGCTTCCTCTGAGGCAGATGAATCGGAAGCGCGCGAATCTTTACAACGTCGTATTACATCGTTTACCCTGACCGCGAGGAGCGGGCGATGTGGCCCGCTCGAACGCTATTCGAGGAGGAACAGCGATGGGTCCCCATCAGCAGGAACAACAGATCGACGACCGGACATCCGGTACGGGCACGTCGAGGCGCTCGCACGCGCTGACGAGTCTGGCGGCGGTCGTGCTCGCGGCCGCACTCACCCTCACCATGGCTCCGGGTGCGGCAATGGCCGAGGATTCAGCCCCCACACCCGGCCCCACAGTGGTGGCCGACCCGGACTCGCCGACCGGATACACCGGCGAGTTCGTCTACTACAACCCAACCGCCACGAGCGTGCGCTTCGTGGCGGACATCATGCTGCGGAACTGGGAGGACCGCACCGACACGAAGGTCTACAGCCCGTTCGACTACAAGCCGGGTCTGATGCGAGGCGGCGGCGCGTACGACGTGCAGATGACGAACATCGGCAACGGATACTGGTCGACCGCGGTGCCTCTGGCGGCCGGGCCCAACCAGTACTGGTTCTATGTGAACAACAACACCAACTTCTGGGTGCCCGACCCGGCCAACTCGCCGATCTTCGCTCCGGACGGACTCACGGGCAACAGCCGCCGCGCCTTCAACGCCGTGTACGTGCCCTACGACGCTGAGAAACAGAACTACGCTCCGCTCGCGGAGCGCGTCATTGCGAATCCGCGACCCGATTCCGCGAAGGGGACATGGAGCTACGTCCCGGTTCCGGGACTGACTCCGCTCGCCAACGGCACGCAGCGCACACTCGGCATCTACCTCCCGCCGAATTACGACCCGAACCGCACCGAACCGTACAAGACGATCTACGTGCAACACGGCAGTGGACAGGATCAATCCGACTGGCTCAATATCGGCAGCGTCCCGATCATCATGGACAACCTGCTCCAGGACAACGCGACCGAGCCGGCGGTGATCGTTTCGACCAATTCGACGTACATGGGAGCTGCGCCGTACACCAACCTGACGAACGTCATCGTCCCCTTCGTCGAGAGCAACTACAACGTCTCGAAGGATCGGATGGACCGAGCATTCGCGGGCCTGTCGATGGGGGCGTCCATGACGACGCAGATCATCAACAACAATCCGCTGCGCTTCGGCTACTACGGCGTGTGGAGCTTCCGCGCGGGGATCAACCCGAATACGGCCAACCTCAAGCAGGCGTACGTGCACATCGGATGCGGCGTGTGGGACAACCTCAACCTGTGCCCGACGACAGCGCAGTTGGGCGTTCTGGACGGCAAGGTGAACTACGAGTACACCGATCTCGCCGGTGGCCATGACTTCAACGCGTGGCCGCAGCTGTTCGCGATCTTCGCGAGGGACCACCTCTGGCAGCCGCGCTCGTTCGTGAACGGAGCTCCCGTCTTCGCGGCCGGCGGCGAGACACAGGCGGTCGACGAGAATCGCGCCCTGACCTTCACGGTCGACGCGGCAGATCCGGACGGCGATACGCTCATCTACTCGGCGGGCGATCTGCCGTCGGGTGCGTCGTTCGACCCGGCCACGCGCAAGTTCACGTGGACCCCGTCCTACGCCCAGGCGGGCGAGTACTCGGTGACGTTCACGACGGCTGACGGCACGGATCGCTACGCCTTGTCCGCGACCAAGACGGTGACGATCACGGTCCGTGACGTCACAGTTGCCGAGCAGATCACAGGGCTCAAGAGCACGATCGCCGCGATCGGTGCGAACGGCGGGATCAAGAACGCACTGACTGTGAAGCTGAACCAGGTGGAGAAGCGCCTCGGGGCGGGCGACACAGCAGGCGCCGTGCTCGCGCTTCAGGACGACTTCATCGGACAGGTGACCGGTCTGCGCGGGGTCAAGCTCACCGCCGCGGAGGCGGACGCTCTGATCGTGGCGGCGCAGGAGGCGATCCAGAACATCTCCTTCTGAGTCCTCATCACTCGGATCGGGGTGCCTGCAGGTCACGCGATCTGCTGGCACCCCTGTCATTTACAACGTCGTAAGAAATACCTTTACAACGTCGTAAAGCTTCTAATACTCTGGCCGCGACGGGTCCCCAACTCCGTCGTTCGAATGCCTTTCAAGGAGGAACGGTGATGACAATTCTGCAAACCAGCGAATCGGAAGCGTGCGGGCGCAGCGCCCGCACGCGCGGTCGCTACTGGCGCCCGATCGCCACGGTCACGGTCGCGGCGGCGATCGTGCTCGGATCGTCGGCGGTGGCTGCCCAGGCCGCAGCCGAGTATCCGCCCGGGCCGACGGTGGTGGCCGACCCGAGCTCCCCGACCGGCTACACCGGTCACTTCGTGTACTGCAACCCGGACGCGACCAGCGTGCGGTTCGTCGCGGACATCATGCTCCGCAACTGGGCGGACACCTCGGACACGAAGGTCTACACGCCCTACGAGTACAAGCCGGGTCTCATGCGCGGGGGTGGGGGGTACGACGTGGAGATGACCAGCGTCGGCGACGGCTGCTGGTACACGAGCGTGCCCCTCGCGGCGGGTGCCAACCAGTACTGGTTCTACGTGAACAACAACACCAACGCATGGCTGGCCGATCCGGCGAACTCGCCCATCTTCGCTCCGGACGGCATCGCGTTCCCCGCACGTCGCGCGTTCAACAAGGTGTTCGTGCCGTACGACGCCGCGAAGCAGAACTTCGGACCGCTGGAGGCGCGCCAGATCGAGAATGAGCGGGCGGACTCCCCGAAGGGCGAGTGGAGCTACGTCCCGATCGCGATCCCGAACCAGACCGGCCGCACGCTGGGCGTCTACCTGCCCCCGGGCTACGACCCCGACCGGGCCGAACCCTACAAGACCATCTACATGGAGCACGGCGGCGGCCAGGATCAGTCCGACTGGATGAACATGGGCGACGTGCCGGTCATCATGGACAACCTGATCCAGGACGGCACGACCGAACCGGCAGTGGTCATCACGGCCAACACCAACTACCTCGGTGCGGCCAACCAGGGCTACCCCAACCTGCGCGAAGTCGTCGTCCCGTTCGTCGAGAGCAACTACAACGTCTCGACCAGGCCGATCGACCGCGCGTTCGCCGGCCTCTCGGCGGGATCGATCGTCACGCAGGGTCTGATCCGGTACGACGCCACGTACTTCGGATACTGGGGTCCGTGGAGCGGTGGCATCAGTGTGACCCCGGCAACGGCGAACATCGACAAACCGTACATCCACTACGGCGGCGGTGCCTGGGACTTCGGTCTTCCGAATGCGGGTCAGGTCGCTGCGCTGGACCAGGTCGCGTTCGTCGAGAACACGACGGTCGCCGGGGCGCACGACTTCAACGCGTGGAACCAGTTGTTCACGGTCTTCGCTCGCGATTACGTGTGGCAGCAGGATGCATTCATGGCGGACGAGTTCACGCAGCTCATCAATGCGGTCGCCGGGTCTTCGACGCACAAGGGCACGAAGAACGCGCTCACGGTCAAGCTCGAGAAGGGCTGGAACGACCTGGTCGAAGGCGATTCCGCCGGCGCGCTGGACTACGTGAAGCGCTTCGAGGACCAGCTGTCGCGTTTCGCGGCCAACGGCGTGGTTCCCCAGGACCAGGCTGCGGCGATGAAGACGGTCGCTGACCAGATCATCTCCAACCTGAGTTACTGGCAGTAACACCGCACAAGAGGGTGTCGGCGGAGACGATCCGCCGACACCCTCTGTTCACCGCCGCATCAGTCCGCGCGAAGGATCTCCAGCGCGGACGCCAGATCCGCGGGGTACTCCGACGTGAAGGCGACCTGCTCGCCCGTCGCCGGATGCAGGAACGACAGCTGCCGAGCATGCAGCCACTGACGGGTCAGGCCGAGCCGCGCGGCGAGGGTCGGGTCGCCGCCGTACAGCGGATCCCCTACGCACGGATGCCGATGGGCGGCCATGTGCACTCGGATCTGGTGCGTGCGCCCCGTCTCGAGGTGGATCTCCAGGAGCGCCGCGCGCCGGAAGGCCTCGAGCGTCTCGTAATGGGTGATGGAGTCCTTGCCGTCAGGCGTGACGGCGAACTTCCAGGAGTGGGACGGATGCCGACCGATGGGCGCATCGATCGTTCCGGCGAGCGGATCGGGGTGGCCCTGCACGACCGCGTGGTAGATCTTCTCGACCTCGCGCTCTTTGAAGGCGCGCTTGAGCGCGGTGTAGGCCCGTTCCGTCTTCGCGACCACCATGAGACCGCTCGTGCCGACGTCGAGGCGGTGGACGATTCCCTGCCGCTCGGCCGCCCCCGTCGTGGCCACGCGGACTCCCCCGGCAGCCAGCGCCCCGAGGACGGTCGGGCCCTCCCAGCCGAGGGAGGGGTGGGCGGCGACGCCGGCGGGCTTGTCGACGACGACGATCTCGTCGTCCTCGTAGACGATCCCGAGGTCCGGCACGGCGAGCGGAACCACACGCGGCTCCTCTTTCGGCTGCCACGTCACCTCGAGCCAGGATCCGCCATGGAGGCGATCGGACTTCGTGAGGACGCGGCCGTCCATCACGACACCGCCGGCGTCGGCCACCTCTGCGGCGAACGTCCGCGAGAAGCCGAGCATCTTCGCCAGGGCGGCGTCGACTCGCGCGCCGTCGAGCCCGTCCGGAACGGGCAGCGTCCGCGAGTCCACGTCAGCGATCCGCGTCGGGACGACCGTCGACGTGCGCCGCGGCGTCCTCGGACTGACCGACCTCAGGCCGACCGTCCTTCGCCGCCCGGACTTCTCGCGTGCCGTCCAGTCGGAGACCGATGAGGACGAGCAGCGCGACGGAGATCATCATCGTCACGATGAAGATGTCGGCCACGTTGTAGATCGCCGGCATCATCCACGGAGTGTTGATGAAGTCGACGACGTGGCCGACGGGGAACCCCGGCTGGCGGAATGCGCGATCGGTGAGGTTGCCCAGCACACCACCGAGGAGCAGACCGAGCACGACGGCCCAGAGGCGCGAGCGCAGTCGCGTGGCGGTGAGCCACACGATCACGACCGCGACGACGGCGAGGGCGATCGTGAAGATCCATGTGACGCCCTCGCCGAGGGAGAACGCCGCCCCCGGGTTGCGGACGAGATAGAAGATGAGGAAGTCACCCAGGATCTTCACCGCCTGCTCGGGCGGGAGGTTCTGGATCGCGAGGTACTTCGTGAACTGGTCGGCGGCCAGCACCGTCGCCGCGAGGATCGCGACGACGGCACCGGCCGCCGCCTTGTGCAGGGGGGCTCGGCCTGTCAAGACCGGCCTAGAGGCCGATGGCCGAGACCGGGGTCGAGCCGGAGTTGGTGCCCGTGGTCTCGAGGTCCCGCAGCTTGCCCTCGATGTAGCCGCGCAGCTGTGCGCGGTAGTCGCGCTCGAAGTTGCGCAGCTCGGTGATGCGACCCTCCAGGCTCGCGCGCTCCTTATCGAGGCGTGCGATCTCCTCGCGGCCCTTCGTCTCGGCCTCCGAGATGATCGACGCGGCCTGCGACTGAGCGTCCGCGATGAGCTTGTCGCGCTGCGCGATGCCCTCTGCGACGTGCTCGTCGTGCAGACGCTGCGCGAGCTCGATGATTCCGGCGCTCGCTGCGGCGGGGGCCGTGCCGGACTCGGCAGCGGGCACCGCGGCGACCGGAGCGGGCGTCTCTTCGACGACCTCAGCGGCGGCGGGCGCCTCGGCGGGAGCCTCGGAACCGGACTCGTACGCAGCCAGCTTCGCCTTCAGCTCGTCGTTCTCGGCGATCGTCTTGCGCCACTCGACGACGATCTCGTCGAGGAAGTCGTCCACCTCGTCCGGGTCGAAGCCTTCCTTGAACCGGACGTGCTGGAACTGCTTGGTGACGACGTCATCGGGGGTCAATGCCATGGTGGTACCTCTTTCGGGCGCTCTGGTCGCTGGCCGATGTCGGGGGCCGCTCCGCCGATGGCCGGCGGTCGTACCAGGCAAGCATAGCCGCGCCTCACGGAGGTGTCGAAGGCCGGTATGCTCCGCCGTCAGCGCATGAACGCGCGCGTGACCGCCAGCAGGACGAAGCACAGGAGCATCGTCAGCGTGAAGCCGAAGTCGATGCCGATCCCGCCGACCCGCAGGGGCGGGATGAAGCGACGGAACATCTTGATCGGTGGGTCGGTGACCGTATAGACGATCTCCGCAGCCACCAGTCCCGCGCCGCGAGGACGCCATTCCCGGTTGAAGAACGGGATCCAGTCGAGCACGAGCCGCACCAGGAGCACGATCACGAAAAGCAGGAGGAGGCTATTGAGGATCGTGGCAATCGCGCCGACGATGTTCACAGAACGATCGTATCAGCGCGTCGTACTAGCCCTGCGCGAACGGGACGGACTCGGGGTCCGCCTGCGCCACGGCGCCGTCGCCGGAGACCGCGACGTTCTCGGGCGAGAGCAGGAACACCTTGCTCGTGACGCGCTCGATACGGCCGTAGAGCCCGAGCGACAGGCCACTGGCGAAGTCGATCAGACGACGTGCGTCGGCGTCGCTCATCTGCGACAGGTTGATGATGACGGGGATGCCCTCGCGGAAGTTCTCGGCGATGACCTGCGCGTCCCGGTACTGCTTGGGGTGCACGGTGAGGATCTCGCTGATGGATGCCGGGGTCACCTGGCGGACGACGGCGGGGCGGTGGATGGGGGTCACCGGAGCGGCCTTCTCGATCGTGGTGGTCTTGCGGGCAGCCGGCTGGGAAGCGGGCTCTTCGTAGACCTCTTCCTCGTCGGCGAGACCGAGGTAGACCATGGTCTTCTTCAATGGGTTCGACATCGCATCCTCCTGCTGACTCATGCTCTGAGTGGTCGTGTTTCGAGGTTAACCGGGTATCGGCCTCGGGCCGGTGATTGCCGACCCGATACGTAGGTGTGTCGCGCCCGCGGCGATCGCCTGTGGGAAATCGGCCGTCATCCCGGCCGAGATCCATGTGGCGTCGGCGGCGACGGCACGGATGCGCGCGGAGTAATCGGCGAGCCGCGAGAACGCCGGGGCAGGGTCCTCCCCCAAGGGCGCAACGGCCATCACCCCGCGCAGGCGCAGGGTTCCGCATCCGCTCACGTGCTCGGCGAGACGCTCGAGCTCGTCGGGCGCGACGCCCCCGCGGCGGGCATCGTCGGTGAGGTTCACCTGGATCAGGACGTCCAGCACGGGCGACTCCGCCGTCGCCGCGGCATCGAGTGCGTCCGCGATGCGCAGACGGTCGACGGAGTGCACGACGGATGCCGCCGCCCTGATCGCCTTCGCCTTGTTGGTCTGCGCCTGCCCGATGAAATGCCATCGCAGATCGCCCAGGGCGCTCAGCGCCGCCGTCTTCTCGGAGAGCTCCTGCTGTCGGTTCTCCCCGACATCTCGGACACCGAGCGCGTACAGCTCTTCGACGAGAGCAGGCGGGTGGAACTTCGTCACGACGATCCGCGTGATGGACGCGGGATCGCGGCCTGCCGCGTGTGCGGCAGCCTCGATCCCCGCGTCGACCTGTGCGAGTCGTGCGGCAAGCTCCACGCTCGTCCTGACGGGTTACTTGAGGAAGTCGGGGATGTCGAGGTCGTCGTCACCGAACGCCGAGTCGTAGCTCGAGTCGGGGACGGCGGCACCCACCGGAACGGGCTCGGTCTCGCGCGGCGCCGGCTCCTTCGCGGCGTCCGCCGCGGGAGTGGCAGGCACGACCGGCGCGCTGACGACGCGGGCGGCGCCCATCGGCTCGACGCGCAGCGTGGGCTCGCCGTTGTCGAAGCCCGCCGCGATCACGGTGACGCGGACCTCGTCGCCGAGAGTGTCGTCGATCACGGTTCCGAAGATGATGTTGGCCTCGGGGTGCGCGGCCTCCTTCACCAGCTGCGCAGCGTCGTTGATCTCGAAGATGCCCAGGTTGGAGCCGCCCTGGATCGACAGCAGCACGCCGTGCGCACCCTCGATGCTCGCCTCGAGCAGCGGGGACTCGACCGCGAGTTCGGCGGCCTTGATGGCGCGGTCTGCACCGCGTGCGGACCCGATACCCATGAGCGCCGAACCGGCGCCCTGCATGACCGACTTCACGTCGGCGAAGTCGAGGTTGATCAGACCGGGGGTGGTGATGAGATCCGTGATGCCCTGCACACCGGCCAGGAGCACCTGGTCGGCCGTGGCGAACGCCTCGATCATGCTGATGCCGCGGTCGCTGATCTCCAGCAGACGGTCGTTCGGCACCACGATGAGGGTGTCGACCTCTTCCTTGAGCTTCGCAACGCCGGTCTCGGCCTGGCTCTGACGGCGACGACCCTCGAAGGAGAAGGGCTTGGTCACGACGCCGATCGTGAGCGCACCGATCGACTTCGCGATCTTGGCGACGACGGGCGCACCGCCGGTACCGGTACCGCCGCCCTCGCCCGCGGTCACGAAGACCATGTCGGCGCCGCGCAGCGCCTCTTCGATCTCGTCCGCGTGGTCTTCCGCGGCGCGGCGCCCCACCTCGGGGTCGGCGCCGGCACCGAGGCCGCGCGTGAGCTCCCGGCCGACGTCGAGCTTGACGTCGGCGTCACTCAGCAGCAGCGCCTGCGCATCGGTGTTGATGGCGATGAACTCGACGCCGCGGAGGCCCAGCTCGATCATGCGGTTGACGGCGTTCACGCCGCCGCCGCCGATGCCGACGACCTTGATGACGGCGAGGTAGTTCTGGTTTGTCGACATGTTCGGCCTTCCCTGGGAACCTTGAACCTCTAGTCGAAGGTTAAAGTTTTGCTGAGTATGCAATTCCTGAGAACGACGGTAGGTCCCAGGTGCCGCCTGGGCGACGACGACACTCCGCGTGTCGCGAACGGATCGCCCGATTCGGCCTCTGAGCGCCGAATCCGCCGCCTCGGGGACCGGGTCAGCCGGTGACCGGGCTCGTCGGCGCCGAGACGTCGTACTGGCCGACCGAATCCGGCGGGGCGTTCTTCATGAGCCCGGCGAGCACGACCGCCTTCAGGGCGGAGTCCTCGGCGCTCCCCCACACCACCGCGGCGCCGCTCGAGAGCTCGAGCC
>JASBUD010000189.1 GCA_030148105.1 Microbacterium sp. | reverse complement strand
GCCCGCTCGTCGTCTCCGGGCAGACCCCCGGGCCCGATCTCCGCGGCCGCGATCGCGAACTCGTCGCGGAGCTGCTGCGCTCGGCGCGCCTGGTCGGAGTGCGCGAAGCAGCCTCCCACGCCCTCGCCGCCGACCTGGGTGTCACCGCCCGGCTCGGCGTCGACGACGCGTCCTTCGTGTCGGGGGATGCCGTGTCGCCGGCGACCGGGGGAGTGCTCGTGAGCCTGTCGCTCTCGCTCGGCGGCGCACCGCGGGCCGAGACCGTCTCCGGCGTGGCCGCGCTCGTGGATGCGGCCGCAGAGCTCACCGGTGAGCCGGTCCGCTTCCACGCCCACTTCGGTGCGCTTGAGGGGGTGTCTTCCCGCGGGGACGCTGTCCTGCACGACGAGGTCCGCGCGGCGATGCGAACTCCGTCCGAGGTCGTTTCGACCGGCGACGTGCCCGCCGCAGCGGCGCTCGCCAGGTCGGCATCGGTCCTCATCACCGGGCGCTACCACCCCGCGGTCTTCGCCGCGCCGGCCGGGGTTCCGGTGCTGGGTCTCGTGACCGACGAGTACACCGCGGTCAAGCAGCGCGGCGCGCTGGCCCACTGGGGTCAGCGGGCCACCGTGCCGATCTCAGCGGCGCAGAGTGACGGCATCCCGAATCTGCGCGAGCTGTGGGCCGACCGCGAGCGCATCGCCGGCGAGGCGGACAGGCGCCGGGCCGGCCACCGCGCGGATTTCGACGCCTGGTGGGACTCGGTGGCCGACGCCCTGGCCTGACGCGGGCGCTCGCGCCTCGCGGCCTGGGTCTTAGCTCGCGGCACTCGCCGCCGCTCGCGGCACGTGCTGCGCCACGGGCCGGGAGTCCGGCGGTCCGCCGCGAGCGAGCCGGCGGATACGCTCGAGGCCATGGAGAACGGTGCCGCACTCGTCGTGATGGGCGTGTCCGGCGCGGGCAAGTCGACGATCGCGGCCGCCGTCGCCGCCCGAGTGAACGGGATCTTCCTCGACGCCGACGACTTCCACCCGGCATCCAATCTCGCCAAGATGGCGGCCGGCATCCCGCTCGACGACGACGACCGCGCGCCCTGGCTCGCGGCGGTCGGCGACGAGATCGCGCGCCGCTGCGCAGCGGGGCAGACGGTCGTCGTCGCCTGCTCGTCGCTCAAGCGCGCGTATCGCGACGCGCTGCGTGCCCGCGCGGACGGCATGTGCTTCGCGCTCCTGGACGGCGCGCCCGAGCTGCTCGCGGCGCGCATCGGCGCGCGCGCAGACCACTTCATGCCCGCGACGCTCCTCGGCTCGCAGCTCGTCGCGCTCGAGCGGCTCCAGCCGGACGAGACCGGGTTCGCGGTCGACATCTCTCAGACGCCGGACGCCATCACGACCGAGGTCGTGGCCTGTTGGCGGGACGTCGCGGAGGCCGCCGCGCGGCATCCGCGAATCTGAGGAGATCGAGGTTTCGGAGGACTTCCGGCGCCGAAAGCTCCTCCGAATCCGCGATCTCCGGCGAAGCCGAGCTCAGACGTGGTCGCGCCACGAATGCCGGGGCGCGTAGCCCAGCAGTCGGCGCGCCTTGTGGATCGACAGGAGCGTGTCGTGCTCGCCCACGTCCGCGGCGGTCGGCACGTCGGGGAACACCTCGGCAACGAGCTCCGCGTTCGGGCGCGACATCACGGTGTCCGCGGCGGCGATGATGAAGGTCTCGAAGCCCGCAGGCGCGTTCTCGAGGGCCCGGTGCACGGCTTGCGCACCGTCGCGGGCGTCGATGTACCCCCACAGGTTCCACTTGCGAAGGAGCGGGTCGGCGTCGAAGGACGGGAACTCCGCGTAGTCCTCGGGCACCATCACGTTCGAGAAGCGCAGGGCCGTGATCGAGAGGTCCGGGTGCCAGCGGACGAGCTCGGTCGCCAGCTGCTCCTCGAGCACCTTCACGATCGAGTAGACGCTCTCGGGGCGCGCGGCGTACTCCTCGTCGACCGGGATGTAGGGCGGCGGCACGTCGAACGGCAGACCCAGCACCGTCTCGCTCGACGCGTAGACGATGCGACGGATGCCGAGCCGGACGGCCGCCCAGAACACGTTGAACGTGCTCGCCATGTTGTTGTGGAAGGTCGCGACATCCGTGCGCAGGCCCGGGGCGGGGATCGCGCCGAGGTGTACGACCGCGTCGTAACCGTCCGAGCGGTCCACGCCGCCCAGCGCGTCGACCACCTGTCCGTAGTCCGTCAGGTCGACCTGGACGAAGCCGTCCTGCCGCGGCCCGACGATGTCGAGTCCGGTGACGTCGTGGCCGGCATCCCGGAGTTCGCGGAGGACGACGGAGCCGAGCTTGCCGGTCGAGCCGGTGAGTGCGATGCGCATTCGTCCAGCTTGCCCCTGCTCCTGCGTGAAAGGGCACGAACGTCCGGGTTCGACGGCGTGTCGCCCTGCAGATGTGCCCTCTCGCGGGCGGCAGAGCGACTTTCAGGGATCTGCCAGGATTCCGCTCCGCGGCCCGGAAAGACGCGGGATACGGATGTCGAGCGCGACCGCTCGGCGGCGTGTCGGGCGTGTGCGTCCAATCCGATCCGCGGATGTTTTCGGATCACCCCCTGTGCGGCGAAAGCCCGCATCGATTGGAGAGAGAAACATGCGAAAGATCACCCGTCTCGGACTCATCAGCACCGCCGGCGCGAGCGCCGCGGCCCTCGCCGTCGCTGGATTCGCGCTGCCCGCCTCGGCGGACACGTGGAACCCGAGCGAGGAGACCACGACGACCGTGACCGAAGCCTCCACCTCGATCGAGGGCTTCCAGACCTGGTTCCGCGAGAACGTGCTCGGAAGCGGCAACGACACCACCGCCGGCAACCTCGGCATCGACGGCGGCCTGATCAACGGGCCGCTCGTCAGCGACTCGCTGAACCCCGCGGTCCTGTCGGGCAACGCCACCCCTGTGCTCTCGGGCAACGACGTTTCGGGCAACCTGTCCGGCAACGACGTCTCGGCGCCCGTCGGATCCGGCAACGACGTGTCCGCCCCGATCGACGCCCCGATCGGCTCGGGCAACGATGTCTCCGGCACCGAGCTCGGCTCGGTCGGTGACGTCGCGAACGGAACGGACGTGGGCGGCGACAGCGGCGTGTCCGTCGGCGACATCGGCGCCGAGGTCGATGACCTCGTCGGCGACGTGAGCGGGGACGTCGACTCCCTCGTCTCGGGTCTGCTCGACTGACCCCGTCTCCTTGCGAAGCGGCGCCTCGGCCTTTCGGCCGGGGCGCCGCTGCGTTCCTGCTACTTCGCGAGAGGGCACAAACGTGCGTCTCCCACGGCGTGTTGCCCTACAGATGTGCCCTCTCGCGAAGCAGTAGGGAATAGACGCACGAATTGGTTGTTGGGTCAACCAACGGCGGGCGCACACGAACCCACCGACGAGGGGGGAGACCGATGACCACGACCGCTCTGGATTGGCGCCCGGCGCCGATCCACACCGGCGGCGCCGCCGCCGACGCGACCCGGATGGATACCGTCGAACTCCTCGTCGGAGACCTCGACGCGCAGACCGAGTTCTACCGTCGCGCTGTGACGCTCGATGTGCTCGACCAGTCGGGGGCCCGCGCGACACTCGGCCGCGACGGCATCCCGATCATGACCCTCACCCACACGCCCGACCTGCCGCCCTTCGACCGGCGCGACGCCGGGCTCTACCACACGGCCATCGCGTTCCCCGATCGCGCGGCGCTGTCCACTGCCGTGCTGTCGATGGCGCGCCAGGCCGGGCATCTGTACGAGGGTGCGACCGACCACACGTTCAGCAACGCCTTTTACTTCCACGACCCGGAGGGCAACGGCATCGAGCTGTACTGGGACCGACCCGTCGAGGTGTGGCAGAACAAGCCGGCCGGATGGATGCCGCAGAACACCGCGATCGACCCGAACGCGTTCCTGCGCGAGCACTTCGATCCCGCGCGCGAGACTCAGGACGAAGCCACGATCGGTCACGTGCACCTGCAGGTCGGCGA
This sequence comes from Microbacterium sp., assembly GCA_030148105.1. Classification (GTDB taxonomy): domain Bacteria; phylum Actinomycetota; class Actinomycetes; order Actinomycetales; family Microbacteriaceae; genus Microbacterium; species Microbacterium lacus. The sequence continues at coordinate 2,906 of JASBUD010000189.1, read as the reverse complement.
CATCCCCACCGCACGCCGGTTCTACGTGGACATGCTCGGCTTCGACGTCACGATCGACGTCGGCTCCGCCCTGTTCATCTCCGCTGGCGGCTACCACCACCACATCGGCCTGAACACGTGGCACAGCGCCGGCGCGGGACCCCGTGCCGTCTCGCTCGGCCTCGGTGACGTGCGATTGCGGATGCCGGACCGCAGCGACGTGCTCGCGCTCGCCGACCGCGCCCGGCATCACGGGGTCGCCGCCGAGGACGACGGTGAGAGCCTGCGCCTGCGCGACCCCTGGGGGACGCTGCTGACCGCCACCCCGGAAGGCGCTGCGGCATGAGCGCGCCGATTCCGTTCCCGCCCGCCGCGGAGGTCCGCACGGAGGTGCGGATTCCGCTCCGATTCAGCGACGGCTTCGAGGCGGACGCGCGCGTGTCGACCTTCCGGCATCTCTCCGACGGCGCGGAGCACCTGCTGCTGCGCTTCGACGGACGGGGCGAGGCGGAGGTCCCGCTCGTCCGTGTGCACAGCGAGTGCCTCACCGGCGACGTGTTCCGCTCGCAGCGCTGCGACTGCGGTCCGCAGCTGCGCGAGGCCGTCGAGAGGCTCAGCCTCGAGGGTGGTGCGCTGCTCTATCTCCGTCAGGAGGGACGGGGCATCGGACTCTACGCGAAGCTCGACGCATACGCCCTGCAAGACCAGGGGCTCGACACGTACGAGGCGAATGCGGCGCTCGGCCACGGCGAGGACGAGCGCGACTACACCGCGGCCGCGCAGATGCTGCAGGCCGTCGGTATCCGTCGCGTCCGCCTCCTGACGAACAACCCGGACAAGGTCGCGCAGCTGGAGGCGCTCGGAGTGGACGTGGAGGAGACCGTGCCGACGGGCGTGCACCTGACCGCGGCGAACGCGCGGTATCTTCAGGCCAAGCGCGACCACACCGGCCACCTCTTGAACCTCCCGGCGGCGTGACGACGCGCGGAGCGGAGCGGACGATGACCCACCCGGTGCCGCGGATGACGCCGGAGGAGGCGCAGGCGTGGCTCGGTCTCATCCGCGTGTGCGACCTGCTGCCGAGCGAGCTCGACTCGCAACTGCAGCGGGACTCGGCGATGACTCATTTCGAGTTCGGCGTCATGACCTACCTCCGGTGGATGCCGGAATCGACGGCATCCATGAGCGAGATCGCCGAGGCGACGAACGCGACGCTCTCGCGGCTGTCGCACGTGTGCTCGCGGCTCGAGCGGCGCGGCCTCGTGCAGAAGTCGACGTCCCCGGCCGACCGGCGGGTCTCGCGAGTGACGCTGACCAATGCCGGGCGACGCGAGCTCGTCCGCGCCGCACCGGGGCACATCGCCACCGCCCGCCGGCTCGTGATCGATGCGCTCTCGCCCGAAGACCTCGCCGATCTCGCACGGATCACCGCCAAGCTCGGCGAGCAGCTGGACCCGGAGCAGCGATTCGCGACGGGGCGGTAAGGCCGCGGCATCGAGCCTGGTGACGATAACATGGGGCGTTCCGACCCTCGCGAGGCGCATCCCATGAGAACTGTTCTGTCCGGTACCCAGCACGCGCTCCGCGCGGGCGACTACGAAGCCGTCATCGCGAGCGTGGGTGCGAGCCTGCGCTCCCTCACCTTCGCGGGGCGCGACCTCGTCGTCCCGTTCGACGCCGATGAGGTACGACCCTCGTATCGGGGCGCGACGCTCGCGCCGTGGCCGAATCGCATCGTCGACGGGCTGTATGCCTTCGGCGGGACCGAACGCCAGGTCGCACTCACCGAACCGGCCCGACATCACGCACTGCACGGCCTGGCAGCCTGGCTCGACTATGAAGCGGTCGACAAGGGGCCGAGTCACGTCACCCTCGAGGCTGCGGTCGAGCCGCAGACCGGGTATCCCTGGCGCGTCGTCATCCGCACGACGTTCTCGCTCGATGCGGAGGGGCTGACGCAGACCGTCACGGCGACGAACGAGAGTCCGGATGCCGCTCCCTGGGGCACCGGCCCGCACCCGTACCTGGTGGCGGGCGCCGGTCACGTCGATGACTGGACACTGGAGCTGCCGGCCGACGAGGTACTCGCAGTCACGCCCGATCGCCTCAGCCCGATCGGACTGCGCCCGGTCGACGCGGACGATCCGGAACGGTTCGACTTCCGCGCCGCCCGCGCGATCCGTGCGGTGGAGATCGACCACGCCTATACGGCGCTGCAGCGCGACGAGGCCGGCCTCGCGCGCGTTCGGGTCACGGACGCGGCCGGTTCCGGCGTCGAGATGACGTGGGATGCCGCGTGCCCCTGGGTGCAGATCCACACGTCCGACAAGGGTGTGGGCAAGCCCGGGCACCGGACGGGTCTGGCGGTGGAGCCGATGACCTGCGCGCCCGATGCGTTCAACGCGGACCGATACGACTACGACGCGGGCCTGATCGTCCTCGAGCCGGAGGCGTCGGCCTCGGCATCCTGGCGGATCTCCGCCGTCTGACCCGAGGTCCTCGCCCGCCCGCGCCCCTGGGTTTCTCGCCGAGGTGGTCTCTTCCTCGCCGAGCTGGTCCTTTTCCCGTCGAGGTGGTCTCTTCCTCGCCGAGGTGGTCTCTTTCCCGTCGAGGTGGTGACCACCATATCGGCGGGGAACTGACCATCTCGACGGAGAACCCGCCATCTCGGCGGGGAACCCACCATCTCGGCGGAGAATGCACCATTTCGGCGGGGAACCCACCATCCCGGCGGAGGGAGCAGGCACGCGGCGGGATGGGTGAGTGCGGGGCTCAGTGGTGCGAGTGCTCCACCATCTCGCCGTGCGGCACGGCGTGACGGCCGGCTTCGGTCGCAGCCAGCGCCGGAGTGACGGCGCCCGAGACCAGCACCGCGGCGACCACGAGCCCGATCAGACCTGAGCGGCCGGCATCCGATCGGCGAGTCG
>JASBUD010000186.1 GCA_030148105.1 Microbacterium sp. | reverse complement strand
GCACGACGAGCATCATCGACTTCGCCGTGCAGACGTACGGCGAGCGCATCCAGGACGGCCTGGCCGCGTGGCACGAGAAGGCCGCGGGCAACTGCGCGATCGACTACGGCTTCCACCAGATCATCGGCGGGGTCGACGAGGCCTCGCTCGCCGCGATGCCGGGCCTGATCGACGAAGGCATCACGAGCTTCAAGCTCTTCATGGCCTACCCGGGCGTCTTCTACTCCGACGATGCGCAGATCCTCAAAGCGATGCAGGTGAGCCGCGACACCGGCATGCTCACGATGATGCACGCCGAGAACGGCCCGGTGATCGACGTCCTCGCCGCGCAGCTGATCGAGGAGGGCAAGACCGACCCCTACTTCCACGGCATCGCCCGCGCATGGCAGATGGAGGAGGAGGCCACCCACCGCGCGATCATGATCGCGAACCTCACCGGCGCGCCGCTGTACGTCGTGCACGTGAGTGCGAAGCAGGCGGTCGAGCAGCTCGCCGCCGCGCGCGATCGCGGGCAGAACGTGTTCGGCGAGACGTGCCCGCAGTACCTGTACCTCTCGCTCGAAGAGCAGCTGGGCGCCTCGAGCGACGAGTGGGGTCGGTTCGAAGGCGCGAAGTGGGTGTGCTCGACGCCGCTGCGCTCGCGCGCCGAAGGTCACCAGGACCACATGTGGCAGGCGCTGCGCACGAACGACCTGCAGATGGTCTCGACCGATCACTGCCCTTTCTGCATGAAGGACCAGAAGGAGCTCGGGCTCGGCGATTTCCGCAAGATCCCGAACGGGATCGGCTCGGTCGAGCACCGGATGGACCTGATGTACCAGGGCGTGGTGACCGGCAAGATCACCCTCGAGCGGTGGGTCGAGCTCACCTCCACCACTCCGGCGCGCATGTTCGGCCTCTACGGACGAAAGGGCGTGATCCAGCCGGGGGCGGATGCCGACATCGTCGTCTACGACCCGAACGGGCACACGTCGATCGGGGTGGGCAAGACCCACCACATGAACATGGACCACTCCGCGTGGGAGGGCTACGAGATCGATGGGCACGTGGACACCGTGCTCTCGCGAGGCAAGGTCATCGTCGATGACAACGCCTACCTGGGCGCCAAGGGCGACGGGCGCTTCCTCAAGCGCGGCCTCAGCCAGTACCTGACGTGAGAGGCGCAGCCATGGATTTCGGAGTCGTCCTGCAGACCAACCCGCCGGCCGCACGCACCGTGCAGCTCGCGAAGCTCGCCGAGGCGCACGGGTTCAGCCACGTGTGGACGTTCGACTCGCACCTGCTCTGGCAGGAGCCGTACGTGATCCACTCAGCGATCCTCGCGGAGACCAAGCGCGTGACGGTCGGCCCGTTCGTGACGAACTCGGCGACCCGCGACTGGACCGTCACGGCGTCCGTCTTCGCCACGCTCAACGAGATGTACGGCAACCGCACGATCTGCGGGATCGGCCGCGGCGACTCGGCCGTTCGGGTCACGAACGGCAAGCCGGTGTCGATGAGCGAGCTGCGCGAGTCCATCCACGTGATCCGCGAGCTCGGCAACTCCCGTCCCGTGGAGTACCACGGCGCGACGCTGCAGTTCCCGTGGAGCCGCGGGTCCGAGCTCGAGGTGTGGGTCGCGGCGTACGGACCGCTCGCGCTCAAGCTCACCGGTGAGGTGGGGGACGGGTTCATCCTGCAGTTGGCCGACCTCGACATCGCCGCGTGGATGATCAAGACGGTGCGGGATGCCGCGGCCAACGTCGGCCGCGACCCCGACTCGATCGCGTTCTGCGTGGCCGCGCCGATGTACATCGGCACGGACGTGGCGCACATGCGCGACCAGTGCCGGTGGTTCGGCGGCATGGTCGGCAACCACGTCGCCGATATCGTCGCGAAGTACGGCCACCACGGGGACGTCCCCGAGGCGCTCACGGACTACATCGCCGGGCGCACCGGGTACGACTACAACACGCACGGCAAGGCCGACAACGACCACGTCGACTTCGTGCCCGACGAGATCGTCGACCGGTTCTGCATCCTCGGCACCGCCGAGGAGCACATCGCGAAGCTGCAGAAGCTGCGTGAGATCGGGGTCACGCAGTTCGCCGGCTACCTCCAGCACGACAACAAGGAGGAGACGATGCGGGTCTACGGCGAAACCGTGATCCCGGCGCTCTCCGAGCACGTGATCGCGAAGTCCTAGTCCGTGGAACGACAATTGCAGGTCGAGACCGCGGGGGAAACCCACGGTCTCGACGCCCAGATGGCGTCTCAGCGGAAGGGGCTCGCGCGGTATCGCGTGGGGTCGGGGCCGCAGCGCTGGTACGCGGTCGGCTGGGGCGTGGTCGGCGTCGTCGCGGTGCTGCTGCTGTGGGAGCTGTACAAGTTCCTGGGGCCCCCCGAGGGGGTCGTGATCGGCGGGACCGGCGTCTCTGGCTCGGGCGTCATGATCCTGCCGCGGACGCACGACCGCGCGATGCCGCACGTCTGGGACATGGTCGCGCGCCTGTTCGCGCCGACGAGCGGCGGCGACACCCCGCCGCTGTGGGTCTCGGTCGCCTCGGCGGCCCTCGTCACCCTCGGGATCGCGGCGGTCGGCTGGCTCATCGGGGTCGCCGTCGGCGCGCTCCTCGGCCTGGCGATGCAGCGCTGGCGGCTCGTGGAGTGGGGGCTCCTCCCCTGGATCGTCGTGAGTCAGATCGTCCCGCTCATCGCGTTCGCACCCGTGATCAACGCGATCGGCAACCAGATCGACCGCGGTGGCACGCCCTGGCCGCAGTGGCTCTCGGTCGCCGTGATCGCGTCCTACCTCGCGTTCTTCCCCGTGGCGATCGGCGTCCTGCGCGGGCTCGCCGCCCCCGACCGCATCCACGTCGACCTCATGCGCACGTACGCGGCGGGATACTGGCCCACCCTCCTGCGCCTCCGCCTTCCCGCCGCCGTGCCGTACCTGCTGCCCGCGCTCCGCCTCGCCGCGGCGAACGCCGTGCTCGGCGCCGTCGTCGCCGAGGTCTCGATCGGCATGCGCGGCGGCATCGGACGCATGCTCATCCAGCTCGCGGGGCAGGCCTCCAGCGACCCCGCCGCCCCCTGGGGCCCGACCTTCGGAGCGATCGCGCTCGGCCTCGTCGCCGCCGGCTCGGTCGCGCTCATCGGCCTCTGGCTGCGCAACTACCGACGAGGAGAAGCCACCGCATGACGGACTCGAGCCCGAAGGCCCCTGAACTCGCGGTGCGCGCCACCGGTGTCGGCAAGATCTTCCCGACGAAAGGCGGCGATGTCACGGCCCTCGCCGGCGCCGACCTCGACGTGGCGGCGGGCGAGTTCGTTTCGCTGATCGGTCCGTCCGGATGCGGCAAATCCACGCTCCTGCGCCTGATCGCGGACCTCGACCAGGCCACGAGCGGCACGCTCGAGATCTTCGGCAAGCCCGCCCGGAAGGCGCGGATCGACCAGGACTACGGGATCGCGTTCCAGCAGTCCGGGCTCCTCCCCTGGCGGACCGTCGGCGCCAACATCTCCCTTCCCCTCGAGCTGAACGGCACCGGCCGCCCCGAGCGGACGGCGCGCGTCGCCGAACTCGCGGAGCTCGTCGGACTCACCGAGTTCACCGACCGATATCCCGACCAGCTCTCGGGCGGGATGCAGCAGCGCGTCGCGATCGCGCGTGCCCTGGCGACCCGGCCGCGGCTGCTCCTGATGGACGAGCCCTTCGGCGCGCTGGATGAGATGACCCGCGAGTACCTGCAGAGCGAGCTGACCCGCATCACCGCCGAGACCGGCGCCGCCGTCGTCTTCGTCACGCACTCGATTCCGGAGGCGGTCTTCCTCTCCGACCGGGTCGTCGTGATGAGCCCGCGTCCCGGCCGCATCACGGACGTGATCGTCACCGACCTCGGCGAGACCCGCGACGAGGGCCTGCGCGAATCCCCTGCGTACTTCGAGCGAGTCACGGCCGTCCGCGAAGCCCTGCACGGGGCGCCGATCGAGCGGGCGAACGAACGATGAGCACGGTGCGGGCGCCGATCGGCGAGCGAGCACTGCCCGGCTGGCTCCGGGTCGTCGCGCCGATCGTCGTCGGCATCCTGATGCTCGCGCTGTGGATCCTGTACGTCGACGTGTTCGCCGCCGCACCGCGCATGCTGCCGAGCCCGGTCGCGATCGGCGCGGAGCTCGTGCTGCGCTGGGACATCATCTTCCAGGACATGCTCATCACCGCGACGAACGCCCTGATCGGTCTCGTCGTCGGCTCCCTCCTCGCGCTGTTCCTGGCGGGCCTTGCCGCCGCGGCCCGACCCGTGGACGGGATGCTGACCCCCCTCGTCGCCGCGCTGGCGGTGATCCCGATCGTGGCGATCACCCCGATCCTGAACACGATGTTCGGGGCGTCCAGTCAATTCGGACGCATCGCGGTCGCCACGATCGCCGCGTTCATCCCGGTGTTCGTGAACGTGCTCCGGGGGCTGCGCCAGACCCGACCGGTGCACCGCGACGTGCTGCGGGCCGCCGCGGCGACCCCGGCGCAGACGTTCCGCCTGCTGACGCTGCCCACCGCGCTGCCGTACCTGATGACCGGCATCCGCATCGCCGCGTCGCTCGCCGTGATCGCGGCGCTCGTCGCGGAGTACTTCGGGGGCCCCGCCGACGGCATCGGCACCGCGATCGCGACCTACGCGAAGTCGGGCCGCGCGGCCCTCGCGTGGGCGTACGTCGTGGGCGGCATCCTGATCGGCCTCGTGTTCTTCCTCGTCACGTCGCTCCTGGAGCGTCTCGTGACGCGGCACTCGTCGGTGTGACGGCCGACCGCACCACCTGCACCACAGAAAGGCAGCACCACCGCACCACCTGCACGACCTGCACCACCGAACCCGAAAGGAACACAGCATGAGAAGCAACACCAGACGCGGCCTCGCGGTCGCCTCCGCCGGTGTCGTCACCGCCCTCGCCCTCGCGGGATGCTCCGGCTCCGCCGCCCCCGACACCTCCGACGGTGGATCGGCCGACTTCGAACCGCTCACCGAGATCAGCCTGCAGCTGCAGTGGCTGCCGCAGGCGCAGTTCGCGGGGTACTACGTGGCGCTGGACCAGGGCTACTTCGAGGAGGAGGGCTTCGACTCGGTCGAGATCCTCCCCTCC
>JASBUD010000069.1 GCA_030148105.1 Microbacterium sp. | reverse complement strand
CGCTCGATGGTGATCGTCTCGTCGATCCGCCCGTCCGCCTTCGACGACGGGCGCCTCGAGCACGGAGCCGCGACCCTCATGTCGATCCTGGGCGGGATCGCTGCGCGGGCGCGCGAGAAGCGCCTCGAGGACCTCGCTGATCCGCTCACCCGGAACCTCGCCCGTGAGCTCCGCCGGCTCGGGGTCTCGGTCGACGTGCACTACCGCGGGCTGCTGCCGCTCGTGGCCCAGCACGGCGGCCGCGCGGTCGTGGCCGAGAGCGACCCCGAGACGATCGGGGAGTCGCTGCGGGAGTCGCTGCGTCTGCGCCCGCAGATCCTCCGCCGGCTCGGCTGGCACTACGTGCGCGTGCACTCGTTCGACCTGTACAGCGATCCGGCCGGCGTCGCGGCGCGGATCGCCGCGATGCTGGGCGTCGCCCCGGAGTCGCCCACGGCCGACACCGAGACGCAGCCGATCGATGTCATCGAGTGAGAAGCCTCCCCGGCAGCGCATCGAGCGGGTCGCCGGGTCTCGGCGCGCCAAGCTGACACCGGCACCGGGGACGACGAACGAGCCCACCGAAGCGGATGCCGAGGGCTCGGCATCCGCTTCGCTCGAAGCCTCAGGTCCCGGCGCCGTGGGCCCGAACGACGAGCGCCTGCGCCGCGACGTGCCCCCGCACTACTGACGCGAGGGCCGAGACCCCGCGACTACTTGGGTGCGGGGCCGTTCGGTGCGGCGAGCAGATCGCGGATCTGCAGCAGCAGCTCCTGCTCGGTCGGCAGCTCGGACGCTTCTTCTTCGGCGATACCGGCCTTCGCGGCCGCGCGTTCCTTCACCCGGTTCATCGGGTAGACGAACACGAAGTACACGACGACAGCGACCGCGAGGAAGTTGATGATCGCGCCGATGATCACGCCGATGCCGAAATCGGTCATGCCGCCGCGGACGTTCGGGACGCCGATCACCAGGTCGTTCAGGCTGTCGGCCTGGAAGATCAGGGCGATCAGGGGGTTGATGAGCCCGGCGACGATCGCGTTGACGATGCCGGTGAACGCCGCGCCGATGACGACCGCGACGGCCAGGTCGATGACGTTTCCGCGGAGGATGAACTCCTTGAAGCCTTTGATCACGTGATTCTCCTCAGTGTCGCCGGCTTCCGCCGGTCAGGATCCGGTCGATGCCGGCGAGGACTTCGACTCCGACTTCGATGATGCCGAAGGAGCGGGCGCGCTGCCACCCGACGAGCCGGTCGAGGATGAACCCGCGTCGGAGGACTTCGCGGATCCCGCGCGCGAATCGGTGCGGTAGAACCCGGATCCGTTGAAGGTCACACCGATCGAGCCGTACTCCTTGCGCAGCTCTCCGCCGCACTCGGGGCATTCGGTGAGGGTGGGGTCGGCGAAGGACTGCACGGCGTCGAAGCGGTGTCCGCACTGCTTGCAGGCATAGGCGTAGGTCGGCATGGGCTGCTCTTTCGGGCGGTCAGCGCCGCGCGGGCGCGAGGCGAAGGGTCTGAGTGGGGGTGACGACACCCGTCACGGGCTGGTCGTGCACGTCGCGGGGGACCTCGTCGAGGAGTTCGGAGTCGTAGACGACCGCGTAGACCGGCGGGCAGCCCTCCATCGAGCCGATCGTCTTGTCGAAGTAGCCGCGACCCCAGCCGAGCCGCATCCCACTGCGGTCCACGGCTGCCGCGGGGATCACGAGCAGGTCGACGTCGTTCACGGCGATGGGTCCGAGCAGCTCCCCGACCGGCTCGGGCAGTCCGTGCAGCCCCTCGGCGATGTCGAGGTCGGGTGTGGCGACCGACCAGTCCAGCAGGCCGTCGGCACGCGTCACAGGAAGGAGGACCCGGATGCCGCGCCGCACCGCGGCGTCGACGAAGTCGCGGGTCCCCGGCTCCGTCGTCGTGGACAGGAAGCATGACATCGACCGGACGCCGAGCTCGTCGACCAGAGCGTCGAGGCGCTGCGCGATCGCCGCGGCCGCGGCATCCCGCGCATGCTGCGAGAGCAGCTGACGACGCTCGCGCAGCTCGGCGCGCAGGGCGCGCTTGGCGTCGGCGATCTCGTCGGGCATACGTCGATTGTAGGCGCGGATAGCACGGGGTCCGCGTGGGGGCAAGGCGACACGACGCCCATGGGCCTCACATCCGCCTCTCGGTAGAGTCGGACGATGCCCCACAAGCCCTTCAAGGCCGTCATCCCCGCCGCGGGACTCGGCACCCGCTTCCTGCCTGCGACCAAGGCCATGCCCAAAGAGATGCTGCCGGTCGTCGACAAGCCCGCGATCCAGTACGTCGTCGAAGAGGCTGCCGCCGCCGGCATCACGGACATCCTGGTCATCATCGGGCGCAACAAGAACGCCATCTCGAACCACTTCGACTCCGTCCCCGAACTCGAGGTCAAGCTCACCGAGAAGGGCGACGCCGATCGCCTCCAGCGGGTCATGGCATCCAGCGACATGGCCGACATCCACTTCGTGCGTCAGGGCGAGCCGAAGGGACTTGGTCACGCCGTCCTCCGCGCCCGCGCCCACGTCGGGGATTCGCCGTTCGCCGTGATGCTCGGCGACGACCTGATCGACGAGCGCGACGCGCTGCTGACGACGATGCTCGCCGAGCACGAGCGCACCGGCGCCGCGATCGTCGCGCTCATGGAGGTCGACCCCGCCCACATCGGCATGTACGGTGTCGCCGCCGCGGAGAAGACCGATGACCCCGACGTCGTGCGGGTCACCGGGCTCGTCGAGAAGCCGAAGCCCGAGGACGCCCCGTCGAACCTCGCCGTGATCGGCCGCTATGTGCTGAGCCCGGCGATCTTCGACATCCTCGAGCGCACCGAGCCCGGAAAGGGCGGCGAGATCCAGCTGACCGACGCGCTGCAGGAGCTCGCCGCAGACCCGGATGGACCCGGCGTGTACGGCGTCGTGTTCCGTGGCCGTCGGTACGACACCGGCGATAGGGTGGATTACATCAAGGCCATCGTGCAGCTGGCCGCCGACCGTGAGGATCTCGGCCCCGAGCTGCGTCCCTGGTTCAAGGATTTCGCGGCGAAGCTCTGACGCCGCAGGCACGAGGGGGTTGCGTGGACCTGACGACGCCCCGCCGGCACGGAGAAGTCGGCATACGTCTGGTGCGTGCGCGCGATGCCCGCGTGCTGCAGAACGAACTCCTCTCCAACCGTGCCTGGCTGCGGCCATGGGAGGCGACGAGCCCGGACGGGCCGGTGTCCTTCGACATGCGCGCGGGTATCCGCAGACTCCTTCAGCAGTACCGCGACGGCTCCGGCGTGCCCCTCGTGATGGAGTACGCCGGTGAAGTGACCGGGCAGCTCAACGTGTGGGGGATCGCCCGCGGATCCCTCGCATCGGCGACGATCGGGTATTGGGTGAGCGAGCGGTTCGCGGGACGTGGCATCACCACGACCTCGGTGGCCCTCGCGACGGACGTGTGCTTCGACGAGATGCGCCTGCACCGCATGGAGATCTGCATCCGCCCCGAGAACCAGGCGAGCCTGCGGGTCGTCGAGAAGCTCGGCTTCCGCTACGAAGGCCTGCGCCGGCGGTTCATCCACATCAACGGCGACTGGCGGGACCACTACGCATTCGCCCTCACGCGCGAGGACGTCCCCGAGGGGGTCCTCGCCCGCTGGGTGCAGGGGCGCGCGCCGCAGGATGCGGCGACCGTGCCGCCGAGCGACCGCCTGCGGGCCTGAACCCTAACCGGCATCTCCGACACGCGGCAGGATGCCGGTCCGTCGGCATCCGTTCGCATACGGTTGTCGGCATGGGTGGGCAGGTACTGGGCGGCGGAGTGATCGTGCTCGTCGCGGTGCTCCTGTGGATGGTCTATCTGCTGCCGACGTGGCACAGCAGGCGGCAGTTCGACGCCGCGGAGCGCAACGCGGTGCGTCTGAATCAGGCTCTGCGCGTGCTGGCCGAGACGAGTGAGACCCCCGAAGAGGTCCGTCTCGAACTGAACGCCCGCACCGCGCTGGCGCAGCAGCGCCTCGCTCGCCGCGCCGTCAACGAGCGCACGCAGACCGCGCTCGAACAGGCCCGCATGGACCTCGAGCGGGCGCGCGACGAGCGCGCCGCAGCCAAGGCCGCCCCCGAGGCCCGCCGCACGCGGGCCCGGCGTCGCACGCGTCTGACCCTCACCGTCTTCGCGGTCGCCGCGCTCGGCCTCGCCGGCTGGGGCGGTTGGCTCGTGGTCTCGACCGGATCGCAGATCGCCCTCTGGAGCGGCGTCGCCGTCGCCGCCGTGTGCGCGCTGTTGCTGCAGAAGATGAACCGCGTCGGAGCGCGGGCCGTGATCCGCGAGAGCGTCGCACCGGTCGCCGTGCGCACGGAGGCCGCCGTACAGGACGTCGCGCTGCCGACCGATCGTCGCGGATGGGCGCCGCGTGAGCTGCCCCGGCCGCTCACGGTGTCTGCGGGCTCCCGCGCGTCCGCCGTACTGGATGCCGCAGCCGCGCGCGAATCGCTGCGTCAGGCGGCCGTCGAAGAAGCCGCACGGCAGCGCGCCGAGGCCCAGCGCCCGCCGTCGATCGCCGTCGCGCGCGCCCGCACGGAGTCCGCCGAGCTCGGTCGCCGCGGTCCCGTGGACGACGCGGAGATCGAAGCGCACGTGCGCCGACTGCTCGCCAGCCGCGCGGGCTGAGCGCGGCTCACGCCGCGTGGAGCACCCGCCCGCCGCCGATCACGAGTGCGCGCGGCGGAGTGCGCACGAGGGCGTCCATCGGGTTCTCGGCGTCGAGCAGCACGATGTCGGCGCGAGAGCCGGCGACCAGATCGTGGGTGCTGCGGCCGACGAAGCGCGCTGCCGAGCGGGTGGCGAGCTCGAGCACCCGGATGAGGTCCTCGTCGCGGACGATGCTCGACGCGCGCGCATACTGCCAGGCGATGCCGAGAAGATCGCCGGTGCCGTAGGGACTCCACAGGTCGCGGATGCCGTCCGTGCCGAAGCCGAACGCGACACCGGCCGCGTCGAGCTCATGCAGCGGCAACTGCGGCAGACGCAGCGGCGCGACCGTGGTGAGCGTGATGTCGAGTTCTCCCATCGCGGCGAGAAGATCGCGGCGCCGGAGGTCATCGACCTGCGCGAGAGCGAAGCCGTGGGCGATGTTCACCCGACCCTCGCGCCCCAGGGCGCGCGTCCGGTCGATGATCAGATCGAACTGGAACGCGCCCAGCTCGGCGGGGTCGTGCAGGTGGATGTCGATCCCGACGTCGTGCTCCGCAGCCAGGCGGAAGATCGCGTCGAGCTGGCCGACGGGGTCGCGGTCGATCGAGGCGGGATCGAGCCCGCCGACGTGATCGGCTCCTGCGCGGGCAGCATCCGCCAGCATGTCGAGCACACCGGGCCGGCGCAGGATGCCGTCCTGCGGGAACGCGACGATCTGCACGTCGATCGCGCCGTCGTAAGCGGCCGCGGCTTCGCGGACGGCGTCGATGCCCTCCCGGCCGATGTCGGTGTCGATGTCGACGTGCGTGCGGACGGCGGTGGTGCCGTGGCGGGCGAATTCGCGCAGGACGGCGACGGTGGTCTCCACGCTCGGCAAGCCCAGCTCGCGGCGCCGGGAGCGCTCGTGGTCGATCCGTCCCTGGATTCCGCCTGCGCCGCCGTACGACTGCCACGGCAGGCCCCACCACGATTTGTCGACGTGAGCGTGCGTGTTGATCAGTCCGGGCAGAGCGAGCAGTCCGCCGCCGTCGACAGCGCCTTCCACGGGCGGACCGGCGGGTGTGATCGCGGTGATCAGACCGCGCGCGATCGCGATGTCGGAGGGGGTGCCGCCCCATGGCCGGACGTTCTGCAGAAGGGTCACCGGGTCGAGCGTGGGATGCGGCATACTCCCATCCTGGACCGTCCGCGTGCGGCGCCGCAGCGCGCGGGAAGGCCCCGGAGTGCGTGATAACCTATCGGAGGTTCATGGGCCTGTGGCGCAGCTGGTAGCGCACCTCGTTCGCATCGAGGGGGTCAGGGGTTCGAGTCCCCTCAGGTCCACGTGTGTGATGAGTCGCGACATAGGAGACATCTGAGTCGCGACGTAGGAGACACTCAAGAGGAAGAGCCCGGCCATCGGCCGGGCTCTTTTTCGTTGTTGCGCCAGTAGGTGCGGTCTGGGTCGATCGTGTGGGTGGCGATGATTTCGCCGGTGTCGAGGTGGATGACGGTGACGGTGTGTTCGTCGGCGATGAGGATGCAGCGT
>JASBUD010000170.1 GCA_030148105.1 Microbacterium sp. | reverse complement strand
AACAACTGGCTCGCCGAGCCGACGATCGCGATACCCGTGATCATCGTCGTCTCGCTCATCGCCGGTGTGCTGTGGATGTCGCTCCTCGGCGGGAAGGCGAAGAAGAGATTCATCGTCTTCGGCATCGCCGCCGTCGCGACGGCCGCAGTGTTGATCTACCTCTCGGCGACGCAGTGGTTCGCCGACCCGAGCATCGGGATCGTGGTCTACAGTGCATCGGCGATCGGCATCGCCTTCGGTATCACCGCGATCTCCACGGGTCTGCGCAACCGCCGTGCGCTGTACGCGTCGCTCGTCGTCGCGGTCCTGGGAATCGCGCTGTACTTCCCGATGATCAACTACATCCTCAACGGCATGACGCTGTGGTTCTTCCTCCTGCTCATGGTGCTGGCGATCGTCGTGAGCGGACTGATCGGCTTCTTCATGGGCGGCGCAGACCGCGGCCCGGTCGTCCGCACGACGGCGATCGTCGGGTTCCTCACGGCCGCGCTGATCGCGCTGGACAAGTACATGTCGTACTGGGCGGTGTACGCGAACTCCAGTCGCGTGCGCGGCCGGCCGATCGCGACGGTCGGCGCCTCCACGCCCGGTCTCGGCGGGAACTTCTGGGTGCAGGGCATCGACCTGTACACCCATCTGCTCCTGCCGACGATCGCGATCATCCTGATCTCGTTCGCGGGCTACACGCGCTACTCGCGTGCCAGCCTGCTCGAGGTCATGAACCAGGACTACATCCGCACGGCCCGGGCCAAGGGCCTCACCCAGCGCACCGTCGTCGTCCGTCACGCCTTCCGCAACGCGCTGATCCCGATCACGACGATCATCGCGTTCGACGTGGGCGCGATCGTGGGCGGGGCGGTGGTCACCGAGACGGTCTTCGGCTGGACCGGCATGGGCCGGCTGTTCGTCGACGGCATCAACCACGTCGACCCCAATCCCGTGATGGCGTTCTTCGTCGTCACCGGCACGCTCGCCGTGCTCTTCAACCTCATCGCGGACCTGGTCTACGCGGCCCTGGACCCGAGAATCAAGGTGGGCTGACATGAACACCACAGTCACTCAAGAACCGGACGTCAACGACGCGGCCGCGGTCGCCGAGATCTCGATCGAGCAGAAGGAGACCGAAGGTCTCAGCCAGGGCCAGATCGTCCGGCGCCGGTTCTTCCGGCACCGCGGCGCGATGGTCGCGATGGTCGTGCTCATCTTCATCGTGGTCCTCGCCTTCACGTCTGTCGGAGTGGACCTCTGGGGATTCAAGATCCCCGGTTGGTGGACCTACTCCTGGACCCAGATCACGCCGAAGCTGAACAACGGCGTTCCAACGCTCAGCCTCTTCCCGCTGCAGTTCGGGGAGCACCCGTTCGGGCAGGACGAGGTCGGTCGCGACATCTTCGCGGTCGTGATGCGCGGGGCCCAGCAGTCCCTCATGGTGATGGTGATCGCCGGTGTCGTCGCCACCGTGATCGGCGTCGTCATTGGCGCGGTCGCCGGCTACTACGGCAAGGTGACCGACTCGGTCCTCATGCGCTTCACGGACATCGTCATCACGATCCCGCTCATCGTGATCGGTGCGGTGCTCGGGAAGACGTTCGGCAGCCTCGGCGCCGCCGTCCTCGGTGTCGTGATCGGCGTGTTCGCATGGACCACGATGGCCCGACTCGTCCGCGGAGAGTTCCTCTCGCTTCGCGAGCGTGAGTTCGTGGATGCCGCGCGGGTGTCCGGCGCGCGGGACCGGCGCATCATCTTCCGCCACATCCTCCCCAACGCGGTCGGCGTGATCGTCGTGAACGCGACGCTCCTGATGGCGGGCGCGATCCTGCTCGAGTCGGCGCTGAGCTACCTCGGCTTCGGCGTGCAGCCGCCGGACACCTCGCTGGGCAAGATCGTCTCGGACAACCAGGCGGCTTTCTCCACGCGGCCCTGGCTGTTCTGGTGGCCCGGTATCTTCATCATCGCGATCGCCCTGTGCGTCAACTTCATCGGCGACGGGCTGCGCGACGCGTTCGACCCGCGTCAGAAGAAGATGCCCAGCGAACGCGCGATGCGCCGTGCCGGTCGTGCGAGCGGTCCTGTCGCGCCGATCCTGGACACCACCGAGCCGACCGGTCCGCAGAGTGTGACGGTCCCGATGGAGGCGGTCTACACCGGCGACGTCGTGAACTACCACGATCCGCGTCCGGAGAAGCCGGGCGATGCCCAGGACGAGCCCCTCAATCCGGAGCGGTGACGGTGACGCTGCTAGACCAGCAGGCCGATCGCCGTCGCCGCAGCCAGCACCGCGATCGCCGTGATCGTGCCGTAGTGCCACGTCACGGTCTGCGCCTCGGGGTCTTCGCCGCGGGCGAAGGCTCCGGCCGCGGACAAGGATTCCCAGTGTCCGCGGATCGCCTGCGCGAGATTGCCGGACGGCGTGCTGAGCGCGTCGCTCGGGCGCAGGCTCTCGTGCTCTCCGCGGGCGCTCGTCCCGACTCCGTCGAAATCCTTCGCCGAGAGTCCGAACGCGCGGTGACGTCCGGGAGCGGGTGTGGCCCACACCGGCACCTTGCCGCGCGAGGTGTGGATCGTCAGCGAGTAGCGGGTGTCGATCGCGCGGATCGCCGGCCAGGGGATGAAGAACGTGCGGAACACGTTCACGACGGTGACGCCGTGCTCCTGCATCCGCAGACTCGGACGCCAGAACAGCGCCCACGCGACGACGGCGACCAGGATGATCGGCCAGACGTAGCGGATCGCGGATGCCGCATCCCCCCAGAACAGCGCGATCACACCGAACGCGCAC
>JASBUD010000169.1 GCA_030148105.1 Microbacterium sp. | reverse complement strand
GCCCGGACCGATTCGCCGCGGTGATCGCCGGAGCCGACGTGCTCATCGCGAGCGCCGCCGAAGCCGAAGCTCTGGCGTTCGCGCCGCCGTCGGCGACCCTCGTGCTGACGCAGGGGGCGGACGGAGTGATCGTCGACGGCGTGCACGTCCCCGCGGTCACCGCCCCGGCCGCGGTGGACCCGACCGGCGCGGGCGACGCGTTCTGCGCGGGGTTCCTCGCGCGGTGGAGCGTGGACCGGGATGCGGTGGCCGCCGCGCGCGAGGGCGCCGCGGTCGCTGCCCGGGCGGTCGGTATGATCGGGGCGCGGCCCGCTCAGCCGAAGTAGTTGACCTTGAGCTCGTCCAGGGCGATCTGCACGCCCTCATCGGGCGCCCACCGGATCACCATCCCCTGCCCGGGGGACATCGCGAGCGGGCGGTCCTCGGGGGCGATGTCGATGTAGGGCACGGTGACGTCCAGGAGGCCGGAGAGGAACCGGTCCTCGCGCTCACAGCGCGAGAAGGTCTTCTCGATGCCTTCCAGCAGGAGGCAGCGCTGATCGGTGTGCGCCGCGCGGCCGAGCCAGACGGTCATGCCGTAGTACGAGCCGAGAGACTGCGACCACCGCAGCGCCCCCTCGATCGGGAAGGTCGGCGGAGCCGGCTGCGGCACATAGCGCGAGAGCGAACGGTCGAGCGGGATCTCCAGCAGAGTGCGCTCGGACGCGTCCTGTGCACGGAGGACGAGCTGCGGGCTCGGCGTCGGCGCGGCCGCCTCCGGGTCCGGGGGCGCCGTGCGGTCGAGCACGAGTCCGGCGACGATGAGGGCGCCGACGACGAGCACGGTCCCCACCACGATGTGCCGGCGGCGCGGTGGCCGTTCGGGTCCTTCCGTCCACCGATCCGGAGGATCTGGGCGGGACAGGGGGTCCTGCTCCCCCGGATCGGCGGCGTCCGCCGGATCGGCGGCGTCCGACGGGTCGGCGGCGGCCGCTGGATCGGCGGCGTCCGGGGCGCGGGCGGCGGTGTCGGGCGCGGGGGGCGCGGCGGGCGTCGCTGCCAGGGCGGCTTCGCGCGCGCGGCGCACCTGCTCTTCGAGGTGTTCAAGCCGGGCGAGCGCATCGGGGTCGGCGTGGATGTCGGCATCCGGAGCGTACGCACGACGACGCAGGGCCTGCAGCTCCGCGGCGTCCTCGTCCACACCCTCACGCTAGCCCGGTCACGCCCCCGCGCGGGCCGTCTCCCGGACTTGCCGCGAGACGACATCTGCGCGTCGAGAGGGTGGGTGAAGCCCACGGTCTCGCCGCGCAGGTGTCGTCTCAGCGGCTCGGGAGAGCAGCGACGAGCGAACGCGCCCACTCGACGGCGCGGCCGAGCTCGCCGTCGATGAGCGGCCCCTCGTATCCGTGCACCCGGAACGTCTTGGCCTTGATGCCCACGTCGAAGCCGAGCGTGCGCAGTTCGTGGCGCGCGGCTTTCGCGGCCGACCCCGGCAGGCGCGGCGCGTCCACCCGCGTGTCGAACGTCGCGGCCACCACCGGATGATCCAGGTGCGGCAGCGCGGCGATCCACTCGCGGATGCCGCGCTCAGGCGCCCGCGGAGCCCCGTGCTGCGCGACTGCGGCCTCCCGCGTGGAGGGCCTCGTCATCGAGAAGCCGTGCGTGGGACCCCCGACGACGACAAGGTCGGCATCCGCCACATCGGACGGCGCGGACTCGGCCTCCACGAGCCGCACGGAGAGCGTCCGGCCGAGTTCATCGGCCACCGTCTTCGCGATCCGCTCCGTGTTGCCCCACTGCGATTCGTACACCACCAGCGCTCTCATCGTCTTCTCCTCCGGAACCCATGCCACACCCGCCGCCGCCCGGCGGCCAGAGCCGAAGGTCCTGCACCGCTAACCTCGAGCCATGGAGGACTGGGAAGAGGACGCGGCGGAAACCCTCGAACGCCTGACGCATTCGCCGATGGCGGACGCGGTGCCCGGCACGATCCGCATCGTCTCGCTCTCGCAGCCGACCGGGCGGATGCGCTACCAGACGTGCGAGATGGACCTGATCCTGCAGGCACCGGGGATCGACGCCGAGCCGCTGCGGACCGAGGTCGTGCTGGATCGGCGGTACTGGCCGGACGCCGGCATGGTGCTGCGCGCGCGGATCTCGCAGCGGCAGCCTCGCATGATCGACGTGAACTGGGACGCTCTCGCGCGCGAGAAGCGCTAGCCCATCAGCGGGCGGAGCATCCGGGCGAGGGCGTCGATCTCGTCGTCCTTCAGCACGGCGAGCGCGCGGGCTTCACGGCGGATCAGCTCGGTCATCGCGGCATCCACCCGGACGATGCCCTCCTCCGTGATCCGCACGAGCACGCCGCGGCCGTCACGCGGGTTCGCCTGCCGCTCGACATAGCCGCGGTCGACCAGGTGCGTCAGGCGGTTCGTCATCGCCGCACTGCCGATCATCGTGCGCTGGATCAGCTGCGCGGGGCTCAACTCGTGCGGCTCGTCGGCCCGGCGGAGCGCCGCGAGCACGTCGAACTCCCACGACGCCAGGCCCGCGGTCGCGAACGCGCCCGCGCGGATGCGCCCCAGCCGGATCGAGACGCGCCGCAGTCGCGACATCACCTCGAGGGGGGTCACATCGACGTCGGGGAGCCGCCGCGCCCACGCATCGATGAGCACATCCACCTCGTCCGGGCCCTGTTCCTCCACACCACGACGCTATCGACACCTGCGCGAACCGGGGTCGCGGCGACGCGGTCCGTCGGCGAATCGCTCAGCGCAGCACGGTGATCGTGGCGGATGCCGCATCCCACCGCCGCAGCGTGGTGCCGGTCCCGGCGATCGGCGGTCCGATCAGCGCGAGCGCGTCCGGGAGTGCGTCCAGTCGGAGCCGGCGCGCCAGACTCACGTGCGGTGTCCAGTCCGCCGCCGCGGTGTGCGGCAGGTCCTCTCCGGATCCCGCGGCGGTGTGCACCGCCGTGTGCAGGGCGCGGAGTTCGTCGCTCGGCTCGACGCGCCAGGCCAGCACCCCGCGGTCGCCGTGGGCGAAGACGACGGGTTCGGCGAGCGTGACCGAGACCGGGAGCGTCGCTGCCGCGCGCGCGAAGGCAGCGCGGGGGACGTCGAGGGTCGGCCGGGCGAGCAGCGTGAGGTGCGGGCGATTGCTCGGGGACGTGTGCGCTCCGAGGCTCGACATGCCGGCATCCGCGAGCGCCCGCCAATCGGCCCGGACGCGCGCGTCGGTCGCGTCATCGAGCACGAGCTCGATGCTCACCACGTCGGCCATGCCGCTCCTCCCGAGCCCTCCCGATGTCGGAGGCGCGGGAGTAGCCTGGCACCCTCGGCCGGAGAAAGGGAATCCCGACCGAGATGGCCGACTGGCACCCGATCCTCGCCGCGGTGGAGGGCCCCACCGGAACGTGGCGGCTCGTCGACCCGCAGGGTCGGGAGTACGGGCGGGTCGAGTTGCGCCGCGTGCGGACGCGGCGAGCGGATGCCGCTCCCCCGGCGTCCGATGCGGTCATCCCGCAGCCGGAGGACGTGGCGCGCTACCGCGCGGTGTGGGGCGACGAGCTCCTCGGCTGGGCGACGACGCTGCGTCACGCGTGCGAGAGGGTGCACGGTGCATACGTGCGCGCGCACGGTCCGGTCCCCTTCGCGGGTTACCCCGATCTGCGCCCGCGGGGTGCCGAGGTCGACGAGTTCGCGGCGCGCCGCCACCGCGGATCCCGGTGACCGTCATCCGCACTGAGCCTCAGGTCGCGGCATCCCACCATTCGAGGACCCGCGTCGCCTGCAGCGTGAGCCATCGCGACGGCTCCCCCTCGGGCACATCCACGTCGAACCAGGTGCGTCCGGCGAGCGGGGTCGTCTGCAGCCATCGCCCGTCGGGCGTGCGGGCGGCGCGGACGACCTCGATCGCCTCCGCGAGCCGCGCGTCGGGTGGTGTGCCCTCGTGGAGCGACACCTCGCGAAAGTGATCGAGCGCCGCGAGCGCGCTGTACCGGTGCCGGTTCGGGGACACGAAGCGATGCACGAACTCGCCCACGGGCTCCCCGGTGCTCGCCCGGAACATCAGCCGCCGCGAGAGCAGGTACTCCTCACCGCCGTGGCGGGCTTCGCGCAGACCCGTGTCGCCGGTGAGCTTCTCGTAGGCGAGCATTCCGCGCACCGCGTTGAGGGTCGAGTGGAACGACGAGCGGACAGAGTCGCCCTCTTCGGCCTCGCAGTTCCAGCCCCCGTCTTCGAGTCGGTGCGCGGGGAACCACGCGGCGAGCTGCGACACGTCGGCCCCGAGCCACGCGCCGGCCGCCAGCGTGTACGAGTTGATGCACACGTCCACCTCGCCACCCCAGTACGGCAGGTCGTCGTACTCCCACCGCGAGTTCGCGGCGAGCTTCTCGGCGGTGCCGGCGAGCACCGACGCGTCCACCCCCCACTCGCGCAGGTCCTTGAGGACCCAGGTCGTCGCGACCCACGGCTGCCCGGGTTCTTGAGCCTCCGGACTGTCGAAGAAGCCCGCGGGGAAGAACGCGCCGCCCGCCCACTGCCCGTCAGCGCCCTGTTCGGCCAGCAGTCGGGCGCCGAACCCCTCCGACGCGACGCGCGCTCGCGTCGCCTCCCAGACCGCGCGGTGGGCCCCGGCGAGATCGCGCTCGACCTGCCAGCGGAGGGCGGGGTCGGAGTCGAGGAGCCAGTCGAGTGTGCGCGCGTCAGTCACCATGGCCGCACGATAGCCCTCATCGCCGACACCCGGTCTCAGCGCAGCCGCCGGCGGTACACCGCCATCGCGACGAGGTACGCGGCGATCAGGATGCCGACGCACCAGGCCAGTGCCACCCAGATCTCGCTCCCGACCGGCTGCCCGGCGAACAGCGCGCGCAGCGTGTTGACGATCGGAGTGACCGGCTGGTTCTCGGCGAACCACGCCACCGGTCCGGGCATCGACGCGGTGGGCACGAACGCCGAGCTCAAGAACGGCAGGAAGATCAGCGGGTACGAGAACGCGCTCGCCCCGTCGACCGTCTTCGCGGAGAGCCCCGCGATCACCGCGAGCCAGGTGAGGGCCAGCGTGAACAGGATCAGGATGCCGATCGCGGCGAGCCACGCGAGAGGACCGGCCCCGGTGCGGAAGCCGACCGCGAAGCCCACGCCGATGACGACCGCGAGCGAGACGAGGTTCGCGACGAGCGAAGTGAGCACGTGCGCCCACAGCGCGCTCGAGCGCGCGATGGGCATCGACTGGAAGCGCTCGAAGATGCCGCCCTGCAGATCCATGAAAAGGCGGTAGGCGGTGTAGGCGATGCCGGACGCGATCGTGATGAGCAGGATGCCGGGCAGCATGTAGTCGATATAGGACGCGGCGCCGGTGTCGATCGCCCCTCCGAAGACGAAGACGAACAAGAGCATGATCGCGACGGGCGTGACCGCGGTCGTGATGATCGTGTCAGGGCTGCGCAGGATGTGGCGGAGCGACCGCCCGGTGAGGGTCGCCGTGTCGGCGGCGAAGTGAGCGCTCATCGCCCTTCCTCCGTCTCGTGGTGAAAGCGCGGGGATGAATCAGCACGTCGGGCCTGCTTCGCGTCACTGGAGGCCGGAATCTCCCCGGGCTTTGACACCCCTGCCTGGTCACCGACGATCGCGAGGAAGATCTCCTCGAGCGTCGGCTGCTTCTGGACATACTCGACCTGCGGTGGCGGCAGGAGGGCGGTCAGTTCGGCGAGCGTGCCGTCGACGATGATGCGCCCCTCGTGGAGGATCGCGATGCGGTCGGCCAGGTGCTCGGCCTCGTCGAGATACTGCGTCGTCAGCAGCACCGTGGTCCCCGCGTCCGCCAGCCGGCGAACGGTCTGCCACACCTCGATCCGCGCCTGCGGATCCAGGCCCGTCGTCGGCTCATCCAGGAAGATCACCGGAGGATCGCCGATCAAGCTCATCGCGATGTCGAGGCGGCGGCGCATGCCGCCGGAGTACGTGCCGGCGCGCCGGTGCGCGGCATCCGTCAGCGCGAAGCGCTCCAGCAGATCGTCGGCGACCGCGCCCGGCGAGCCGACGTGCCGGAGACGTCCCACGAGGACGAGGTTCTCGCGTCCGGTGAGCATCTCGTCGACAGCGGCGAACTGGCCGGTCAGGCTGATCGCCTCGCGAACGCGGGCGGGCTGCTCCGCCACGTCGATGCCGTCCACCTCGATCACTCCGGCATCCGCCCCCAGCAGCGTCGCGAGGATGCGGATGATGGTCGTCTTGCCGGCGCCGTTCGATCCGAGCAGGGCGAACACGCTGCCCCGCGCGACCTCGAAGTCCACACTCCGCAGGACCGCCACATCTGCGAAGGACTTCTGCAGTCCGTGGACCCGGATGGCGGCATCCGCGATCACGGCTCTTCCTCCGCTTCGATCCGCCGGATGGTCTCGGTCAGGCGCGCCCGCTCCTTGTCGATCCACCGCTTGCCGGTGTACGCGGCCGCGAAGGCGTCGGCGAACTCCACCGGATCCTCGCCGACGATCGCGGTGACGGGCGTCTGATCGGCGGCCGCCCGCTCCCACAGATCGGCGAAGTCGTGCAGCATCGTCATCATGACGGCCGGGTCGCCGTCCACGATGCCGCCGTTGTACATGAAGTAGCGCTCGAACGACGCGGCCGCCGTCTGGTACGGCTCGGGAAGCGCCTTCACACGGGCTCGGTACCGCCGCCATTCCTTCTTGTCATCGAGCGATCCGGTGATCACCTCGAACCACTTGGCAGCCATGTCACACCTCTCTGTCGCGGAGCCGGTCGATACGGGTCTGGAGGAAGCTCCACGTCTTCCAGAACTCGGTGAGCTGAGCGCGTCCGTTCGCGTTCAGCGAGTAGACCTTTCGCGGCGGTCCCTTCTCGGAGGGGACTTTCTCGACGTCGACGAACCCGCGCTGCTCGATGCGGATCAGCAGGGCGTAGACCGTCCCCTCGACGAGGTCGGTGAAGCCCTCGTCGCGGAGTCGCGCCGTGATCTCGTAGCCGTATGCGGGCCGATCGGCGAGCACCGCGAGCACGATGCCTTCGAGCGTGCCCTTGAGCATCTCGGTCATCTGACTGGCCATGCCGTCCCACCTACCCTGTGTCGCTGACTACCGGTACAAAGTAACACTGAGTACCGGTACTACGCAACACTGAGTACCGGCGCGTGTGTCAGTGTGTTTCACGCCCGCACGCCGCAGGCCTCGGGAGTGAATTAGCGTCGAAGACATGACCGGTTCCGCGGCCAGCCGCCCCCACGATCCCGACCACGCTCCCGCACGGAGCCTGGGCGCGTCGGCCACGGCCGACGAGTTCAAGGCCCTCTTCCGCGGTCACCCGGGTGGCATCGCCGTGATCACCGCGTTCGGCGAGCACGGGCCGGTGGCGCTCACCGCGTCCTCCGTGTCGTCGGTGAGCGCGGACCCGCCTCTGCTCATCTTCTCGGTCTCGGCGATCTCGTCGG
>JASBUD010000166.1 GCA_030148105.1 Microbacterium sp. | reverse complement strand
GGCCCCGGGTCCGGGTGCCGGTACCGTGGTGACATGAGCGACGAGCGTTGGGTGTGGGGCACCGGGCTGGTGACGACCGCCGAGAACGGGACGGTACTGGACACCTGGTTCCCCTCTCCCGAGATCGGGCGCATCCCGTTGGGTCTGGATCCCGCGATGCCCCCCGACGACCTCGACCGCCATGCGGTGCCCGACCCGCGCCGCGCGGTCACGGTCGACACGATCACGATCGAGGTCGATCTGGACGCCGCACCGTCCTCGACGTCGGACGCGTACCTGCGGCTCCACGCGTTGTCGCACCGTCTCGTGGCGCCCAACGCCGTGAACCTCGAGGGCATCTTCGGGCACCTCCCGAATGTCGCGTGGACGAACGCCGGACCGATGCATCCCGACGACGCCGCACGTCTGCGGCCGTTCCTCCTGCGCGACGGCATCCAGATCCAGGGGCTCGACAAGTTCCCCCGACTCCTGGACTATGTGAGTCCCCCCGGTGTCCGGATCGCCGATGCGTCGCGCGTCCGCCTGGGCGCGTACCTGTCCCCCGGCACCACCGTGATGCACGAGGGGTTCGTGAACTTCAACGCGGGCACGCTCGGCGCGTCGATGGTCGAGGGCCGCATCTCGCAGGGGGTCGTCGTCGGCGACGGCAGCGACATCGGCGGCGGCGCGTCGATCATGGGCACCTTGTCCGGCGGCGGGGCCCACCGTGTCGCCATCGGCGCGCGCACCCTGCTCGGGGCGAACGCGGGCGTGGGCATCTCGCTCGGTGACGACTGCGTCGTCGAGGCGGGGCTGTACGTGACGGCCGGTTCGAAGATCGTCCTGGCCGACGAGCCGGCCGGCCACGACGGCGCGCGTCGCAGCGTGAAGGGCGCGGAGCTCTCCGGGCGCGACGGCATCCTGTATCGGCGCAATTCGCTCACCGGCGCGATCGAGGCCGTCCGGAGGGTCGGCGTGGGAGTCACCCTGAACGACGCCCTGCACGCGTAAAGTCGAGCCAGCACCGCCGGTGGGGCGGCGTGAGACAGGCAAGGGAGTCCCATGGCCGCGCGAATGGCGAAGAAGCTGTACGAATCCGAGCTCATGGTTCTGCAGGCCAAGCTCGTGGACATGCAGGCGTGGGTCCAGGCGACGGGCGCACGCATCGTCGTGATCTTCGAGGGCCGCGATGCCGCCGGCAAGGGATCCACGATCAAGCGTGTGTCGGAGTACCTGAATCCGCGCGTTACCCGCATCGTCGCCCTGAACACACCGAGCGAGCGCGACAAGACACGGTGGTACTTCCAGCGGTACGTCCCCCACCTCCCGGCTGCGGGCGAGATCGTGCTCATGGACCGGTCCTGGTACAACCGCGCCGGCGTCGAGCACGTGATGGGCTATTGCACGAGTGTGGAGTACCACCGCTTCCTGCATCAGACGCCGATCTTCGAGCGGATGCTGGTCGAGGACGGCATCATCCTCATCAAGTACTGGTTCAGCGTGTCCGACAAGGAGCAGGAGCGGCGCTTCCGCGACCGCGCGGACGACCCGATGCGTCGCTGGAAGCTGAGTCCGAACGATGTCCTGTCCATCACGAAGTGGGAGGACTACTCCCGCGCGAAGGACACGATGTTCGTGCACACCGACATCCCGGAGGCGAAGTGGTGGGAGGTCGACAACGAGGACAAGCGCCGCGGTCGCATCAACACGATCGCGCACCTGCTCTCCCAGATCCCGTACGAGGTCGTCGAGCGCGAAGAGGTCATCGTGCCCGAACGTCCGGCATCCGGCGGGTACGAACGACCGCCCCGTGACATGACCTCGACCGTCCCGGACTACGCGAAAGAGCTGGAGAAGCGCCACAAGGACGAGCGCGTCGCCTCCAAGAAGAGCAAGAAGGATCGCGAGGCGGACGCCGCGGACATCGCCGAGAAGGAAGAGGAGAAGGCGGGGATCTGAGACCCCGCCGCCCCCGCCCTATGCGCCCGGGTAGTCGCGCTGTGCGGCGCCGACGTAGAGCTGCTGCGGGCGCCCGATCTTGGTCTGCGGGTCGGACTGCATCTCGCGCCAGTGAGCGAGCCAACCGGGCAGCCGGCCGATCGCGAAGAGGACGGTGAACATGCGCGTCGGGAAGCCCATCGCCTTGTAGATCACGCCGGTGTAGAAGTCGACGTTCGGGTACAGGCGCCGCTCCTTGAAGTAGTCGTCCTCCAGGGCGAGCTGCTCGAGCTCCTTCGCGAGATCCAGGAGCGGGTCGCTGACGCCGAGAGCGCTGAGCACTTCGTCCGCCGATTCCTTCACGAGCTTCGCGCGCGGGTCGTAGTTCTTGTAGACCCGGTGGCCGAACCCCATGAGCTTGACCCCGTCCTCCTTGTTCTTCACGCGCTCGACGAAGCGCTGCACGCTCTCCCCCGAGTCGCGGATGCGGGCCAGCATCTCCAGAACGGCCTCGTTCGCGCCGCCGTGCAGGGGCCCGTACAGGGCGTTGAT
>JASBUD010000161.1 GCA_030148105.1 Microbacterium sp. | reverse complement strand
TCAGCGCGATCACACCGACGATGAGCGCGACCCACAGGAGCCAGCTCAGCGCCGAGTTCAGTCCGCCGAAGATCGCAAGGATGACCGCGATGACGATGACGATCATCAGGGCGAGGTTCATGGTGGTACTCCTTCTGTCGCCGGTCCGCGTGGGTGACGCGCGATCCGGATGCCTCGGGGGGCACGCGAGAACTCTGTCACTGTGCTGTGCGAACGCGGCAGGGGGTTGACGGACCGCGAAAACCGGTGATATCACGCTGACCAGCGCATTGCGCGTGCGTGTGCCGGGCCGTCGAGTGTCAAGCCCTCCGTGCCTTCTCACGCGGGCGCGTACCGTCGGGCCAGGCACTCACGGCTGTGCCGAGGATCCCTCGGCACCCTTCGACGAGACAGAGACGACGTGGCACGACTGGTCCGGGTACGCCCGGGAGAAGACCCCGGATACCGCCGGCAGCGCTCCGGCAGCGGATTCCGCTATCTCGACGAGCACGGCGACACGATCCCCGCGCCGGACCGCGAGCGCATCCGAGCGCTGGTCATCCCGCCCGCGTGGCAGGACGTCTGGATCGCGGCGAACCCGCACGCCCACATCCAGGCCGTCGGGATCGATGATGCCGGAAGGCGCCAGTACCTCTACCACCCGCGCTGGCGCGAACGCCGCGACCGGCGCAAGTTCTCCCGCGCGCTCGAACTGGCCGCCGCCCTGCCGCACGCGCGCGGACGTGTGACGAGCGCGCTCCGTCGCGACGAGCTCGACCG
The DNA here is from genome assembly GCA_030148105.1 of Microbacterium sp. Taxonomy (GTDB): domain Bacteria; phylum Actinomycetota; class Actinomycetes; order Actinomycetales; family Microbacteriaceae; genus Microbacterium; species Microbacterium lacus. The sequence goes on along the minus strand of JASBUD010000161.1, from coordinate 5,131 downwards.
CGAGCGTGTGCTGGCCGCATCCTTCCGTCTGCTCGATCAGGCCGCGCCCCGGATCGGTTCCGCGCGCTACCTCGAGCGGCACGGCAGTCGTGGGCTGACGACTCTGCAGCGCCGGGACGCCACTGTGGCGGCATCCGTCCTCACCCTCTCGTTCCCGGGCAAGAGCGGGAAGCGCGCATATATCGAAGTCGACGACGCGGAGCTCGCCGCCGTGATGGCGGAGCTCGGCGCGGGGCGTCCGCGCTCGCCGCTGCTGTCGTATCGCCGCGGCAACCGGCGCGTGCCGCTCACTCCGGCGGATGTGAACGCCCACGTGCGCGCCCTGACCGGGGGTGCCTTCACGGCGAAGGACTTCCGGACGCTGAGGGGCACGATCATGGCCGCCCAGACGCTCGCCCGCATCGGCACCGTCGACACCGCGACGCAGCGCAAGCGCGCCGAGACCCTCGCCGTACGTGCCACGTCGGAGGCGCTCGGCAACACGCCGGCTGTGGCGCGGGCGAGCTACATCGACCCGGCGGTGTTCTCGGCGTACGAACGCGGACGACTGCTCTCGCTCGACCTGTCGCCGGAGAGCGCGATCCAGCGACTCCTGCTCGGCTGACGGGTCATCGCCCGCCCGGCCCCTACAGTGGGTCGCATGGCGGCGCGCACCCCGACCACCCGAGGCTCCGCGTTCTCGTGGCGGATCCTCGGCGCCGTGGTCCTCGGCGGTGCGATCGGTGTGGCGCTGCGGGCGCTGCTGGTGCTGCCCGTCGCGGAGTCGGCCAGCTGGATCGTGCTTCCCGCCGTCACGCTCGCGGTCAACATCGCGGGCTCGTTCGCCCTCGGGGTGGTCGTGGGACTGTGGGACGACCGCCGCCCGCTCGCGCGCGCCTTCGTCGGCACCGGTGTCCTGGGCGGTTTCACGACCTACAGCGCGTTCGCCGTGCAGGTCGGCGAGGTGGGGGCCCTCGCCCCGGTGACCGGGCTGCTGCTCGCCGCGATCGCCGTCTTCGTCGGTCTGGTGGCGGCGGCTCTGGGACTGCGCATCGGACGGTCGGCGGCGGGGGATCCCGCTCGGCGCGAGCCGCCGGAGGACGCCGAATGACCCCGATGCAGATTCTCCTGGTGGCGCTCGCCGGTGGGCTGGGCGCCGGCCTCCGCTACATCCTCGACGTCGCGATCCAGCGCGGCCGCCGCGGGGTCTTCCCGCTCGGCATCCTGATCGTGAACGTCACCGGCTCGCTCGCCCTCGGCATCGTGACCGGCCTCGGCGACGCGCTCGCCGCGCCGGTCGTCGCGATCCTCGGAGTGGGGCTCCTGGGCGGCTACACGACCTTCAGCACGGTCTCGACCGAATCCGCTCTGCTCCTGCAGACCGGCAGGCGCGACTGGGGGTGGCTCAATCTGATCGGGACGGCGGTCAGCTGCGTGATCGCCGCCGCGGTGGGACTCCTCGTCGGCGGTGTGATCGGCGGTCTGATCCCGCGCTGACACGGGCGAGAGCGGCCCGGGCACGTGCGAGAATCGGAACGGATACAGTCGCGTATCCATCCGCAGCTCGACCTCATCGCACCGTGAAGGCCCCTGTGTCCAACCTCGCCGTCCTGAGCCTCAAGAACCGCGCGCTCATCGCCCTCATCACGATCGTGGCCGCCGTCTTCGGCGGTCTCGCGCTGACGAGCCTGAAGCAGGAGCTGATCCCGTCGATCGAGTTCCCGCAGCTCTCGATCATCACGACGTACCCGGGCGCCTCGCCCGAGGTGGTCAACAACGACGTGTCCGTGCCGATCGAGACGGCGATCCAGAGCGTGCCCGGCCTCGAGTCCACGTCCGCGACGAGCACGACGAACGCGTCGATCGTCCGCGCGTCCTTCACGTACGGCACCGACCTCACCCGCGCCGAGGGCAAGATCACGCAGGCGATCAACCGACTCGACCTGCCGGAGGGCGTCGACCCCAACGTCGTGTCCTTCTCGATCGACGACCTCCCGGTCATCCAGCTCGCCGTCGCCGGCTACAGCGACCAGGAGACGATCCAGGCCCAGCTCGACGCGAGTGTCATCCCAGAGCTCGAGGACATCGACGGCGTCAGCTCCGCGCAGGTCGTCGGCGGCCAGGGCCAGCGCGTCACGATCACGCCCGACACCGCCGCCCTCGCCGAGCGCGGCTACACGCAGCAGGCGATCTCGGACGCGCTCGAGCAGAACGGCGTGCTGTTCCCCGGCGGCACCGTGACCGAGGGCGATCAGACCCTCACCGTGCAGACCGGGACGAAGCTCGAGTCGGTCGAGCAGATCCAGGGTCTCCCGCTCGTCGCCTCCACTCCGGAGCAGTTCGCCGCGGGCGCGGTGACGGTCGGGGACGTCTCCACGGTCGAACTCGGTCCGGACCCGGTCACCTCGATCTCCCGCGTGAACGGCGAGCCCGCGCTCACGATCGCCGTCACCAAGACGCCGTCGGCCAACACCGTCGAGGTCTCGCAGGCCGTGAACGCGGCGATTCCCGACCTTCAGGACGCGATCGGCGACGACGCCGAGATCACGGTCGTGTTCGATCAGGCCCCCTACATCCAGGAATCGATCGACACCCTCGCGAAGGAGGGCCTGCTCGGTCTCGTGTTCGCGGTCCTGGTGATCCTGATCTTCCTCATGTCGGTGCGCTCGACCCTCGTCACGGCGATCTCGATCCCGACGAGCGTGCTGATCACCTTCATCGGCATCCAGGCGTTCGGCTATTCGCTGAACATCCTGACCCTCGGTGCGTTGACGATCGCGATCGGTCGTGTCGTCGACGACTCGATCGTCGTGATCGAGAACATCAAGCGTCACTACGTCGGCGACGCCGAGAAGCTGCCGTCGATCCTCCGCGCCGTCCGCGAAGTCGCGGCCGCGGTCACGGCATCCACGATCACGACCGTCGCCGTGTTCCTGCCGATCGCCTTCGTCGGAGACATCACGGGGGAGCTGTTCCGCCCGTTCGCGCTCACCGTCACGATCGCGATGACCGCGTCGCTGTTCGTCGCGCTCACGATCGTGCCGGTCCTCGCGTACTGGTTCCTGCGCCCCGGCAAGCCGATTCTGGATGCCGCCGGCCGGGCGATCGATCCCGAGGACCCCGCCGCACCCCCGTCGCGACTGCAGAAGGCCTACCTGCCGATCCTCACCTGGACGCTGAAGCACTCCTGGGTCACTGTGATCATCGCCGTCCTCGTGCTCGCCGGAACGATCGCCGCGGCGCCCCTGATGAAGACCAACTTCCTCGGCGACTCGGGTCAGAACACGTTCACCGTCTCGCAGGACGTGGGTCCGGCCGCGAGCCTGGACGCACAGGATGCCGCCGCCCAGGAGGTCGAGGCAGCCCTGCTCTCGGTCGACGGGGTCGAGACGGTCCAGACCTCGATCGGATCCAGCGGCTCCGCCGTCCGCGACGCGTTCACCGGCGTCGGCGGCATCACGTATTCCGTGACGACGGACACCTCCGCCGATCAGACCGCGGTGCGGGCCGACGTCGAGGCGGCTGTGGCCGAGCTCGACGACGTCGGCACCGTGACCGTGTCGACGCAGGGCGGCGGCTTCGGCTCGAGCGACATCGCGATCGACGTGTCGGCTCCCGACCAGGCGACGCTGCTCGAGGCCACCGATGCGGTCGTCGCGGCCGTCGAGGGTGCGGAAGGAGTCGGGCAGGTCACCACGAACCTCGCCGCGGCGCTCCCGTACGTCGCCGTCACGGTCGACACCGCGGCCGCTGCCGAGGTGGGGCTCTCCGAAGTCGCAGTCGGCGGGCTCGTGTCGAACACGATGCAGCCCCGTCAGGCCGGGTCTGTGGAGATCGACGGCACCGGTGTCACGGTCTACCTCGCCGTCGCCGACCCGCCCACCACTATCGAGGAGCTGCAGAACCTGCAGATCCCGAGCGCGGTCGGCGTCATACCGCTCTCGCAGATCGCGACCGTCGAGGAGTCCGAAGGACCGACCTCCATCACGACGCAGCGCGCACAGCGCACCGCCACCGTATCGGTGACACCCTCGACGGACAATCTCGCCACGGCATCGGCATCCGTCACCGCGGCCCTCGCCGACGTCGAGCTGCCCACCGGCGCGAACGCCGAGGTCGGCGGCGTCGTGACCCAGCAGCAGGACGCGTTCACGCAGCTCGGGCTCGCGCTGCTCGCGGCGATCCTGATCGTCTACATCGTCATGGTCGCGACGTTCAAGTCGCTCCGTCAGCCGCTGCTGCTGCTGGTCTCGGTGCCGTTCGCCGCGACCGGGGCGATCCTGCTGCAGATCATCACGGGCGTCCCGCTCGGGGTGGCTTCGCTCATCGGCGTCCTCATGCTGATCGGCATCGTCGTCACGAACGCGATCGTGCTCGTGGACCTCGTGAACCAGTACCGCACGAAGGGCCTTTCCGCCCACGATGCGACGATCGCCGGTGGCTCGCGTCGTCTGCGACCCATCCTGATGACTGCGCTCGCCACGATCTTCGCGCTCACCCCGATGGCGCTCGGCATCACCGGTCAGGGCGGATTCATCTCGCAGCCGCTCGCGATCGTGGTGATCGGCGGACTCGTGTCCTCGACGGTGCTGACCCTGCTCGTGCTGCCGACCCTGTACAACCTCGTCGAGGGTGCGAAGGAGCGTCGCGCCGTGCGACGCGGCGAGTCCGGCGCTGCCGGCGACCCCGGTGCTGTCGGCGAGCCGGTGCTCGTCGGCGCTGCCGCGGCGCCCGTCCTCACGCGTCGCGAGCTGCGCGCCCGCGAGGCGGCGGCCGGTGCCGGGATCGCCGGTCAGGCCGGATCTGCGGATGCGGCATCCGATGTGCCCGACGTCGATGAGGTTCCGCTCATCGAGGAGGGCCCGGACGTCGAGACGCCCGGGACCGAGGACTCGGCGGTCGAGGCTCCGGTCGACGTGCCGGCGATCGAGGAGGGCCCGGACCTGGAGACGCCTGAGCATGCCGCCGGGTCCGCGGCTGAGCCTGAGCCCGAGCGTGAGCCCGAGTCCGAGTCCGAGTCCGAGTCCGGGTCCGGGCGTGAGTCCGAGCCCGAGCGTGATGTGGAGCCGGCCGCCGAGCCTTCGCCCGAGGAGCCGGAACCCGGCGCGCACCCCGACGACCGCGCCTGAGCACCGGACGTCGCGGGCCGCGG
>JASBUD010000155.1 GCA_030148105.1 Microbacterium sp. | reverse complement strand
TGGCCGGGAGCGCGCCCCGCCCGTCGGCTTTGATCGCCGGAACGGCCGAAATAGCGATCGGCGCCGCGACGGCCCTCCGGCAGCTGGGGCTGCACGTGCCGTCCGACATCTCGCTGATCGGGATAGAAGATCACCCCGTGGCTGCTCTCATCGGTGTGACCACGGTGGATGTCAGCTCCCACGAGCGAGGCCGGCGGCTCGCCCGGGAGGTCGTGAAGGCTCTCCATCCGGACGCTTCCGGTGCGATCTTCGACCCGTCGGCAACGGCGCCCAGCGTCAGTCTGCGACTGCGCTCGTCCTGCTGAACGTCACGGACGTCAAAGCCCGGGGTGAACGCCCCCGTTGTAGCCGATTTCTCCCCGCGCTTTCACGCGTGACATCGCGGAGGGTGCTCCGACAGGGGATCAGTGCGCGCCGGTCGAGGCCCGCACGACAAGCTCGGGCTCGAACACCACGTGCTGTGCGGCCGCGTCGGGATCGTCGATCTCCTCGAGGAGAACCCGCATCGCCGTCTCGCCCATGAGCTCGCTCGGCTGGCGGATCGAGGAGAGCGGCACGACGGCGGCGGACGCGAAGTCGATGTCGTCGAAGCCGATGATCGCGACGTCCTCCGGGACGCGGATGCCGTGCGCGGCCAGCCCCTGCAGGACGCCCATGGCCACCAGATCGTTCGCGGCGAAGACCGCATCGGGCCGATCGGCGCCCGGGCGGGCGGCGATCGCCTCACCGGCGGCGCGGCCGTCCGCGACGCTCGCTGCGGCGGTCGCGAGGATCTCGACGGAGACGCCGGGGGCGGCATCCGCGGCACGTTGCGCCCCGGCCAGGCGGTCGACGATCTGCCGGATCCCGGCGGGACCACCGGCGAAGACGATCCGGTGTCGTCCGATCTCGATCAGGTGGGTCACGGCGAGGAAGCCGCCGAGCTCGTCGTCGACGCTCACCGAGCTGAAGGACTCGTCCTCGCTCTGCCGGTCCACCAGGACGACGGGGGTTCCGCGTTCGCGCAAGGAGCGCAGACGCGGTCCGAGTTCGCCGTAGGGGGAGATCAGGATGCCGCGCACGCGCTGTTCGGCGAACAGGTCGAGGTAGCGGGCCTCCCGGTCGCTGTCCTCACCGCTGTTGCCCAGGATGACGGCGAGACCGTGGCGCGACGCCTCATCCTCCGCTCCTCGCGCGAGATCGGTGAAGAAGGGGTTGCGGACATCGAGCACGACGAGCCCGACGGTGGAGCTGCGGCCCACGCGCAACTGCCGCGCGGCGTCGTTGCGCACATAGCCCAGCTGCTCGATCGCGTCGTTGACCCGGCGGACGGCATCCGCCGACACCTTGTCCCTGTGGTTGAGCACGTTCGATACGGTCCCCACCGACACGCCCGCCTGGGCCGCCACATCGCGGATGCTGGCCGTCATCTGTGGTTGAAACCTTTCACACCTTTGAGTATGGTGTAGTGAATCGATTCAAGTCGAACGAAGGAGTACGACCGTGGCCACCCTCACGCCCGATATCGAGGCATCACTCGCCACCCAGGGCATCGAGCTCCCGTCGTGGGCGTTCGGCAACTCCGGAACCCGCTTCCGCGTGTGGACGACCGCCGGCACACCTCGCGATCCATTCGAGAAGATCGCCGACGCCGCCGAGGTGAACCGGCTGACCGGACTCGCCCCGAGCGTCGCCCTCCACATCCCGTGGGACAAGGTGGCGGACTTCGGTGCACTCCGCCGGCACGCGGAAGAGCTCGGGGTGAAGCTCGGCACGATCAACTCCAACACGTTCCAGGATGAGGACTACAAGTTCGGCGCCTTGACTCATGAGGATGACCGCATCCGCCGTAAGGCGATCGACCACCACCTCGAATGCATCGACGTCATGGACGCCACGGGCTCGCGCGACCTGAAGATCTGGCTCGCCGAGGGCTCGAACTACCCGGGCCAGACGGACATGCGCGCGCGTCAGGACCGGCTGAACGACTCGCTGCGGACGATCTACGAGCGACTGACGGGCGAGCAGCGGCTCGTGCTGGAGTACAAGTTCTTCGAGCCGTCGTTCTACCACACGGACGTTCCCGACTGGGGAACCTCCTACGCGCAGGTGGCGACGCTCGGCGACCGGGCGATGGTGTGCCTGGACACCGGGCACCACGCGCCGGGGACGAACATCGAGTTCATCGTCATGCAGCTTCTCCGTCTCGGAAAGCTCGGGTCGTTCGACTTCAACTCACGCTTCTACGCCGACGACGACCTCATCGTCGGCGCCGCCGATCCGTTCCAGCTGTTCCGCGTCATCGTCGAGGTCATCCGCGGCGGCGGGCTCAACAACCCCGACGTCGCGTTCATGCTCGACCAGTGCCACAACATCGAGGCGAAGATCCCGGGCCAGATCCGCTCGGTGCTGAACGTCCAGGAGATGACGGCGCGGGCTCTGCTGATCGATCAGCCGGCATTGGCCGCGGCCCAGTCCGCGAACGACGTGCTCGGCGCGCAGGCGGTGTTCATGGACGCGTTCTACACCGACGTGCGACCGGCTCTGGCCGAGTGGCGCGAGGGTCGCGGACTGCCCGCCGACCCGATGGCCGCGTATGCGGCATCCGGATATCAGCAGAAGATCGAGACCGAGCGCGTCGGCGGCGCGCAGGCCGGGTGGGGAGCCTGACATGACGAACATCGCAGCAGCCGAGCTCATCGCGCGCTCGAACCGCCTCGGGGCCGACCCGAAGAACACGAACTACGCCGGCGGCAACACGTCCGCCAAGGGCACCGAGACCGACCCGGTCACCGGGGAGCCGGTCGAGCTGCTCTGGGTCAAGGGCTCGGGGGGAGATCTCGGCACGCTCACCGAGGCCGGGCTCGCGGTGCTCCGCCTGGACCGCCTGCGCGCGCTGGTGAACGTGTACCCGGGGGTGGAGCGCGAAGACGAGATGGTCGCGGCGTTCGACTACTGCCTGCACGGCAAGGGCGGCGCGGCGCCGTCGATCGACACCGCGATGCACGGACTCGTGGATGCCGCGCACGTGGACCACCTGCATCCCGACTCCGGCATCGCGATCGCGACCGCCGCCGACGGCGAGGAGCTCACGGCGAAGATCTTCGGCCCGAAGGTGGTCTGGGTGCCGTGGCGGCGCCCCGGCTTCCAGCTGGGGCTCG
>JASBUD010000147.1 GCA_030148105.1 Microbacterium sp. | reverse complement strand
GATCGAGCGCTGCGGCACCGGCATCCAGATCGTCGTCGAAGCAGGCCGCGGGTCGTCGTGGGTGTGGTCGAGCATGAAGACCACCTGTTGTATGGTCCCGGGGCTGCGGAGGAAGCCTTCGAAGCGGCGGGCGACGCCCCGGTATCACTGCCCCGCGCCGGGGCACCGCCCCTGCTTCTCAGGCTTCGGGGATCTCGCGACCGAAGGTCTCGAGCGTGATGTCCGCAGGTTCGGGGCCGCGGCGGATTCCGGTATTCAATGCGTCGATCGCGGTGATCGTCGGGTCCTGGAGGGCGTTCGCGCCGCCGTCGCGATAGGCGGTGATCCCGCCGATCGGCGACCAGGCTTGAGTGGGCACGCCGGATGCGGCATCCGCCTCCTGCATCATGTGCTGCGCGAAGTACGGGTGCACCTCGACCTGGTTCACCGCGGGCACGATGCTGGTCTGGTCCAGGAGGGCGGCGAGATGGTCGGGCATGAAGTTGCTGACCCCGATCGCCCGCACCCGTCTCTCGGTGAAGAGGGTCCCGAGGGCGTTGTCCGCACCGCGGGTGAGGTCGAATCGGGACGGCAGCGCCTGGTGCAGCAGCAGGAGGTTGATGTGCTCGACGCCGAGCTTGGCGGCGCTCTTTCCGAAGGCGTGGAGCGTCTGGTCGTAGTCGTAGTCGCTGATCCATACCTTCGCCTGGATGAACACCTGGTCACGTGCCAGACCAGAGCGGCGGATCCCCTCGCCGACCTCGCGTTCGTTGCCGTACGCGGCGGCGGTGTCGATGAGCCGGTATCCGGTCTCAAGGGCGGCGTGCACCGCCGCCACGGTCTCGTCGGGTGTGGTCTGGAACACCCCGGACCCGAGAGCCGGCATCCGGATGTCGTTGTCGAGCGTGAGTTCCACTCCGCATGCCTCCAGGCAGTCGGTGATGTGTGCGGTCGCCGGCTACCGGCCGACCATTCTCATGCCGGCGTCATCGTACCGGTTCCCCGCGACCCCGAGCCGGTCGACCAGGCTGTTCAGGTCTGCGAGGTCGTCCGCCGACAGCCCGACAGTGGTGGCTGCGGCGTTCTCGTCGATCCGCTCCCGCCGACGGGTCCCCGGGATCGGGACGATGTACGGGCGCTGGGCGAGAAGCCATGCCAGCGCGACCTGCGCGGGAGATGCGGAGCGCGTGGCGGCGAGGGCGGTGATGTGGTCGATGAGGGCCTGGTTCGCGGCGAGGTTCTCCGCCTCGAACCGGGGCACCCGTGCCCGGATCTCGCCGGGCGCAAAGGTCGCGTCAGGGGTGACTGTCCCGGTGAAGAAGCCCTTGCCGAGCGGGCTGAACGGCACGAACCCTATGCCCAGCTCGTCGCACACCGGCAGCACCGCCGCCTCGGGGTCCCGCGTCCACAGCGAGTACTCGCTCTGGACCGCCGTCACCGGAAACACCGCGTGTGCGCGGCGAATCGTCCCCGCGCCGGCCTCGGACAGCCCGAAATGCTTCACCTTGCCTGCCGCGACCAGCTCCCCGACGGCGCCGGCGACGTCCTCGATCGGAACCGCGGGGTCGACCCGGTGTTGGTAGAACAGATCGATCGCCTCCACCCCGAGCCGCTGCAGCGACGCGTCGGCGACGCGGCGGATCTGGTCCGGCCGCGAGTCCGTACCCTGCATGGTCCCGTCGACGATGCGCCACCCGAACTTCGTCGCGACCACGACGTCATCGCGGATCGGGGCGATCGCAGCGCCCACCAGCTCTTCGTTCACGAAAGGGCCGTACACCTCGGCGGTGTCGATGAAGGTCACGCCCTGCGCGACCGCGTACCGGAGCACGCCGATCATGTCGTCCCGGTCGCCCGGATTGGGGCCGTATGACATCGACATGCCCATCGCCCCCAAACCGATCGCCGAGACCTCGAGCCCCTGACCCAACGTCCTCGTGTGCATGCCTGGTCCGCCTTTCCTCGGTGTGGTTCCAGACAACCGCGTCCCCACGTCACGTGGGAGTGGCGGCCGTCACCGGTACTGCCAGTCCCTCCCTCGCCCGCGATGACCGGCGTACGGTCGTGGCATGGACAATCGCAGCGAGGTGAAGGAGTTCCTCACCACCCGCCGCGCACGCATCACGCCCGACGCCGCTGGACTCCCCGCGTTCGGCGGCAACCGGCGCGTCCCCGGATTGCGCCGCGAAGAAGTCGCCCTGCTGTCCGGGATGAGTGTGGACTACTACACCCGCCTCGAACGCGGCGACCTTTCCGGCGTCTCCCCCCCGGCGTCCTCGACTCCCTCGCCCGCGCCCTGCACCTCGACGACGCTGAAGCCGCTCATCTTCACGACCTCGCTCACGCCGCGAATACCTCCCCGGTCGCGCGCAAGCCCCGCAAGAGCACCACGACGCTTCGACCCAGCATCCAGCGTCTTCTCGACGCCATCACCGAAGCACCCGCGATCATCCGCAACAACTACTACGACTACGTCGCAGCGAACCGCCTCGGCCGCGCCCTCTATTCACCCGTGTTCGCCGAACCCGCTCCCAACAGCGCCCGATTCGCGTTCTTCAACCCTGCCGCGCACGACTTCTACCCCGACTGGGACGAAGTCGTGCAGGAATTCGTCGCCGCCATGCGCGGCGACGCCGGCCGCAACCCGTTCGACAAACGCCTCACCGACCTCGTCGGCGAACTCGCCACCCGCTCCGAAACGTTCCGGACCCTCTGGGCCGCACACGACGTCCGCTACCACCGCACCGGCGTCAAGCGCATCCACCACCCCCTCGTCGGCGACCTCGAACTCACCTATGAAGCGTTCGAGCTGCCCGCCGACCCAGGACTGCAACTCTCGACCTTCACCGCCGAACCCGGCTCACCATCCGAAGACGCCCTCACACTTCTCGCCACGTGGGCCGCGACCACCGACGCACCCCTGACAACCGCCCCGAAGGCAACCTGATGCGCGAGCGCAAAGACCCGGCGTGATTCACGCAGTCTCCGACCCCGAATCCTGAACGGATCCGGGCGGCGGATGATGTCGGCATCCTCATCAGCAGGCGATGGTGAGTCGGCGGGCATCTCCCGGGCGGTGCCGGCCTCTTAGGCTCGAGGAGTGTCCAGCGCGCCGGTTTCGACGGAAGAGGACGCGGAAGGTCCCGCATCCCCGTCTCGATTGCGACGTCGGGTGGTTCTGGCAGCAGGAGCGACTTTCGCTGCAGCCGTCGCAGTACTGGTGTTCTTGCTGGCGATCTTCACCGGATCGAACGGCCAGGTGTCCGTCTTGATCGGAACGATGGGCTCCTCGCGGATCGGGACGGTGGCCGTCGTCGCGGCTCTGACGTCTCTTGCGGTGGGACTGTGTCTGATCCCGGTGTCGCGGATCTGGCTGCTCGTGATGGTTCCGGCGCGTCTCGCCGCGATCGCTGCCGCGTGTCTGGCCGGATTCGTCTGGGTGCTCACCTCTTCCGCGACGGTCGTACCGCTGATCAGCGCCGGCTGCGAGACCGGATACGTGATCGAGGAGGACTCCTTCCTCCTCGCCGGCTGGGGCACCGTGTACCGAACGGATGGCATCTTCGCAACCGCCGTCGAGCGGACCGGTGGCGACGACGGATATCACCCATTCGCCGACGGCGCCTATGCCGTGGCGGGCGACGGTGATGCGCTTCGGGTCTGGTACTCCTCCAGCTTCGACTACCTGGCCACCCCGACGGCGACCGACGGCGAGCCCGCCTTCACTCTCCCCACACGAACCGATCGAGCCTTCTCATGCGGTCTCAGCGCGGGCACGCGGGAGCCCTCGCCGACACCGCCGCCCCCGCCCGTCTACACCGCCGACGAGGCTCGCGCAGGAGTCGCGGAGATGGTGGCTGCCTCGCTTGCCGCAGCTGTGGGGTCAGCCCGCAACGCCACGGGAGCCATCATCGACGCCCAACAGCTCGAACTCGTGACGACCGCGTGCGGCGAGAACGGGACCCGCGCCGGGGTCGGAATCGAGTTCACAACGGACGACAACGCCGCCTCGCTCACACGAATCCTCCAGGTCTGGGATGCGGCAGGCTACTCTCCCGACCGCGCCATGCAGGAAGACATCCGCTATAGCGGGACCCTGCCCGTCGAGAAGATGAGCATCCGGGACTCCACGACGATCGACGGCCTCATCCGCATGGGCATCTCGTCCCGATGCAGCGCGCCGGAGTGAATCGGGCTGTGCCTCTGGGCGACTCGCCGCTCGGGATTCGATCGGCGGGGGTTGGACAGTTCTCCGGACGAGCGACGCTGGGCGACGGCGATACGGAGTCCCGGCCACCGCGCGACTGATCGGTTCGATCCCCGTCGCGGGTACCAGCAAGGAAAGCCGTCCCCTGAGGGCCGGCTTTCCTTGTTCCCGACTGTTGCGCGCACGGTCGGGGTGGGTCGGCGCCGTTCCCCCAGAAACGACGCCGACCCATGAGCTGGAACGAGCAGCCACACGGAGTGGCAAGCGAGGGTTCGACCCCTCCGCTACTTCCAGGACGCCCCGGACGGCATTCCATTACGCGACGGTCGAGAATCGCCGCCGGTCAGTCGAGCAGATGGCGCAGGTAGCGCTCCGGAGCCGCGAGGTAGGAGCGCCAGTGGGTGACGAGCTCGAGGTCCTCCCACGCCGACGTGCGCAGTCCCCATTCCCCCACCTCGACGATGTGCGCGCCGGGCAGCGAGGCGAGCACGGGCGAGTGCGTCGCGCAGAGCACCTGCCCACCGGCATCCGCGATCCGACGGAGCGTCGCAATCAGCGTGAGGGTCGACGAGAACGACAGCGCCGCCTCGGGCTCGTCGAGGCAGTAGAAGCCGGGCGAGTCGAACCTGGTGTCGAGGACGGCCAGGAACGACTCCCCGTGGCTCATCTCGTGGAAAACCGGTTCGGGACTGTTCGTCGGGTTCTCCTCCAGATAGGAGTAGAACCCGTGCATCGTTTCGGCGCGGAGGAAGTAGCCCCACCGGGGTGCGCCGATGCCGCGCTGCAATCGGATCCGCTCGGACAGGTCCGACTCGCTCGGACGAGTGCGGTGCTGTGCGGAAGCGGATCCCCCCTCGGCCGAGAAGCCGTACGCCATCGCGATGCCCTCCAGGAGGGTCGACTTGCCCGAGCCGTTCTCGCCGACGAGGAACGTCACGCCCGGCTGGAGGTCGAGGCCCGCGTCGAGCAGTTCTCGGACGGCGGGGATCGAGTCGGGCCACCGCCCCGGCGTCCCTCGAGGCGCGTCCTCGCGGGGAACGACCTTGACGACCGGAGGCTGTCGGAAGTCCCTCGAGCGCATTCCCGCAGTTTGGCACGCGCGCCGGACATCCATGCCGCCCGGAACAGGAGCTTCGCGCAGGGCAGGCCCTTTCCGCGCCGGATCGTCCTGCGTTGGCCGAATCACCTGTTCTCAGTCCACGCCCGCGCGCGCGCAGCGCCGCGGACGAGCGCTCAGACCAGGAAGATCCCATCGAGCAAGCCCGGGTTGTGCGCGTGCACGAGGACCAGGAACACAACCGCGTCGAACAGCAGGTGGACGGTCACCACGTATCCGAGCGAGCGGGTGCGCTTGAAGATGTAGGCCTGGACGAGTGCGAACGGGATCGTCAGCAGCGGACCCCACGCCTGGTAACCCAGCTCCCACAGGAACGAGACGAACACGATCGCCTGCAGGATGTTGGCCTGCCAGTCCGGGAAGTGCCGGCGCAGCAGAGCGAAGACCGTGCAGATGAAGAAGAGCTCGTCCCAGATGCCGACCGCGCCGACGCCGACGAAGAGCCGTGCGATCAGGTCGGGCGTGTCCACGACCGGCCAGTTCATGTAGACGCCCGACGTGATGAAGTAGAACGGCAGGATCAGCCAGCCCAGCACGAGCACGCCGATGAGCCAGCTCCACTGGAACGCCGTCCACCGGCCTCCGCCGCGCCACGGGAACCGGATCGCGTAGTCCCGGTAGACGAATCGCGAGATCACGTACGGCACGACCACCGCCCCGCCGAGCGCGAGGGTGAAGCGGAGGAAGGCGAGGTTGTCGAGCTCGGCCTTCAGGTCGATCACGCTCACGATCAGCATTCCGACCGTGATGAGCGAGAGGTCGCGGACGAGGCTCGGCGTGCGCACCCCGGCCGTTGTCTGGGGCGACCGTGCCGCATCGGCCTCAGCATCCGTCCGTGCACGTACGAGCCAGGCGATCAGCATGCCCGCCGCGAGCAGCGCCCACCCCAGCCAGGGCAGCCGGACCACGAAGAAGGCCGGCGCCGCGAGGCAGATCAGCAGTGCCGGGATCAACCCCACCGAGAGCGTCGGGCGGATGCCGAGGACCGTCGATGCGTGTGCGGGCATGTGTTCAGTCTGTCAGCGGATGGGCGATCTCGTCCTTCGGCATCCGTGCTGCGGCGATGGCGATCAGGCCGAAGACGAGCGGAAGGATGCCGGCCGCGATGAAGATCGTCTGGATCGGGACGACCTCGGCGAGGGGTCCCGCCACCGCCATCGACAGCGGCATGAGGGCGAGCGAGACGAAGAAGTCCAGGCTCGAGATGCGTCCCAGCATGTGCCGCGGGACGCGGCGCTGCAGCAGGGTGCCCCAGATCACGTTGCCGTAGCTGAACCCGAACCCGACCACGAAGAGCGAGGCGAGGAGCAGCCAGTACTGGTCGGTGATCCCGACGATGATGAACGGCAGCGTGCTGATGCCCCACACCAGATTCATCGTCGTGAGGTACCGGCGCGGCAGCGGGAGCGAGGAGACCACGATCGAGCCGGCGACTCCGCCCGCGCCGTACACCGCCAGCAGGAAACCGAACAGGCGGGGATCCTCGCCGATCCGCTCGCGCGTCAGGAACGGCAGCAGCACCTCCTCGGGCCCGACCACGACCAGGACCCACATCGTGGCGAACAGCAGCGTCCACAGCAGCCACGGCGTGCGCACCGTGAAGACGACGGCTTCGCGGAGGTCGTGCATCACGCTGCGGGTCGAGGGCTCTTCGTGCTCGGCGGCGACCGGCTCGGGTCGGAGGAACAGCAGGATCACGAACGCCGCCCCGTGCGCGAGCGCGATCACGATCGCCGCCTGCGCGGGGATGAGCGCCGCGAGGATGAGTCCCGCGGCTGCGGGTCCTGCGGCCTGTTGCAGCGCGGGCCGGATCGCTCCCTCGAGCCCGTTCGCGGCGAGCAGCTGTCCGGGCGGCAGGATGCGCGGCAGGATCGCGCTGTAGGCCGGAAAGAAGAAACCGGCACCGGCGCCGAGGACGAACGCGACGATCGTGAGTTGCGGGATGCCGACCTCGCCGAACGCGCCGACGACCACGACCGAGCTGATCGCGAGGAAGTCCGCGAGCGAGACCATGCGCACGATCAGGCGACGGGACACCCGATCGGCGACGATCCCGCCCGGGATCGCACACGCGAGCAGACCGGTCGCGTTCGCCGCGGCGACGAGCGAGAGCTGCAGCGGTCCGCCTCCGGCCGCGATCACCGCGTAGACCATCACGACCGCCCACATTCCGGCGGCGAAGATCGACAGCACCACGGCGCTGAACAGCGCCCGGAAGTCGCGGTGGCCGAGCGGACGCACGATGCGCCACCGGTCTTTCGCGACGGCCGGCCCGTCGGCCGGGAGGGCCGCCGAGGCTTCGGGCGCCGGGACGGATGCCGAGGCTTCGGGCTCGGTCACGTCCGTGACCGCCGCACGTAGGCGAGGTCGCGGATCTCACGACCGGCGCGGGCGCCCTTCCGCTCGAACGCCGTGAGGATGCGACCGTCGAACCGATCGGCCCAGTCACCCTCGAACCCGCGCGTGAACTCCGGCGCGGCATCCAGGACGTCCCGCATCTGTCGCGCGTACTGCTCCCAGTCGGTCGCGAGGCGCAGAACTCCCCCGTCGCGGAGCGCGGTGGCGGCGACCGACGCGAACTCGGCCGTGACCAGGCGGCGCTTGTTGTGCTTGTTCTTGTGCCACGGGTCGGGGAAGAACACCCACAGCTCGGTCACCGACGCCGCGGGCAGCAGGTGGGCGAGCACTTCGGGCGCGTTGGCCTCCACGAGCCGGAGGTTCTCGATGCCCGCCCGCTCGGCGTTCAGCATCGTGCGCGCGAGCCCGGCGGTGAAGACCTCGACCGCGAGGAAGTCGTTCTCGGGCCGCGAAGACGCCGCATGGATGATCGCATGTCCCTGCCCCGAGCCGACCTCGACGATGAGCGCGGCATCCCGCCCCCACACGTCGCGCGGCGAGATCACGGCGCCGGGCCGCACGCTCGTGGCCGCTTCGTCGCGCGGCGCCTCCAGGACGTAGCGCGGCGCGAGGTCGGCCCAGGCCCGCTCCTGACCGTCGGTCATGCGGCCGCTGCGGCGGACGAAGGAGAGCGGGCGGTCGCGGAAGGAGACGGGTTCGGACACCCCTCCAGGCTAGCCAGCGCGGCGGTGCGCTCGTACGGGTCAGGCCGTCACGAAGTCGATGAGTTCCTCGACACGGCCGAGGAGCGCAGGGTCCAGGTCACGGTAGCTCGAGACCCGCCCGAGGATGCGCTGCCACGCGCGGGCGAGATCCGCCGGTGTCTCACTCGGCCAGCCGAGCGCGCGGCAGGTGCCGACTTTGATGTCGACGCCGCGCGGCACCGCCGGCCACGCGTCGATGCCCATCGCCCGCGGGGTGACGCACTGCCAGACGTCGACGTGCGGATGACCCACGATCAGGACGTGAGCGCCGTGCGGCCCGCGTGCGATCGCGTCCGCGATGCGGGATTCCTTGGACCCCGGCACCAAGTGGTCCACGAGCACGCCGTACCGGCGCTCCGCGCTGGGCGGCTCGGCGCGCAGTGCGGACTCGAGGAGGTCGACTCCCTGAAGGAACTCGACCACGACGCCCTCGGCGCGCAGGTCATCGCCCCACACCTTCTCCACGAGCTCCGCGTCGTGCTTGCCCTCCACCAGGATGCGGCTCGCCCGCGCGACGCGGGCGCGGGACTCGGGGGCGGCGTACGATCCGGATGCCGTCCGGCGGGGCGCCTGCTCGGTCGCACGCACCGGCGGGTCGAGCACGACATCGGCTCCGTCGATGAGGAAGCCCGGGCCGAGCGGGAAGAGCCGGCGGCGACCGCCGCGATCCTCGAGTTCGACCAGGCCCGAGGCGACCCCGACGACCGCGCCGCAGAAGCCGTCCGCCGCGACCTCCACGACGAGGTCCTGCGTGGCCGCGATCCTCGGGACGACGCGCCGACGGCTCGCCCGCCAGTCGCCGGCCAGCACGTCGGCGGGATAGCGATCGTCCATGGTTCTCCGAAGGTGCGCGCACCGATCGCGGGCGGCATCCCGGCGTGTGCGTCGAAATCGACACGCTACCCGTCGGACGCGACGGGTGACGGCACGACCCGCCCGGCGGGCCGTACCGCGCCTACCGTCGCATGCCCGCAGATGAATAGACTCGATGGTCCGGGGTGTGCGCTGCACGCCGCGGAGGAGGGCAACATGCGTTCGCGATGGGCATCGACGCTCACGACGGCGCTGAGCGCCGCGCTCGCCACCGTCCTCGTGCTCACGTCCGCCGCAGCGGCGTCGGCCACCGACCCCGTGACGCTCGGATCCGGCTATGTGCTCGACGATGTGGGAGTGCTGTCCGCCGGCCAGGAGGCCGAGGCGCAGAGCCGGCTCGAGAAGCTCAAGACCGACTCCGGGCTGGATCTCTGGGTGGTCTACGTCGACGAGTTCACCGATCCAGCCGCGTCGGAGGAGTGGGCGAACACGACCGCAGAGATCAACGGCCTGGGGCCGACGCAGTACCTCCTGGCCGTGGCGACCCAGTCGCGCCAGTTCTACCTGTCCGGCGACTCCGCGGGTCCCGTCTCGGGCGACCAGCTGAGCGAGATCGAACAGCGGCTCATCCAGCCGCGGCTCGCGGCGGAGGACTGGGTCGGCGCGGTGGATGCCGCCGCCGACGGTCTGCAGGATGCGGCCGGCGGCGGATCGGTCTCACCGCCGGCGTCTTCGGGCTCGGGATTCCCGGTGGGACTCCTGGTGTTCCTCGCCCTCGCCGCGATCGCGATCGTGATCGTCGTGGTGATCGTCCGCAGCCGCCGCAAGAAGGTGGGCGCACAAGCGGGTCCGGGCGCGCCGCAGATCAGTACGGACGAGCTGTCACGCCGCGCCTCCTCGGCTCTCGTCGCGACCGATGACGCCGTGAAGACGAGCGAGCAGGAGCTCGGGTTCGCCCGCGCGCAGTTCGGGGACGCCGCCACGGGCGAATTCGAGCAGGCGCTGGCCACGGCGCGGCAGAACCTCAACAGCGCCTTCACGATCAAGCAGCAGCTGGACGACTCGACGCCGGACTCCGAGGAGCAGACCCGGGCGTGGAACAGCGAGATCATCCGACTGTGCGACGAGGCGAACGCCGGTCTGGATGAGAAGGCCGCGGCGTTCGACGAACTGCGACGCCTCGAGCAGAACGCGCCCGAGTCCCTGGCGCGGGTGCAGGAGCAGCGTGCCGCCGCCGCGGCCGCGATCGAATCCGCCGACGCGCACCTGTCCACGCTCGCGACGACCTACGCGCCGGAGGCTCTCGCGACCGTCGCCGACAATCCCGACCAGGCCCGGCAGCGCATCGCGTTCGCCGATGAGCAGCTCGCCGCCGCGCAGACCGCGATCGGCGCCGGCAAGGGCGGCGAGGCCGCGGTCAGCATCCGCGCGGCCGAGGAGGCCGTCGGGCAGGCCGTCCTGCTCGAGGAGGCGATCGACAAACTCGGGCGCGACCTCGCCGAGGGCGAGCGCAGCGCTGCGGCGCTGATCACCGAACTGACCGCGGACATCGCCGCGGCATCCGCTCTTCCCGACCCGGATGGGCGCGTCGCCACCGCGATCGCCGCGACGTCCGCCCAAGTGGATGCCGCGCGCACGAATCTGTCGAGCACGGCTCGCCGGCCTCTGGTCACCCTGGAGAGCCTGGAGGCGGCCAACGCTCAGATCGACAGCGTGGTCGCGGGCGTGCGCGACGCCGCCGCGAAGGCGCAGCGCGCTCAGCAGCTGATCGGCCAGCAGATCATGCAGGCTCAGGCGCAGGTCTCCGCGGCCGAGGACTACGTCGTCGCGCGGCGCGGCGCGATCGGCGCGGAAGCCCGCACCCGGCTCGCTGAAGCCGGCGCTGCGCTCGTGCAGGCGCAGCAGCTGCAGACGGCCGACCCCGAGCAGGCCCTGCAGTACGCGCAGCGGGCCAACCAGCTCGCCGGTCAGGCGATCCAGTACGCGCAGAACGACGTGAACGCGTTCCAGGGCGGCGGGATGTTCGGCGGAAGCGGCGGCGGAGGCGGGAACATGATGGGCGCCGTCCTCGGCGGCATCGTGATCAATTCGCTCCTCGGCGGTGGTGGCGGCCGCGGCGGCTCGTCCGGCGGCATGGGCGGCATGTTCGGCGGGGGCGGACGCAGCAGCGGTCGCATGAGCCCCGGCAGCTTCGGCGGCGGCGGCCCGCGCGGTCGCCGCGGAGGAGGACGATTCTGACCGGCCCGCAGCGCACTTCGATTCAGCACGCAAGCGTCCCCACTCATCGATAGGAAGGAAATCCCGATGGCAAAGCAGTCCATCTTCGGTCGCATCTCTACCCTCTTGAAGGCGAACATCAACTCGATGCTCGACTCCGCCGAGGACCCGCAGAAGATGCTCGACCAGCTCGTCCGCGACTTCTCCAACAGCATCGCCGACGCCGAGTCCGCGATCGCCGAGACGATCGGCAACCTGCGCCTCCTCGAGCGCGACCACGAAGAGGACGTCCAGCAGGCGGCTGAATGGGGCAACAAGGCTCTGGCCGCCAGCAAGAAGGCCGACCAGCTCCGCGCGGCCGGCAACACCGCCGATGCGGACAAGTTCGACAACCTCGCCAAGATCGCCCTGCAGCGCCAGATCGGCTCGGAGCGCGAGGCCAAGGCCGTCGAGCCGACGATCGAATCGCAGACCGAGGTCGTCGACAAGCTCAAAGACGGCCTGAACGGCATGAAGCAGAAGCTCGAGCAGCTCAAGAGCAAGCGCAGCGAGCTGCTGGCGCGGGCCAAGACCGCCGAGGCGCAGAACAAGGTGCACGACGCGGTCAAGTCGATCGACGTCCTCGACCCCACGAGCGAGCTCGGTCGCTTCGAGGACAAGGTGCGCCGCCAGGAGGCGCTCGCCGCCGGAAAGCAGGAACTGGCCGCGTCGACCCTCGACGCGCAGTTCGAGAGCCTCGAAGACATGGGCGAGCTGACCGAGGTGGAGGCGCGCCTGGCCGAGCTCAAGGCCGGCGGCACGCCGTCCCAGGCCGCGATCGACGCCCCCACGGCGCCGTACACGCCCTGATCGCACGACGGAACCCTCCGGGCCGGCGCCGCCGGCCCGGAGGGTTCCGTGCTGTCGGGAGTACCGCGGCGGGGCCGCGCGGGAGCCGGGGCTGAGGGATGATGAGGGCATGGCCCGATTCGTGATCGTCCCGCAGTGGCAGGGTTCACCGTCCTCGCGCGCGATGCAGCTCATCGACGGCGCGCAGGCGATCGCCGGCGATCTGCCGCGCTCGTCGTGCACGACCGTCGAGATCCCCCTCGAGGCCGGCGAGGCTGTCGAGACCGGCGTGCACCGGTTCAGCGCGCTGCGACGCAGCCGCGAACTCCTCGAGCTGGAGCTCGCTCCGATCGCCGAGCCGGTCATGCTCATCGGCGGTGACTGCGGCGCGGCGGTCGGCGCCGTCGGGCACGCCGCGGCGCGGCATCCGCAGCTCGCCGTGATCGGGCTGGACGCCCACCCCGATCTGCACACGCCGGACTCCTCGCCCTCCGGCGCCTTCAGCGGCATGGCCCTGCGCGCCGTGCTCGGCGACGGCGCGGAGGGACTCGCGCTGCACACCGGGATCCCCGCGAGCCGCGTCGTGCTCACCGGCGCCCGCGCGTACGACCCGCCCGAAGAGGAGGCGGTCACCGCCCTCGGTGTGCACACGGTCGACGCCGCGGCCCTCACCGAGGCCGACGCGCTCGCGGCGGCGGTGGCCGGAACCGGTGCCGATGCGGTCTTCATCCACGTCGACCTCGACGTGCTCGATCCTGCCGCGATGAGCGGGGTGACGGCATCCGTTCCCTTCGGAGTGAGCCTTGCGGACCTGATCGCGTCGATCGGTCGCGTCCGCGAGCGGTGGCCACTCGCCGGCTCGAGCATCACCGGGTTCGCTCCGCCATCGCCCGCGGCGGCGGTGGACGACCTCGGCGCGATCCTGCGGATCGTCGGGGCGCTCGCGTGAGCCCGATTCCCACTCCCCCGGTCGGCTGGCGGGAGCGCGCAGATCTCGCCTTGGCCCGTGGACGACGTCTGGACCGCTTCCTGCCCTTCCTCGACTCGCCGCTCAGTCGCGCGGGCTACGTCTACGGCACCGTGGTCGGATGGATCTGGGGCTCGATCTGGAGCACCGGTCGCGTCGAGCGTCGCGCGGGCATGTGGATCTTCCGCGGGATGCCGCGCTGGGCGTATCGCCGCGGTGGCGTGTGCGTGGGCGGCTGCTACCTCACCGGAGACGAACCGGTGACAGATCGCGTGCTGGCGCACGAGTCGGTGCACGCGGACCAATGGCGTCGGTACGGGTTCCTGATGCCGGTCCTGTACGCGCTGGCAGGGCGGGACCCGCTGCGCAACCGCTTCGAGATCGAGGCCGGTCTGGAGGACGGCAACTACGTGCCGCGGGCAGCAGCCCGCCGTTCCTGAGCGGTCTTCAGCGGGCGGTCGGCAGACCGAAGCGCGCAGGCGTGTGGATCGCTCCGGCGTCGACGCCCGTGCGATCCATGAGGTGATCGACGATGTCGGCCGTACCGAGGTAGCCGCCGAGCAGGAAGACCCGGGTGTGGTCGATGTCGTCGCACAGCATCTCGTCGGCCCACGCCGTGACCGCTCGGGAGAGAGCCTCCCCGGGAGCACACGAGCGCGACGTCCCCGGCGCGCCGCTGCGCGAGGCGCGGTCGAGCCAGGTGATCACCATGCGGGTCGGAGCGGTCAAGGCGACCTGGTGGCCGGCATCCGGGATCTCGATGAACACGCGGCCGGTCGAGCACAGCGGCAGGGTGGCCAGGAGCACCTCGAGCTCGGCGAGCGAGGACTCGTCGGCGGCGATCAGATGCTGCACGCGCGTGTGACGCGACGAGCGGCAGGCGGAGGCACTGTGCTCGATCGCGAAAGGCTGCGTGGTGGAGGACATGACACGTCGACTATACCGCAGGGAAGGTTTGCCTAACCTTGGTCGGGCCGTGAAAAACCGTCGTCTACGACCGGGCGACGAGCACGCGCCGCAGCTCGGCGAGCTCCTCGTCGGTCATCCCCTGGGCACGCAGATAGTCGGCGACGGACCCGAAGCGCCGCACCAGGTCGGCGAGCAGGTCCCGCATGACCGGCGCCGGAGACCGCGTCGCGAGGTCCTCGAGGTGGACGGCTTCCGGATGCATGCGGCGCAGCATCCCGACGACCCGCTCGTTGCGCCACTGCGGCAGAAGCGACTCGGTACGCGCGTAATCGGCGACCACGGCGTCGGTGTCGACACCGGCGGCGGCGAGCGTGAGCGCGACCGTGACACCCGTGCGGTCCTTCCCGACGGTGCAGTGCACGAGCACCGGCTGCTCGGCGAGGACACCCCGGACCACGTCGACGACCCCCGCCGCCGAATCGTCGACCAGGCGCCGGTACATCTCCGTCAGCGGGATGTCGTCGGCGAAGAAGGACGCCACCGAGCCGAGGAAGAGCGGAACACGCTGCGTGCGCACGTCCAGCCCGGCCACGCGGCTCGGGGCGTGATCGACTTCGTCATCGGCGCGCAGATCGATGATCCGACGGATGCCGAGCTCGCGGAGCGCGTTCACACCCGGCTGCTCGAGCTGAGCGAGGTTGCCGGAGCGGAACAGCACACCGGCACGGGTCGCACCACCATCGCGCACGGGGAGACCGCCGGTATCGCGGAAGTTGACGGCACCCGCGACGAGCGGGCGGGACGGATCGGCGCCCGCGCTCACCAGGCCGCGCCGGATGCGGCGTCGTGATCCTCTCGGACCAGGTCATCGCGCGGCGGCGTGCTGTAGCGCCCTGCGATCGCGACCCGGTTGAACGCGTTGATCGCCACGAGGATCCAGCTGAGACCCACATACTCGGGCTCGCTCAGGATGCCGCCCACACGGTCGTAGACATCGTCCGGGACGCCGTCATCCGAGATGAACGTGAACGACTCTGCCAGCTCGAGTCCGGCCCGCTCCCGTTCGGAGAAGACCCCGGACTCCCGCCACACCGCGACCTGGGCGATGGTGTCGGCGGAGATCCCCGCTTTGGCCGCCCGCTCGACGTGGACGCGCACGCAGAATGCGCATCCGTTCAGTTGCGACACGTGGATCTGGACGAGCTCCTTCAGTCGCTCGTCGATGCCTGCATCGTCGGCGATCGCGCCCACCGTCCTGGAGAACGCGGCGAGTGCCTTGTAGGCATCCGGCGCCGACTTCGACAGGTGCACGCGCGCTGGCTGGCTCATGACGTCAGCCTACCGAGCACCGCGTCGGAGGAGTCGGGAGCGGGCATGATGTCAGGGTGAGCGCACCCACCGACGAGTTCTCCTTCCTTCCGGCCCAGGCCGCCGACATCGGGGTCGCGCCGCCTCTCCCCCGCGGCGAACGCATGAACGTGACGCTCGAGGACGGACGCACGCTCAGTGCGCTGCGATACGGCGACGGTGCGCCCGTCGTCACGTTCCTGCACGGTGCCGGACTCAACGCCCACACGTGGGATACGACGATCCTCGCGCTGGGCCTGCCCGCGCTGGCGATCGACCTCCCCGGCCACGGCGATTCATCCTGGCGCGAGGATGCCGCCTACACGGCGCGCGTGCTCGCACCCGACGTCGTGTCCGGGCTGCGGGAGTGGACGGACGGGCCGCAGCTGCTCGTGGGTCACTCGCTCGGCGGCCTCACGGCGGCCGCGGTGGCGGCATCCGCCCCCGCCGCCGTCGCGCAGCTCGTCGTGATCGACATCACACCGGGGGTCGACCCGAACGCGGGTCCGACGCAGATCCGGGAGTTCTTCGCCGGCCCCACCGACTGGGCGACCCGCGAGGAGCTCGTCGACCGCGCACTCGCCTTCGGCCTCGGAGGGACGCGGGCGGCCGCCGAGCGCGGGGTGTTCCTCAACTCGCGCATCCGTCCGGACGGCCGGGTCGAGTGGAAGCACCACTTCGCGCATCTCGCCGCCGCGATGGCCGCCGCGCCCGGCCGGGCTGCGGACGCGCCCGCGCGGCTGGACGCGGTCGCGAACGTCCTGTCGGCGACGGGCTGGGACGACCTGGCCGCGGTCGCCGCCCCGATCACGCTGATCCGGGGAGACCGCGGCTACGTGACCGAGGCCGACGCCGCGGAGTTCTCCCGCCGCCTGCCCGGAGCGAGCGTCGAGATCGCGCCGACCGGCCACAACGTGCAGGAGGAGAGGCCCCGCGAACTCGGCGCTCGACTGCGGGAGATCGCCGGGAAGGGTTAACGCTTGTGTTGCGTTCCGTGTAGCGGGCGCATGCCTCGGTGCGGGCGTTCTCTAGGCTGGACTACCGGATCGACCCGATCTCGTCCGAGTCGCCGTCTGAGACATCCGTATCGCGGGTGATCTTTCGAAAGGACCCCCATGTTCCGCCGTACCTCCCTTGCCGCTGCCGCCGTGCTGGCTGCCGGCGCCCTGCTGCTGTCCGCATGCACGGGAGGTGGCGCGGCACCCGATCCCACGGCGACGACCGCTCCCGACCCGGATGCGTCGGCGGTGATCCGGCTGGTGCTGGAGCCGGGCAATCTGGACATCCGGGAGACGGCCGGTGCGGCGCTGGATCAGATCCTCGTCGACAACATCTACCAGGGGCTGGTCTCGCGCACGCCCGAGCAGGACATCGTTCCCGCGCTGGCGTCGGACTGGGAGGTCTCGGACGACGGTCTGACGTACACGTTCACGCTCCGCGAGGGCGTGACGTTCCACGACGGTCAGGAGCTGACTGCGCAGGATGTGGTCTGGTCGCTGCAGACCCGCAAGGACACCCCGGAATGGTCGGACTCGGCGCGTCTCGCGAACGTGTCCTCGATCACGGCGGACGGGCAGGAGATCACCCTGACCCTGACCGAGCCGGACTCGTCGCTGCTGTGGAACCTCACCGGCCGTGCCGGACTGATCCTCAAGGAGGGTGACACGGTCGACTATCAGACGAAGGCCAACGGCACCGGGCCCTTCACCCTCTCGTCGTGGAAGCAGGGCGACAGCATCACGTTCGACCGGTACGAGGACTACTGGGGTGAGCCCGCGAAGATCGCCGAGGTCGTGTTCGACTACATCCCCGACAACCAGGCGGCGCTGAATGCCGCCCTCGCCGGCGAGGTCGACGCGGTCACCGGTTTCGACGCGAACCTGAAGGAGCAGGTCGAGGCGACCGGTGACTTCGAGCTCGTCCTCGGCGCGTCCACCGACAAGGGCACGCTCGCGTTCAACCAGGCACCGGGCAGCCCGCTCGCCGACAAGCGCATCCGGCAGGCGATCCGGCAGGCCATCGATCACGACGCCCTCGTGGAGGCCCTCGGCTCGGGTCAGACCCTCTATGGGCCGATCCCGGAGCTGGATCCCGGGTATGAAGACCTGTCGGATGTCGCACCGTACGACCCGGACGCGGCCAAGGCGCTGCTCGCCGAGGCCGGAGCGGAAGACCTCACCCTGCAGCTCACGATCCCCTCGTTCTACTCCACGACGATCCCCCAGATCCTCGTGTCGGACCTGAACGAGGTCGGCATCACCCTCGAGGTCAACTCGGTGGACTTCCCCACCTGGATCAACGACGTCTACGTGAACAAGGACTACGACCTCAGCTTCGTGCTGCACACCGAGGCCCACGACTTCGAGAACTGGGCGAACCCGGACTACTACTTCACCTACGACAACCCGCAGGTGCAGGACCTGTTCGCGCAGTCCCTCGCCGCGACGGATGAAGCCGAAGCCGCCGACCTCCTCGCGCAGGCCGCGAGGATCGTCTCCGAAGACGCCGCCGGCGACTGGCTCTACAACGGCGCGTCCGTCGTCGCCGTCGGCACGAACCTCACCGGCCTTCCCTCGATCAACGTCAACGAACGCCTCAACCTCGCAGAGCTCACCAAGAGCAACGGGTGATCAAGTACACGCTGACGCGGGCGGCCCTGCTTCTGCTCGGGCTCCTCGTCGCCAGCGTGCTGATCTTCCTGTCCCTGCGAGTACTTCCCGGTGACATCGCCCAGCTGATCGCCGGCACGAACGGCACGCCCGAGCAGGTGGCCGCGATCCGGGAGCGGCTGGGCCTGGACCAGCCGCTCCCTCTCCAGTATCTGGAGTGGATAGGCGGAATCTTCCGCGGGGATCTCGGTACGTCGCTCCTGAACGGGTCCGGTGTCGCGGCCGAACTCGCGCAGAAGGCGCAGGTCACGGTGCCGTTGGGCTTGATGGCGCTCACGATCGCGGTCTTGTTCGCCGTGCCGCTGGGCGTGCTGTCGGCGATGCGCCGCGGCCACGGGGACGGCACGTTCCTGAGCATCGGCGCGCAGACCCTCGCCGCGGTTCCCGTCGTCTGGGCCGGAATGATGCTCGTCGTCGTCTTCGCGGTCTGGCTCGGCTGGCTGCCCGCCCAGGGATTTCCGCGGAGCGGATGGAACGACCCTGCGGCCGCGATCCGCTCCCTGCTGCTCCCCGCCCTGACGATCGGCATCGTCGAGGGGGCGATGCTCATGCGGTTCGTCCGCAGCGCCACGATGCAGGCGATCGGTCAGGACTACGTGCGGACGGCCGCCGCGAAGGGCCTCACCCGCACCACGGCGCTCATCCGTCACGGGCTTCCCAACGTGGCCCTCTCCGTCATCACCGTCCTCGGACTCCAGGTCGCCGGCATCATCGTCGGAGCCGTCGTGATCGAGCAGCTCTTCTCGCTCCCCGGGATCGGCCGGATGCTGGTGGCCGACGTCGGCAACAGGGATCTGCCGAAGGTGCAGGGTGAACTGCTCGTGCTCACCGGCTTCGTCCTCGTGGTCGGGTTCTTCGTCGATCTGCTCCACCGCGTGATCGACCCGCGCCAGAGGGAGGCGCCTTGATGGCCCGACACACCGCGCGCACGCCGCGCACACCGTGGCTGCGCAGGCTGTGGGCGCTGTCCACCGGGCGGTTCGGCCTGATCGTCGTCGCCGTGGTCGCCCTGACCGCTCTCGTCTCCCTGTTCTGGACGCCCTTCGACCCGCAGCAGGTCTCGATCGCCGAGCGCTGGGCGGCTCCCGGCTGGCCGCATGCGCTCGGCACCGACGGCACCGGCCGGGACATCCTCAGTCTCCTCATGGCGGGCTCGCGCACGACGGTGCTCGTGGCAGTGGGTGCCGGGGCCATCGCCACCGTGATCGGCGTGGCGCTCGCCGCGCTCGGCGCACTGACCGCCCGCTGGCTGCGCGAGT
The DNA here is from genome assembly GCA_030148105.1 of Microbacterium sp. Taxonomy (GTDB): domain Bacteria; phylum Actinomycetota; class Actinomycetes; order Actinomycetales; family Microbacteriaceae; genus Microbacterium; species Microbacterium lacus. Next base: position 23,087 of record JASBUD010000147.1, on the reverse strand, counting down.
CGGTCGCGGTGCTCGTGGACATCCTCATCGCGTTCCCGGTGCTGATCATCGCGATGATGATCAGCGCGGTGTGGGGAGGATCGCTCGGCGTCGTCATCTGGTCGGTGGGCATCGGATTCGGCGTCAACATCGCTCGAGTCACCCGACCGGAGCTGCGCCGGGTCCTGCACAGCGACTTCGTCCTCGCGGGCCGCGCGTCCGGTCTCACCCCGCTGCAGAACCTGTGGCGGCACCTCATGCCGAACGTCGCACCCGTGTTCATCGTGCAGCTTTCGTGGGGCATGGCGGTGGCGGTGCTCGCCGAGGCGGGATTGTCCTACCTCGGGTTCGGCGCCCCGATAACCGAGCCGTCGTGGGGTGTTCTCCTGGCACAGCTGCAGCAGTACATCAGCGTCTACCCGCTGTCCGTGCTGTGGCCGGGCCTGGCGATCACCCTCACCGTCCTCGGACCGAACCTGCTCGGCGACGCACTCCGGGAGGCCACCGACCCGACGCTCTCCCGCGGGCGGGACCGGCTGCATCCGCCGCGCGGAGCGATCCGCCACGTGCCGGAGGTGGTCGCGTGAGCCTTGAGGTGACCGACCTCACGATCGACATCGGCGACCGCCGCGTCGTGGACGGCGTTTCGTTCGATGTGCCGGACGGCGCGCGGGTGGGGCTCATCGGCGAGTCGGGATCCGGCAAGTCCCTGACGGCTCTCGCGATCCTCGGGCTGCTGCCGGACGCGGCGGTCGCGGGAGGGAGTGTCCGCTGGAACGGCCGCGAACTGATCGGCCTGCCCGACCGGGAGCTCGCCGACCTGCGCGGCGACGAGATCGGCATCGTCTTCCAGGAGCCGCAGACCGCGCTGAACCCGATCCGCACGATCGGGCGGCAGATCGGCGAGTCGGTTCGCATCCACGAGGGCCTGTCGCGCTCCGAGGTGCGCGCACGCGCCGTCGCCGAAGCGGCGCGCGTCGCCCTGCCCGATCCGGCGCGCATCGTCTCGCGCTATCCCCACCAGCTCTCCGGCGGCCAGCGACAGCGCGCCGCGATCGCGATGGCCCTCGCCTGCCGCCCGCGCCTGCTGATCGCCGATGAACCGACGACCGCTCTGGACGTCACGATCCAGGCCGAGATCCTGGAGCTCCTGCTCTCGCTCGTGACGGACGACGGGATGTCCCTGGTGTTCATCACGCACGACCTCGCGGTGCTCTCGCAGATCGCCACGCACGCGGTCGTCCTGGAGGACGGCCGGGTCGTGGAGACCGGTCCGATCTCCACGCTCCTGACCTCGCCCGCATCCGAGGTCACCCGTGGTCTTCTGCGCGATGCCACGGCGACGCTGTGGTCTCCGGATCGGGGTGACCGATGAGCGAGATCCTGGTCCGCGCCCGAGGCCTGACCCGGCGGCATCCGGTCCCCCGCACGACCCTGTTCGAGCCTCGTACGTTCACCACCGCACTCGAGGACGCGGACGTCGTCGTCCGCCGCGGCTCGGCGGTCGGGATCATCGGTGAGTCCGGATCGGGCAAGTCGACCCTCGTGCGCCTCCTCCTGGGGCTGGACGCGCCGACGGCCGGCACGGTCGAGTTCGACGGCGAGCCGGTGGATGCCGCGGCCGCGGCGCGGCGTCTGCATTGGCTCCGCCGGCAGACCGGCATCGTGTTCCAGGATCCGTATGCGTCCCTGGACCCGCGGATGAGCGTCGGCCGGATCGTCGGGGAACCGCTGTGGGCACTGGGGATCGAGGGCGACCGGCGCGCCCGCGTCCGCGAGGTGCTGACCGAGGTGGGGCTCGAGGCCGAGATGGCCGACCGTTTCCCGCACGAGTTCTCCGGGGGGCAGCGACAGCGCATCGCGATCGCCCGCGCGATCGTGCACCGCCCGGCCCTGCTCGTCGGGGACGAGCCGCTGTCGGCGCTCGATGTCACTGTGCGGGCGCAGATCCTCGAGCTACTGGCGGAGTTGCGCTCCAGAGACGCCCTCACGCTGGTGCTCGTCTCCCACGACATCGGCGTCGTGCAGAACCTGTGCGACGAGGTCATCGTGATGAAGGACGGGCGCATCGTCGAGGACGGGCCCACCGAGAAGGTGCTCCTCGACCCCCAAGTCGCCTACACGCGGCGACTGCTCGCCTCGATACCCGTCATCGATCCGGGCGTCGGCGGGGGCGGTTAGCCTCTGAGCATGACCCACGCGATCATCCCCCCGTATCTGCTCGCGCGGATCGCCGCCGTCCAGGAGCCGGCGTGGGCGCACGCGGCGCAGGCCGCACAGGCGACGCTGCTGACCCCGCGCCCGTACCGGCCGACGCGATCGCGCATCCGCATGTCGGTCGAGGACGGCGGGACCCTCGTCTTCGAGGGCGCACCGGCGCCGGATCGCACGATCTTCGACGCGCAGCAGCGCGAGCAGCTGCCCGGAACGCGCGTCCGCGGCGAGGACGACCCGCCCACCTCCGACGCCGCCGTCGACGACGCGTACGACGGGCTCGGGGCGACGTTCGATTTCTACTGGGACGCATATCAGCGCAACGGCATCGACGGACTCGGCGGGTCGCTGCTGGCGACCGTGCACTACGGGCGGGACTACGACAACGCGTTCTGGAACGGCGAGCGCATGGTGTTCGGCGACGGGGACGGCGAGGTGTTCGTCGGGTTCACCGGCTCGCTCAGCGTGATCGCGCACGAGCTCACCCACGGCGTGACCGAGTTCGCGGGCGGGCTGGAGTACCAGGGGCAGTCCGGGGCGCTGAACGAGTCGATGTCCGACGTGTTCGGCGCGCTGACCGAACAGCACCGGGCGGGGCAAGATGCGGATGCCGCGTCCTGGCTGATCGGCGAGGGCATCTTCACCGCCGCCGTCCAGGGCGTGGCGCTGCGATCGATGCGGGCGCCCGGCACGGCCTACGACGATGACGTGCTCGGACGCGACCCGCAGCCGGCGCACATGGACGATTACGTGCAGACCACGGACGACAACGGGGGCGTGCACATCAACTCCGGCATCCCGAACCATGCGTTCTATCTGACCGCGCAGCGGCTCGGCGGGAAGGCCTGGGAACGCGCGGGGCGCGTCTGGTATCTGACACTCACCTCGGGCGCGCTCTCGCCGACCGCTGACTTCGCCGCCTTCGCCCGGGCCACCGTCTCCACGGCCGCGGCGGAGTACGGTGAAGACTCGGAGGTCCTCGACGCGGTCCGGAGGGGCTGGATCGGCGTCGGCGTGATGGATGACGGAGCAGCAACGACCTGATGCGGAGCCTGCGCGCGCGAATCGGCTGTCGGTGACCGTCACCCGCACGGGCGGCATCGCCGGCGCGAAGCGCACGTGGCAGGCGCAGCCCGAGACGGCGGATGCCGGTCATTGGGCCGAGCTGATCGACCGCTGCCCGTGGGACGCGGCGGACCCGGCGCGGCCGATCGTCCCGACCGGGGCGGATCGCTTCATGTGGCATGTCGGCGCGGTCTGCGGACCGACCGCGCGGGAAGCGGCGCTTCCCGACACCGAGGTGCAGGGACCGTGGCGCGAACTGATCGACGCGGTGCGCGCCGTGCGCGCCGATCTCAGCGGCCGAACAGGCCCTTCCTCTTCTTGACCGGCTTCAGGTGCTTCTGCAGGTAGATCGTGCCGAGCCACCGACCGAACTTGAAGCCCACCCGGCCCATCCGTCCGACCTCGACGAAGCCGAGCTTCTCGTGGAGGGCGATCGAGGCCTCGGCCCCCTTGTCGCTGATCACCGCCACCATCTCGCGGATGCCGGCCTCCTCGCACGCTGTGATCAGCGCTTCGAGGAGGGCCCTGCCCAGACCCTTGCCCGCGGCGGCGTGACCGAGGTAGATCGAGTTCTCGACGGAATACCGGTAGGCCGACTTGCTCGACATCGGCTGGACGAGGGCGTACCCGAGGATCTGACCGGACGGGGACTCCGCCACCAGGAACGGCAGACCGAGCTTGTGCAGGAGCGCCGCCTTCTCGCGCCACTGCGTCAGCGTCCACTTCTTCTCGTCGAAGGTCACGACGGAGTTCGTCACGTAGTAGTTGTAGATCTCACGGACATCCGGCAGGTCGCGCTCCTGGAACGGCCTGATCGTGAAGGAGAAGCCGGGCTCGGGCGGCGCGGGCTTGCGCAGGTGCCGGGGAAGGCGGCGGCGATCCCGGTCGTATTCCTCCTCGAGCATGCCGTCAGCCTACGCGCGCAGGAATCGCCCAGTCGACGCGCGGCACGCCCTGCTCTTCCAGGAGCGCGTTCGCGCGCGAGAACGGACGCGAACCGAAGAAGCCACGGCTCGCGGAGAGCGGCGACGGGTGCGGCGACTCGATGATCGGCGTCGATCCGAGGAGGGGACGCAGGCTTGCGGCATCCTTCCCCCAGAGGATCGCCACGAGAGCCGCATCGCGCGCGACGAGCGTGCGGATCGCGTGCTCGGTGACCTTCTCCCATCCCCACCCCCGGTGTGACGCGGGGGCGCCGGGTGCGACGGTGAGCACGCGGTTCAGGAGCAGGACGCCCTGGTCGCTCCACGCCGACAGATCACCGTGGGCCGCCGGCGGGATGCCGAGGTCGTCGTTCAACTCGCGGTAGATGTTGCCGAGGCTGCGCGGCAGTGGGCGCACGTGGGAGTCGACCGCGAAAGACAGCCCGATCGGGTGCCCGGGCGTGGGGTACGGGTCCTGCCCGACGATCAGCACCTTCACGTCCGCCAACGGGCGCCGGAACGCACGCAGCACAGTCTCGCCGGCGGGGAGATAGCCGCGGCCGGCCGCGACCTCTTCGCGGAGCCGGTCGCCCAGCGCGGCGATCCGAGGGGCCACCGGCTGGAGGGCGTCCGCCCACGCCGGATCGATCAGTCCGTCGGCGGCGAGCTCGGCGAGCGTGCGTGCCATCAGTCGACGCCGCCGCGGACGCGCAGCGGCCCGCGGGCGAGCAGGTGTTGCGCGGACTGCGCGACCGGTCGCATCGTCACGAGATCGAGGTTGACGTGCCCCGGCGCGTTCAGGGCGTACGCGATCACGTCGGCGACATCGTCGGCGGTGAGCGGGTTCTCGACGCCCTCGTAGACGCGCTCCGCGGCATCCCGGTCGCCACCCAACCGATTGAGCGTGAATTCCTCTGTGAACACCATTCCCGGGGCTACCTCGGTGACGCGAATCGGCTCCCCGTTGAGCTCTTGGCGCAGGACGTGGGCGAGCATGGCCTCGGCGGCCTTCGCCGCGTTGTACCCGGAACCGCCCGGGTACGGCGTGAACGCCGCCGTCGAGGTCACGAAGAGCGTGTCCGCGTGCCCGTCCACCGCGGCGGCGCCGCGCAGGTGCGGCAGGAGCGCGGCGACCAGGCGCTGGCTGGACAGGACGTTCGCATCGAACATCCACTGCCAGTCCGCGGGGCGCGCATCCTCGACCCGGTCGGTGCCGCGCGCGCCACCGGCGACCTGCACGAGGGCATGTACCGGGCCGGTCTCAGCGAGCCAGGCGGACAGCGCATCCACGTCTTCCTGGCGGGTGAGGTCCGCCGCGAACGCGACGGCTCCGGTCTCCTCTTCGAGAGCGTGCAAACGGTCGGCACGCCGTGCGACACCGACGACATCCCAGCCGCTCGCGCGCAGCGCGCGGACCGCGGCCTCACCGATCCCCGAACTCGCCCCTGTCACCACTGCGCGCCGTGTCACCATACCTCCACGCTACCGACACCCGGTGTTACGTCACATTTCCCGTCCGTTGTTGACAGAGGACGGCATCCCTACTCTCGACACAGGCCGCAGCGTCCGCCGCCGCCTGGACGACACCCGATGGAGTACGCACATGTCCGCACCCGAGAACTGGCGCTTCGAGACCAAGCAGATCCACTCCGGCGCCCAGCCGGACCCGGTCACCAAGGCCCGCGCCACGCCGATCTACCAGACGACCTCGTACGTCTTCGACAACACGACCCACGCGGCGAACCTGTTCGCCCTCGCCGAGTTCGGCAACATCTACACCCGCATCCAGAACCCGACGCAGGATGTCGTCGAGCAGCGCATCGCGGCGCTCGAGGGCGGCACCGGTGCACTGCTGGTCGCGAGCGGCCAGGCGGCCGAGACGTTCGCGGTGCTCAACATCGCCGAGGCCGGCGACCACATCGTCTCGTCGAGCTCGATCTACGGCGGCACGTACAACCTCTTCAAGTACACGCTGAAGAAGCTCGGCATCGATGTCACGTTCGTCGAGAACCAGGACGACGCGGCGGAGTGGGCGGCAGCGGTCCGCCCCAACACCAAGCTCTTCTTCGCCGAGACGATCGGCAACCCCAAGATCAACATCCTTGACATCCGCCTCGTCGCCGACGTCGCACACGAAGCCGGCGTCCCGCTCATCGTCGACAACACGATCGCGACCCCGTACCTGATCAAGCCGTTCGAGTTCGGCGCCGACATCGTCGTGCACTCGGCGACGAAGTTCCTCGGGGGTCACGGCACGGTCATCGGTGGCGTCATCGTCGACGGCGGAACCTTCGCGTGGTCGGAGAACGTCGACCGCTTCCCCGGGCTCACCGTTCCCGACCCGAGCTACCACGGCGCGTCGTACACCGCCGCCGTCGGCGACGGACTCGCGTACATCATCAAGGCGCGCGTGCAGCTGCTGCGCGACCTCGGCGCAGCGATTTCGCCGCAGAGCGCCTGGCTGCTCATCCAGGGGATCGAGACCTTGTCGCTGCGCATCGAGCGTCATGTGCAGAACGCGCAGGAGATCGCGGAGTGGCTCGAGGAGCAGTCCGACGTCGCGTCGGTGAACTACTCGGGTCTCCCGTCCTCGCCGTGGTACGCCAAGGCGAACGAATACGCTCCGAAGGGCGTGGGCGCGGTGCTGTCGTTCGAGCTGAAGGGCGGCGTGGAGGCCGGCCGTGAGTTCGTGAACACCCTCACGCTGTTCAGCCACCTCGCCAACATCGGCGACGTACGCTCGCTCGTGATCCACCCGGCATCCACCACGCACTCGCAGCTCACGCCCGAGCAGCAGCTAACGACGGGTGTGACGCCCGGGCTCGTCCGCCTCTCGGTGGGCCTGGAGAACATCGACGACCTCAAGGCCGACCTCGAGCAGGCGCTCGCGGCCGCCCGCCGGGTCAGCGAGGCTGCGCGCGCCTAGCGCGACAACCACGCTCGGGGCACGTGCTCCGCGTCGCGGCCCGTGTTGCCACACGGACCGCGGGAGCGGGCGCGTGCCCCGAATGCGTTGCGACCTATGCGCGCACCTTCGGACGCACGTGTCCGAGGCCGCCGTCGATGCCGAGGACCTGGCCGGTGATCCAGTCATTCGCGGGATCCAGCAGGAACGCGACCCCGCGCGCGACATCGGCGGGCTCACCCAGACGACCGAGCGCGTGCATCGCCTCCGACACCTTGCGGGAGCCCTCGCTCGCCGTGAGCCCCGCCGTGAGCGGTGTCCGGGTCAGGCCGGGGGCGACCGCGTTGATCCGCAGGCCCTGGCTCGCGTAGCTGGCAGCGGCCGACAGCATCAGACCGATCACCCCCGCCTTCGCGGCGGCGATCGCGTCGTGGTTGGACAGACCCGCCATCGCCGCCGCGGACGACACCAGCACGACGGATCCGCCCGAGCGCAAGTGTCTGCCCGCCGCGCGCACCGTCGCGAACGCCGTGGTCAGCGACGCGGCGATCACGTCGTCGTACTGGTCGCGCGAAGTCAGGTGCGCGGGCTTGAGCAGCATCGAACCCGCGAAGCACGCGACGCCGTCGAGCGGCCCCGCCTCGGCGACCGCGCGGTCGACCGCGTCGAAATCGGTCGCGTCGAGCACGATGTCGACTCCGGATGCCGCCCCTCGCGCCGTCGCGAGGACGTCGTGTCCGCTCTGCCGCAGCAGGTCGCAGGCCGCCGAGCCGATGCCGCTCGTCGCCGCGATGATCAGGAATCTCGCCATGCCGCCATTCTGGTGCGCCAGGGCCACCCCGAGGGCCGGATCCCGTTCGGAAAAAGTCGCCCGCTCCTGCATCCGGCCTCGCCCCCGGGTTTTGCTCCGGGCTTCTCCTCCTCGCGGCGCCGACAGGCGTAACACGACGGCTCCCGGTCCCGGCGGACGGGAGAATGAGACGCATGGACTGGCAGACCTCGGAGGACACGGTGCCGAGCGCGCCCGTGACCGAGGCCGACGCCCGCCTGCTTCTGGGCCGCCCGCCCGCGACCGGCGCGTGGCGCGACGGCGATCCGATCGGCGATCGCCGCTTCGCGAGCTTCGGCGCCTTCCGCACCGAGGGCGGCCAGGAGCTCCCCGGCTATCGGCTCGCATACGAGAGCTGGGGCGAGCTCTCCCCCGCGCGCGACAACGCGGTGCTCGTGCTGCACGCACTCACCGGCGACAGCCATGTGCGCGGCACGGCCGGACCGGGGCACCCCACCGACGGCTGGTGGGAGGACATCGTGGGGCCCGGCGCCCCGATCGACACCGATCGCTGGTTCGTGATCGCCCCGAACATGCTCGGCGGGTGCCAGGGATCGACGGGGCCCTCGAGCATCGCACCGAACGGATACGAGTGGGCGTCGCGCTTCCCGTACCTGACGGTGCGCGACCAAGTGCACGCGCAGGTCCGGCTCGCCGACGCCCTCGGCATCGAACGGTGGGCCGGCGTGATCGGCGGGTCCATGGGCGGGATGCACGCACTGGAGTGGGCGGTCGGCCAGCCCGACCGGGTCGCGCGGGTCGGCATCCTGTCCGCACCGCCGGTGAACACGGCCGACCAGATCGCCCTGAACTCGGTGCAGCTGGAGGCGATTCACATCGACCCGCGCTTCCAGGGGGGCGAGTACTACGACTCCGGCGACGGCGACGGACCCCACCGCGGGCTCGCGCTCGCGCGGCGTATGGCGCTGCTGAACTACCGCTCGCCGACCGAGCTTAACCAGCGCTTCCAGAGGTCATGGCAGTCGGGAGTGAGCCCGCTCGGCCACGGCGGGCGATTCGCGGTCGCGTCGTACCTCGACTTCCACGGCAACCGCTTCACCCGGCGCTTCGACGCGAACAGCTACATCACGCTCGTCGAGGCGATGAACTCCCACGACATCGGACGCGATCGCGGCGGGGTGGAGGACGCCCTCGCCCGCGTGACCGCGACCACGCTCGTGTTGGGCATCGACAGCGATCGGCTGTTCCCGGTGGAGGGTCAGCACCGCATTGCTCGCGGAATCCGCAGCACGATCGACGACGGCGCCGTCGTGCTCTCGAGCGATTTCGGCCACGACGGCTTCCTGATCGAGACACCGGCCGTCGGCCGACACCTGCGCCGGCTCCTGGACGCGCCGGCCGCCTGAGTTCACGGGGTCCGCGTGTAGACCCACGGCAGTCGCGAAAGGTCGAGGCGGTGACGGGATGCCGCGCCCACGGCCGATGACCGGTCATCCTCGTAGTCCGCATCGCCGTGCCACAGGAGCATCGGGCCACCGGCGCCCTCTCGAGCGACCGTCGCGTACCGCTTCAGGCCGCTGATCCGCGCCGTCTCGAGGATCGCCTGGACATCCGCGTGTCCGGCCAGATCGTCCAGCGTCACGAACGTGGGCGGGTACAGCGTCAGCTCGCCGCGGGCGTGGCGAGCGAGGACGTCCGCCGGCCGCGTCCATTCCACGGCGTCGACCTCCTGCGGCTCCGGCGCCAGCTCACCGCCGGGGTCCGACCCGAGGAAGAACCACGTGCGGATCCGCAGCGCGATCCCCGGCGGCGGGTCCCAGCACGACAGGGGAACCAGCCCACCGGCGTCGAGTTCGAGCCCGGTCTCCTCACGCGTCTCACGCCGCGCTGCCGCGCGCGCGGCCGCCTCCTCGATGGCCGGGTCGCCGTCTGCGGCGTCGAGCCTGCCACCCGGGAAGACCCATGCACCGCCGAACGAGCCGCGGTCGGGCCGTCGGATCATGAGCACCTCCGGCCCGGCATCGCCCTCGCGCAGCAGGACGACCGTCGCCGCGACCGGCACGTCCGGATCGGAGAAATCGGCGGCCGTGCGCGGTCGCGATCGCCCGGCGGCATCGGCGATGACCCGGAGCGCGCGCAGCGCCGCGTCGTCGTCAGCCACGCGGCATCCGCATGTCCGACAGCGCGAGCGGGTGCAGCGGCTCGGTGACCCACCGCGCGGCGAAGAGATCCTCGGATGCCGCGCACACGATGCGGAGCCGGTGCGGGGTCTGGACGAAGACGAGATCGAACGCGAGTTCGCCCGACTGCTGCTCCCCGCCTGCAGCCGCGACGACATCCGCGTCGTGCCACGCACCGACCCCCGCGTGCACCGTGATCTCCTCGCCCGCTTGATGGATCGAGAGCGCCGTCGAGCCCGGTCCCGGCGTCACCCGCACTTCGGTGATGCTCGGCACCGCGTTCTGCGGCCCCGGCGCGAAGGTGCGCTGCGGAGACGTCACCGGACCGCCGGGAGGGGACGGCAGGGCGGCGGCGGCCAACCGATCCCGCAGCCGGTACTCGGCATCCGGCGTCGTCGTCGCTCGGTCGATCGCCGGAAGCAAGTGCTCCCACACCGCGTCGAGGACCGCTTGCATGTCCTCGCTCTGTCCCGTCATCGCGAGCACCACATCGGCCTCCGGGAGCACGACGCAGAACTGCCCGTACGCGCCGTCGCCACGATAGCCGTGCCGGGCCATCCAGAACTGGAAGCCGTAGCCCTGACGCCAGTCCGGGTTGGGCTCGTGGGGATTCTCGATGTGCGCGCGCGTGGCCTCGTCCACCCACGCCTGCGGCAGCAGCTGCTCCCCCTCCCAGCGCCCACGCTGGAGGTACAACTGCCCGAGCCCCGCGACGGCGTCGGTCGTGGCGTGCAGACCGCTGAAGCCCAGCTCGAGGCCGCGCGGGTCGGTGAGCCAGCCGACCTCCCCGATGCCGAGCGGATCGAGAAGCCGCGGACGCAGGTACTCGGTGAGCGGCATGCCGGCGGCCTTCTGGATGATGGCGGCGACCGAGAACGTGCACGGCTGGTTGTAGGCGAACACCGAGCCCGGCTCTCGGTCGGGCGGGATCATCAGAAACCCTCGGACCAGGTCGTCGGGGTCGATCGCGCGGGCGGCGTCGATCGTATCGGAGAGGTGCCCGCTGGCCATCGCGGCGACGTGCCGCACCCGGATCCGCCGGGCGCGGGGATCGGTGACCTCGGCGTCGAGTTCCGGGAAGTGCGAGAGGACGGTGTCATCGAGGCTGACGAGGCCCTCCGCGACGGCCAGACCCAGCGCGGTCGAGGTGAAGCTCTTGTTCAGCGAGTAGAGCAGGTGCGGCCGGTCCGGCGAGTAGGGCGCCCACCAGCCCTCCGCGACGACGTGACCATGACGGAGCAGCATGAGGCTGTGCGTCTCGACTCCGGGCGCGCGCTCGAGCGCGTCGAGCAGACCGAGGATGCCGACCGCATCGATCCCGTGGGCGGACGGCGTGCTGCGCGGCAGGATCGAGGTCACTCCGGAATGCTAACCGGCGCCGGACGAGCTCAGACCGTGACGGTTCGACGCACGCGTTCCAGGCGCAGGCTGACGAGCGCGATCACCAGGCCGGCGAGAGCGAGCGCGACGCCGACCCAGGCCGGCGCGATGAAGCCGAAGCCGGCCGCGATCACCGCGCCGCCGAGGAACGCGCCCAGTGCGTTGCCGATGTTGAGCGCCGAGTGGTTCAGAGCGGCGGCGATCGACTGGTTGTCGCCCGCGACGTCCATCAGACGGGTCTGGATCGTGGGGCTCAGCACGGACGAGACGAATCCCGTCGCGAAGACGAAGAACCCGAGGGCGAGGATCCACTGCGCGGTCAGTGCGAGGAGGACCAGGACCAGAGCCAACCCGATCAGCCCGCCCACGAGGGTGCGCTTGAGGTCGATGTCGGCGAGATGCCCGCCGACGAGGTTGCCGAGGGTCATGCCGAGACCCATGAGCACGAGGACGATCGGGACGACCCAGGCCGGCGACCCGGCGATCTGCGTCACGAGCGGGGCGACGTAGCTGTAGATCGCGAAGAAGCCGCCGAACCCGATCGCTCCGATGCCGAGGGCGAGCCACACCTGCACCGTGCGGAAGACGCCGAGTTCGGAACGGAGCGTGCGGCCGGGTTCGCCCGGGTGCGGGGGGACGAACAGGGCGATGAGCACCGTCGCGGCGGCGAAGATCCCCGCGACGAGCATGAAGGCGACGCGCCAGCCTGCGAGCTGACCCAGGAACGTGCCGAGCGGCACGCCGACGACGTTCGCGAGGGTGAGCCCGGTGAGGACGAAAGCGACGCCCTTCGCCCGGTTGCCGGGGCCGAGCACGTCGGCGGCGACGAGCGCGCCGATTCCGAAGTACGCGCCGTGCGGGAGGCCCGCCAGGAAGCGCGAGGCGGCGATGAGTTCGAAGGTCGGGAGCACGATCGTGAGCGCGTTGAACACCGTGAGCGCAAGGGCGAGCGCCACCATCACCCGGTGCCGCGGGAAGCGGGCCACCGAACCGGCGATCAGTGGAGCGCCCACGACGACTCCGAGGGCGTAGAGGGTGATCAGCCAGCCGGCCTGTGCGATCGCGTCGGCCTGGTCGGCGGTCCACGCGGGCGTGAGGACGTCGGCCGCGATGTCCGGCAGAAGGCCCATGACGACGAATTCGGTCATGCCGATGCCGAAGCTGCCGACGGCGAGGGAGAGGAGCGCCCACTTCGCCGCACCCCTCGGAGAGTTCGAGGGAGTCACCCGGTCATGGTAGCCGGGCGGACGCAGGGAGTCGAATCGATTCGAGAGGGCGAGATGTGCGACTCAGATCCCGTCGTCGTCGAGCGCGCGCTCCAGACGCGCGACCTTGCCGTCGATCTCGCCGGTCCATCCGGGCCGGATGTCCGCCTTGAGCACAAGAGAGACCCGCGAGCCGAACGGCAGCACGGCCTCGGTGGCGGCCTTGACCACGGCGAAGACCTCGTCCCACTCCCCCTCGATCTCGGTGAACATCGAGCTCGTGCGATTCGGCAGGCCGGAGGCCCGCACGACCCGCACGGCCGCCGCGACGGCATCGTGCACCGACCCGTCCGGCGCGTCGGTGGCGGCATCCGTCGGGGCGCCGCTCGGAGCGACGGAGAAGGCGACGATCATATGGACCTCCGAGTTGTTCAGGCGTCCAGTGCGCGGACGGACAGGCGGGCGGAGCGGACAGCGGGAACGCGCACGCGCGCGAGGATCACGACCGCCCACACGAGCAGCACCACCAGCAGCAGGTTGCGCAGGGTCAGCAGGACGGCCGGAAGGACCTGGGCGTTCAAGAGCTCGTTGTACAGCAGCGGGTAGACGACCTGAGTGACCGCAGCGATCACGAGGCCCAGCAGCGCCGGTCGCCGCCACCGATCACGATCGATCACGAGGCCCACCACGAGCGGCGCGATGAACCAGGTCATGTACTGGGGCGAACCGACCTTGTTGAACACGATGAACGCGAGCACGAGCGCGAGCGCGAGGGGCGGGAACAGCCGCACGAAGCCGGCTCCCCGCTGCGCTTTGTACAGCCCGAGCCCGGCGATCGCGAGAACGGCGATCACCAGGAGCGGCGTCATCGCCGCCGAAACGGTCTGCTCGGCCGGGCCCATCACCTGGAACGTCAGGATGTCGCGGGCGTAGTAGATGTACGAACCGGGGATGCCGAGCACGGCGCGCCAGAGGTACCACGCGCTCACCGGCGCCTCCAGCTGCAGACCACGCCCCGTCTGATCGGTGACGAAGCCGAACGCGTACGGCAGACCGCCCGCGGCGACCACCGCACCGAGCGTGAGCGCCGAGACCAGGACCGCCCCGCCGATGATCGCGAGCCGGCGGCGGACGGCGATGAGCGCGGCGGCCAGGAGCGCGGCGGGCCACACCTTGATCCAGGTGCCCACCGCGAGCAGGATCGACCCGAGCAGCGGGCGGCCGACGAGCCACAGACATCCGGTGATCGCGAGCGGCACCGTGATGCCGTCGAGCCGGTACATCCCCACCGGGCCGAGGAGCGCGATGAAGGCCAGCCAGAACCAGGCGGCCAAGACCCTGCCGCGGGAGCGCGCCGACCCCACCAGCAGCGCGAAGGCGAGCGCGTCGCACACCGTGACGAGGATCGCCCAGGCGACCTCGTAGCCGGCGATCCACGCGAGGGCATGAGCGAGCAGCATCGGGATGAGGGCGAGCTGCGGATAGACCCACGCCTCGGTGATCCCGACGATCCCCCGCCCCTGAAGGGCCACCGTCGACCACGGCTCGTAGACGTTGTAGACGTCGCCCATCGGCTGGTTCGGCTGCGTGAAGCCGAGAACGGCGACCAGGACGTGGACCGCGAGGAACGCGATCCACAGCATCGCGCGTCTGGACACGCGACGATTCTACGGTCGCCTTGTCAGGACGACGTCTCGGCCACAGCGTACGGAAGCGCCTCGGCGACATCGAGCGCCGTGATCGGACCGCCCGCGGGCCCGAGACGGCCGGCGGCGAGGCTCGCTGCGCGACCGTGCAGCCAGACCCCCGTCGCCGCGGCCGCGGCCGGTGTCGTGCCCGGTTCCGCCCCGGCGGTCACGGCGCCGATCGCGCCGGCGAGCACATCGCCCGTGCCGGCCGTCGCGAGCCACGGCGTGCCCGCCTGGACGGAGCGCACCCAGCCATCCGGCGCGGCCACGATCGTGACCGCGCCCTTGAGCACGACGGTCACGCCGAGCGCGGCCGCCGTCTGCAGAGCGGATGCCGCTCGCTCGGCATCCGTCCGGCCCTTCTCCGGCCCGAATCCGAGCCGCGCCCGTAGGCGCGCGTGCTCCCGGTCGTGCGGGGTGATCACCCGCGGGGCACGAGACGGTCCGACGAGGTCCAAGGCACCCGCATCGATGACGACCGACTCCGCACCCGCCAGGATCTCCGCGAGCGCCTCCGTCTCGGCATCCGATCTGTCACCCGCGTCGGTTCCCGAGCCGATGAGCCACGCCTGCACGCGACCGGCCGCGGCCACCGTCTCGGGACGACGCTGCAGCACGAGCGCGGTCGGCCGGTCGGGGCCGAGATATCGGACCATGCCGATCCCGGTGCGCCACGCCGCCTCCACGCCGAGGACCGCGGCTCCCGGATAGCGCTCGGAGCCGGTGCGGACGCCGAGGACCCCGCGGGAATACTTGTCGTCCTCGTCGGTTGGCCTTCGCAGGACGCGCGCGGCGTCCGCCCTCGTCCACGGTGCGGGCCTGTCCTGTCCGAGCATGGCGTCACCCTACCCTCGGGAGTCGATCGATGAGCATCCTGTTCTCACCCCTGACCATCGGGCCCGTCACGGCGCGCAACCGACTCTGGGTCGCGCCGATGTGCCAGTACAGCGCGATCGACGGCGTGCCGCAGGAGTGGCACCACACGCACCTCGCGCAGTTCGCGTCCGGCGGCGCCGGAATCGTGATCGCCGAGGCGACGGCCGTATCCCCCGAGGGCCGGATCTCGCCCGAGGACGTCGGATTGTGGAACGACGCCCAGCGCGACGCATGGGCCCCGATCGCGACGGCGATCCGCGCGCGTGGCGCCCTCGCCGGCATCCAGCTGAGTCACGCCGGCCGCAAGGCCTCGACCTGGTCGCCGTTCTCGGGGCACCGCGGTTCGGTGCCCGAGACCGAGGGCGGGTGGCCGACCCTCGCGCCGTCGGCGATCGCGTTCGGCCGGTATGCCGAGCCGGCGGCGATGGATGCCGAGCAGATCGATCGGGTCGTCTCCGACTTCGCCGCCGCCGCCGCACGTGCCGTCGAGGCCGGCTTCGAGGTGATCGAGGTCCACGCCGCTCACGGATACCTGCTGCACCAGTTCCTCTCCCCGCTGTCGAACGTGCGCGACGACGAGTACGGCGGGTCGCTGCAGAACCGGGCACGCCTGCTGCTGCGCGTGGTCGACGCGGTTCGGGATGCCGCGCCCGGCGTCGCACTGCTGGTGAGGTTCTCGGCATCCGACTGGGCGCAGGGCGGCTGGGACGTTCCCGAGACGACCGAGGTCGCGGGCTGGGCGGCCGAGCACGGCGCGCATTTTTCCGACATCTCCAGCGGCGGACTCGCCGCGCACCAGGAGGTCGTGATCGGACCCGGTTATCAGGTGCCCTTCGCGTCTGCCGTGCGGGCCGGTGCCGGCGTGCCGGTCGGCGCCGTGGGCCTGATCACCTCGGGCACGCAGGCCGAAGAGATCCTGCAGGCCGGGGACGCCGACGCGGTCCTGGCCGCGCGCGAGTGGCTGCGCGACCCGCACTTCGCCCTGCGCGCGTCGACCGAACTGGGCGAACAGATCGACTACTGGCCCGCCCAGTACCTCCGCGCCCGCCCCTGAATCTCCGCGCTCACGCGCGGCGGCGCGTCGATGGCTCTGCGCTCACGCGCGGCGGCGCGTCGCGTCCTGCACTTCGCCGATGAGCTCCTCGATGATGTCCTCGAGGAACAGCACGCCGGTGGTCCGCCCCTCCGTGTCCCGCACGCGCGCGAGGTGGCGCCCCGCGCGTCGCATGAGCGCGAGCGCGTCCTCGAGGTCGGTCGTCTCGAGCACGGGAACCATCTGGTGGATGCGCTTGCTCGGAATCGACCGCGCCACGTCCTCCGGCGCGTCCGGCCCCTCCGCCGCACGCAGGATGTCCTTCAGGTGGACGTACCCGACCGGCGACTGCTCGGCATCCACGATCACGTACCGCGAGAAGCCGTACCGCGCGACCGCCTTCTCGATCGTCGCCGGGGTGACCGTCTCGGGCAGGGTCACGAGCTGGCTGAGCGGCACCGCGATGTCGCTCGCCTTCTTGTCGGTGAACTCCAGCGCCGCCGACACCGTTCCGGCCGAGTCGTCGAGGATGCCCTCGATGCGCGACTGGTTCACGATCGTGGTGACCTCTTCGAGCGTGAAGGTCGACGCGGCCTCGTCCTTCGGCTCGACGCGGAACAGCCGAACGATGTGGTTGGCGATCCAGTTGAGCGACACGATCACCGGGTGGAACAGCCGGGAGACCCAGACGAGCGGGGTCGCGAGCATCAGCACGGCACGGTCCGGCACGGAGAACGCGAGGTTCTTCGGCACCATCTCACCGAAGACGACGTGCAGGTACGAAACGAGCAGGAGAGCGACGACGAACGCGATGACGTCGACGGTGCCCTCGGCGAGCCCGGTGAGTCCGAGCGGCTCCGCGAGCAGGTGGTGGATCGCCGGCTCCGAGACGTTCAGGATCAGCAGCGAGCAGATCGTGATGCCCAGCTGGCTCGTCGCGAGCATGAGCGTGGCGTGCTCCATCGCGTACAGCGCGGTCTTCGCGGCGCGCGAACCCTTCTCGGCAAGCGGTTCGATCTGCGAACGACGCGCCGAGATGACGGCGAACTCCGCCCCGACGAAGAACGCGTTGAACGCCAGCAGCACGAACAGCCACGCGATGCCTGCCCAGTCGCTCATGAGCGCTCACCCGCCTCGGCCGCCTCGCGCTGGTCCGCGGTCGGGGTGTGCGTGAAGCGGACGCGGTCGATGCGCCGGCCGTCCATGCGCTGCACGTCCAGTGTCCCGTCCTCCACCTCGACCCGGTCGCCGACGACCGGGATGCGCTCGAGCACGCTCATGATGTAGCCGCCCACGGTGTCGTACACGTCGCCTTCGGGAATGCGGATGCCGGTGCGATCGAGCACCTCATCGGGTCGGAGATCGCCCGGGAAGGTGACCGACGTGTCGGTGCGCACGATGCCCGCGCGGCGGCGGTCGTGCTCGTCGAGCACTTCGCCCACGATCTCCTCCACGAGGTCCTCGAGGGTGACGACGCCGGCGGTGCCGCCGTACTCGTCCACGACGATCGCCATCTGGTAGCCGCGGGCACGGAGCTCGGCGACGAGGGTGTCCAGGTGCACGGCTTCGGGCACGCGCAGCGGTTCCGTCGCGAGCGCCGCGGCGGGGACGTCCGCCCTGCGCCCGCGCGGGACGCCGACGGCGGCCTTCAGGTGCACGATGCCGGTGATGTCGTCCATCGACTCGTCGTACACGGGGAACCGGCTGTGGCCGGTGCGGCGGGCGAGCTGGATCACGTCGTCGGCGGAATCCACGACGGAGAGCGCGTGGATGCTGGGCCGCGGCGTCATCACGTCGGCGGCGCTCAGCCGGGCGAACGTGAGGCTGCGGTTCAGCAGAGTGGCCGTGTCCTCCTCGAGCACGCCGGCCGAAGCCGATCGGCGGACGAGGCTCGACAGCTCCTCGGCGGTGCGTGCGCCCGAGAGCTCCTCCTTCGGCTCGATCCCGATCATCCGCAGCACGCCGTTCGCGCTGCCGTTGAGGACGACGATCGCGGGACGGAACACCGTCGTGAACGCGACCTGGAAGGGCATGACGAGTTTGGCGGTCTGCCGCGGGATCGCGAGTGCGAAGTTCTTCGGCACGAGCTCGCCGAGGATCATCGACAGCACGGTCGCGATCGTGATCGCGATGATCACCGCGAGCGGCGAGACGAGGCTCGGGGGCATGCCCCATGCGGTGAACACGGGTCGGAGCAGGTTCGAGATCGCCGGCTCCATCGCATAACCGGTCAGGAGCGTGGTCAGCGTGATGCCGAGCTGCGCGCTGGAGAGGTGCGTCGAGGTGATGCGCAGAGCGCTGATCGTCAGCGAGAGACGCGATTCACCGGCATCCCGTCGCGCTTCCAGATCGGCGCGATCGAGGTTGACCAGCGCGAACTCGCTGGCGACGAAGAGGCCGGTGCCGACCGTGAGCAGGAGCCCCACGCCGAGCATGACGTAATCCATCACGCATCACCCCCTTCTCGGGAGGCGCGGCAGTGGGGCGAGCGTCTACTGGGGGGGTCGTCCATCGTACCGCCCAGTCTACGGCAGGCACTCCCCGTCGACGCCCGCGATTCCGATTCGCTCGTTGGCTACACCGAACTGCGATGGCCCTATGAAACCTCAGCCGCCATCGCAGAGATGTGGCGCCGAACGGGGATCCGACCATGGCGGCTCGGCGCGGCATCCCCGGCTCCTCCCCAGGTGTCGGGCGAACCGGTGCCATCCACACATGCGTGGGTCATGGCACCGCGCAGATCACCGTCGCCGAGGATTCACGGATGACGAACCTTCTCGAGCCCCCGCTGGACCGCGTTTACCGACGGCGCGAGTCGATCGACGGAGTCAACGAACGGCGGCTCGCCCGCCGGATCGAGCGAGGCGAACTCATCCGCGTCGCACCCGGGTCTTTCGTCACGAGCTCGACGTGGTCGGTTCTGAAGCCGATCGATCAGCACGCGCAGCGCGTCTGGGAAGCCGCGAGTCGGACATCGCGCGGCACGGTCTTCTCGCACGCGGCGGCGTGCGCGCTCTGGGGCATCGACATGCTCGGCGACGCCGGCGACCGCGTCGATGTCAGCGTGGAGCGGACGAGCGGCGGACGCACGACCGGCAACCTGCGGCGGCACACCCGGGACATGGCGCGTGTGCAGGTCACAGCCTGGGGCGACCACTGGATAACCACGCCCGGCCAGACAATCCTCGACATGGCGGCGGCACATTCGTTCACCATGGGCGTCGTCGTCGCTGACCGAGCCCTCTGGTCCCGGCGGACAGGCGGCCCACTGCTCAGCTTGGGCGAACTGCGTGCGGGAGCGGATGAGTACCGCGGACGCGGCGAGGTGCGTGCGCGCCGCATGGCGGAATTCGCCTCCGCGGACTCGGACAGTGTGCGCGAGTCGCAGAGCCGGATCGTGATCGATGCGCTGGGTTTCCCGTCACCGGAGCTGCAGCATCCATTCGTCCTGCCCGATGGGCGGATCGTGCGCACCGACTTCTTCTGGCAGGAGTGGGACCACGTGGGCGAGTTCGACGGAGTCGGGAAGTACATCGACGCGGCGATCCTGCGCGGACGAACCCCCGCGCAGGCCCTGATCGAGGAGAAGGATCGCGAGGACGCGCTGCGGCGCATCGTGCGCCGAGTTTCCCGGTGGCGCACTCCCCAGCTGCAACGGCCGGCACAGCTGTGGGACATCCTGACGCGCGCCGGCCTCCCGAGCGTCATGCCCCGCCCGGGGCGTTGAGCGTTCGTCCGCGATCGATGGCGCCAGATGCCTGCGATGGCCCTACGAAAACTCAATCGCCATCGCAGGAAGGTGTCGCCAATCTGCGGGCGGGAGGGCGGGAGGGAGAGCGCTACCAGGAGACCGGGAGCGCCTTGCCCTCCTCGTACCCGGCGGCGGACTGCAGGCCGACGCGGGCACGCTCGCGGAACTCGGCGACCGAGGAAGCGCCGGCGTACGTGAACGAGGACCGCACGCCCGAGGTGATCATGTCCAGCTGATCCTCCAGGCCCGGCCGCAGCGGATCCAGATAGATCTTGGACGACGAGATGCCCTCGGCGAACAGCTCCTTGCGGGCGAGCTCGTATGGATCCAGCCGGCCGAACCGGCCGTGCACGGCCTTGGTCGATGCCATGCCCCAGGACTCCTTGTAGGCGCGCCCCGCCTCATCGACCAGGAGCTCGCCCGGAGCCTCGATCGTCCCGGCGAACCACGAGCCGATCATGACGGATGCCGCTCCCGCCGCGAGCGCGAGGGCGACGTCCCGGGGGTAGCGGACGCCCCCGTCGGCCCAGACGTGCGCGCCGAGGACGCGCGCGGCCTCCGCCGTCTCGAGCACGGCGGAGAACTGCGGGCGGCCGACGGCGGTCATCATGCGGGTCGTGCACATCGCGCCCGGACCCACGCCGACCTTGAGGATCGTCGCGCCGGCGCGGACGAGGTCCTGCACGCCGTCGGCGGTCACGATGTTGCCCGCGGCGATCGGGATGCCGAGATCGAGGTCGGCGACGGTGCGCAGCGCCCGGAGCATGCCGTCCTGGTGCCCGTGCGCCGTGTCGACGACGAGCACGTCGACACCGGCGGCGGCCAGCGCCTGCGCCTTCGCCGCCACATCGCCGTTGATGCCGACCGCCGCGGCGACACCCAGGCGCCCCGACCCGTCGACGGCCGGTCGGTACAGCGTCGAGCGCAGCGCGCTGCGGCGCGACAGCGTCCCCACGACGAAGCCGTGGTGCAGGACGCAGACGGTCTCGGCATCCGCGGCGACGAGCAGGTCGAACGCGTGCCGGGCGCTCTCCACGTCGTCGGCGTCGAGGGATGCCGTCCGTCCGCGGACGAGATCTCCCAAGCGCGCGTCCGGCAGCGCCGATCCGAGCCGGATGGCCGGGACGATCCCCTGCACGTCGTCGATGTGCAGGCGCTGGCCTATGGTGTCGGCGACGACGATGCCGTGGCCCTCGGTGGCGGGCAACAGGCGCGCGGCATCCGCCACGGTCGCATCCCCCGGCAGCACCAACGGCGTGTCCCAGCGCACCGGCTGGTCCTTCACCCAGCGGATCGCCGCGTCGAGCTCCTGCAGCGGCATGTCCTGTGGCAGCACCCCGAGCCCGCCGCGACGAGCGAGGGTCGCTGCCAGGCGCGCGCCCGTGACGGAGTTCATGTTCGCGGAGACGAGCGGGATCGTCGCCGGCGTGCCGTCGTTCGGCGCCAGGTCGACGTCCAGGCGACTGGTGACGTCGGAGTGCCGCGGCACCAGGAAGACATCGGAGTAGGTCAGATCGACATCGGGCTGCTCGCCGTAGAACTCCATGCTGGCCAGATTAGTGATTCTTTCCGCGGGCATAACGATGCCCGATCCTGCGTATCACTACCGGCTTCGCCCCGGCGGCGGCGGCCACGATGGGGTTAGGCTTGACAGTCGTGCGCGGATGCCGCTGAATCGGGTGCCGCGCGCTCCCACGAACTTCACGAAAGCGGGCGATCGAGCGTGTCGAGCCAGGTCACGGGCGTCGGGGTGTCGAGCGAAGGCGAGTTCGGAGCCAATGAGTGGCTCGTCGAAGAACTCTACGAGCAGTACACGGCCGACAAGAACTCAGTAGACAAGGCCTGGTGGCCGATCCTCGAGGCCTACCGGCCCGCGGACGGGACGCCGGCACCGGATGCCGCTCCCCCCGCGCCGGCGGCATCCACGACGCAGCCGGCAGCGGCCGCCCCGTCGGCCCCGCCCACGCAGACCCGATCGGAGGGCGCCGCCCCGAGCGACGCCCACCCGGTGACGGCCCCGATTCCTGTCGTCGGAAGTCAGCCGGTCGCCCGGACGACGGCACGTCCCGCGGCCCGCCAGCCGATCCCGGCCCAGGCGCCGACCGCGGCGCCGTCCGCGGGAGCGGCGAACTCGGAAGAAGACAAGGTCACCGTCCTCAAGGGCATGACCAAGACGCTCGCGGTCAACATGGACGAGTCGCTGACCGTCCCGACCGCCACGAGCGTGCGGACGATCCCGGCCAAGCTGATGATCGACAACCGCATCGTGATCAACAACCACATGTCGCGCACCCGCGGCGGCAAGGTGAGTTTCACGCACCTGATCGGGTGGGCGCTCATCCGCGCTCTCAAGGAGTTCCCGAGTCAGAACGTCTTCTACGCCGAGATCGACGGCAAGCCGTCGGTCGTCGCACCCGCGCACATCAACCTCGGCATCGCGATCGACCTGCCCAAGCCGGACGGGACGCGCGCGCTCCTCGTGCCGAGCCTGAAGCGCGCCGACACGCTCACGTTCAACGAGTACCTGGCCTCGTACGAGGACCTCGTCACGCGCGCCCGGAACAACAAGCTCACGGCCGCGGACTTCCAGGGGACGACGATCTCGCTGACCAACCCCGGTGGCATCGGCACGGTCCATTCCGTCCCGCGTCTGATGAAGGGGCAGGGCTGCATCGTCGGTGCCGGCGCCCTGGAGTACCCGGCCGAGTTCCAGGGGGCGAGCGAGAAGACCCTCAACGAGCTCGCGATCGGCAAGACGATCACGCTGACCAGCACGTACGACCACCGCGTCATCCAGGGTGCGGGCTCCGGCGAGTTCCTGAAGAAGGTGCACGAGCTCCTGATCGGCCAGCGCAACTTCTACGAGGACATCTTCGCCGCGCTCCGCATCCCGTACGCCCCGATCCACTGGGGCAGCGACATCAACGTCGACCTCGCCGAGCGCGTGGACAAGACCGCTCGCGTGCAGGAGCTCATCAATTCGTTCCGGGTCCGCGGTCACCTGATGGCCGACATCGATCCGCTCGAGTACGTGCAGCGCACGCACCCCGACCTCGAGATCGAGAACCACGGACTGACGTTCTGGGACCTCGACCGCG
>JASBUD010000134.1 GCA_030148105.1 Microbacterium sp. | reverse complement strand
GGGCCGGTGCCGCGCTCCTCCTCGCCGGCGCGTCGGCCGCGTGGATGGGCACGATCGTCGCGACGGGGGGCGACGTCACGAGGGCCTACTTCGGCACCGACACCCATGCGTTCGGCATCCTGCTCGGCATCGCGCTCGCATTCGTGCTGCAGGGCAGGCTCGGTCACGCGCCCGCGGAGGCACCGCGATGGGCGACGTGGGTCGGCGGCGCGGCTCTTGCCGGGCTCGGGTCCCTCGCGCTCGTGCCGCCGAGCCCCACCCCGGCGACTTTTCCGGGAGCCGTGCTCGCGGCGAGCCTGTGCAGCGCGGTCGCGATCGTCGCGGGTGTGTGGCCCGGGTCCCGCTTCGGATTGGCGCTGGATGCCGCGCCGCTGCGCTGGGTCGGCGATCGGTCGTACGGGCTCTACCTCTGGCACTGGCCGCTGCTCGTACTTCTGACCGCCGGGTTCGTCGGCGGTGGCCCCGAGACCGGCATCCCGATCTGGATCGGCGTGCTGACACTCGTCCTCACCCTCGTCATCGCCGAGCTGTCGTACCGGCTGCTCGAGACCCCCGTGCGTCGCCACGGCTTCCGCGGATCCCTCGCGCGTCTGGGCGCGCGCCTGTCCGGCTCCCCCCGCGCGCGGGTCCGGGCGCTCGGCGCGGTCGCCGCCGGTGTCGTGCTGCTCGGCGGGACCACGGCCGCGATCGCCGCTGCCCCCGAGGTCTCCTCGGGTCAGGCGGCGGTTCTCGCCGGCGCCGACGCGGTGCAAGATGCTCCGGATGCCGCTCCCGCCGAGTCCGAGACCCGGACGCCCCCACCGGTCGGCGACCCCCGGCCCGTGCCCTCCCCCGATCCCGTGACGGGCGACGAGGTCACCGCGGTCGGCGATTCGGTCATGCTCGCGTCGGCGCCGGCGCTGCTGGAGGAGATGCCGGGGATCCAGGTGGATGCCGAGGTCTCGCGCTCGACGTATGCCGGGCCCGGCATCCTTCAGTCCCTCGCCTCGGCCGGACAGCTGCGTCCGTACGTCGTCGTCGCGCTCGGCACGAACGGACCGCTCAGCCCCGACGCGATGGAGCAGATGGCGCAGATCGTCGGTCCCGACCGCGAGCTCGTGCTCGTGAACGCATTCGCGCCGCGCGACTGGATCCCGGGTGTGAATGCCGACCTCGCGGCCTTCGCCGCGTCCCACCCGGGCGTCGTGGTCGCGGACTGGTCCGGCGCGATCGCCCCGCACACCGATCTGCTCGCGGGCGACCAGATCCACCCGGGCATGGCGGGCGGGCGGATCTTCGCCGACGCCGTCGAGGAGGGGCTCGAGGCCGCCGAGCTGCAGCGGGCGCTCGCCGAGTACGAGGTCGAGATGCGCGCCTACCGGCGGGCGCACCCCGACCTGCCGCTGCCGCAGTAGGTTCTAGAGCCGCTGCACCAGCGCCTGCTGGCGGTGCGTCGAGGTGAACCCGAGGCGCTCGTACAGCGTATTCGCGCCGGTCTTGCTCTCGGTGTCGACGTCGAGCACGGCCTGCTCGAGCCCCGCCGCGCGCGCCGCCTCGAGCGTGCCGGCGATCACGAGCGGAGCGAGCCGCCGACCGCGCTGATCGCGCACGACGCCGATCAGATCGATGTACGTGTTCGGCGCGCCGAGGGCGACCCAGTCCTCCTCGTTCACCGAAGCCAGGCAGAACGCCACGATCCGCCCGTCGATCAGGGCGAGGGTGGACAGGTCGGGCCGCAGGAACGGTCCGTTGACGAACTGCTCCCACCGCTCGGGCGGGCTGGGCAGGCTGCCCCAGTGGTCGCGGAACGCGTCGTTGCGAGTGATGCGGACATCCTCTGCGCGGTCGGGCGTGTAGGCCACGACCTCGACGTCCTCGGGCCTGGTGGGCGCGTCGATGGGCTCGGCCAGATCGCGCTGCATCGAACTGAACCAGCGCTCGGTCACAAGGCCCAGCCGTTCGCCGAGGGTGGCGGCATCCGCGTTCTCCTCGTCGACGTACTGGTAGATCGCGGCGGGCGCGTCCGAGCCCGATTCGTCGAGCAGCTCGCGCGTGCGCGCGTAGGTCCACGCGATGAGTGCGGTGCCGATGCCGCGGCGCCGGTGGTCGGGGCGGACGGTGCCTTGCAGATAGGCGTGCCGCTCTTCCGCGGTGTTCGGGTGGAGCATCGCATGGGCCATCGCGACGACCTCGCCGTCGGGCAGGACCGCGAGCAGTGTGTCGCGCGCAGGATCCACGTGCGAGAGCTCGAACATGTCCGCGATGTCCTCGCGCGGTGTCACCCAGCTCGGGTGGTCCACCCGGTCCGCCGCGGCCACCGCCGCGTGGATCGCGCCGATGTCCGCCTCGGTCGCCGGCCGGAAGGTCACCTCGGGGTGCTGCGGGATCGTCGGGCTCATCGCTCCAGCCTAGGGCGGGGGTCGCCGCATGTCTCTGCGCGTCCGTGCGCGCAACTCCTGCTTTATGCCGGCCCGACCGCCGAGTCCCGCGCAACTCCGAGTCGGCGGCGGCAGGCCCGGACCGGAAAGCAGGCGTTATGCGCGCCGGTGCGCGGCCATCAGCCCCAGGAGAGCCTCGCGGACGGCTTCGGAGTGGTGGAACATGTCCTCGGCGAGGATCCGAAGCGTGCAGTAGCCCCGGGTTGCCGCCTCCATATCGCGGCGGCGGTCCGAGCGCTGCTTCTCCCAGCCCTCGTGATGGGCCTTGCTGTCGCACTCGATGATCAGGAACCCGCCGATCATGAAGTCCACGCGCCCGACGCCGGCGATCCGCACCTGCACCTCGAATGGAATGCCGAGCTCCACGAGGAGCAAGCGAAGAAGCGATTCCGTGCCCGACTCGGCGCGCGCATCGAGACGGTCCACGATGCGCCGGTACCGTGCGGGGAGCGCGCGGAACACTTCCCGGAGAGACGGCTCATCGACAATCCGTCGGTGCAGGAGACTGTCCAGCGTCGCGATGACCTCGCGCTCGGGGAGGCACCGCACGAGCTGTCCGACGATGTCTCCGACCGCCAGCAGGTGTCGCGACGCCGGAGGCTCGGTGAGCCCGCGGCGGCTCAGCCGCACGTTGCCCGCCTCCGACTTCCGCCAGTGCTTGTGACTCACGCCGGGTCCGCGCAACCGCGACGCCTGACGATCGGCGTGAACGTGCAAGTGATCGTGCGCGAAGACGAAGACCTCGGGGTCGAGGACCGCGAGTGCGGAAACGCACGTCAGGTGACCACCGATGCGCACCGCCGCCGCGACCGCACGGTCGGTGCCGGGACGGACGTACCTGTCCCGGCGCACTCGCACGAGGGAGCCGTCACGTACGGCCGCCGTGATGCGCCGCGGGGTGTACCCGAGCGCGAGCAGTTCGTGGCGGTGCAGCACCCGCTCATCGGGAACCGTGAGCGCGGAGATCGGAGTCATACGAGCCAGCGTGCGGGCAGGCGCGCCCGCCATCAGGAATCGGGGCCCGATCTGTGCACAACGTCCGCTTTGGCGGCGCCGGGGAGGAGGAGATCAACGCCTCAGCGCCGATCGAGATCCACGTCGATCGGACTCCTCGTCGGCCGGCGGATCATGACTCCCGCACTTCGACGTCTCCGCCGGAGCGGCGCACCGGGATTCCGGGCCTCATCGGAGTGCAGCCGATCGAACTGCGGGAGTTGTGCGCACAGGCGCCGACCAAGCGCGCCCGAAAGCAAGAGACCCGCGCCCCTCGGGGGCGCGGGTCTCGGGAACAGCAGGTGCGAGAGGGTCAGGCCTTCTCTTCGACGACCGCGTCGTCGGCAGCAGCCTGGGCCGCCGCGCCCTCCTCGGGCGACTCTGCACCGGCATCGGCGGCGGCCTCGTCGGCCGGAGCCTCCTCCGAAGCCACGGCCTCGTCGGCCGGAGCCTCCTCCGACGCGACCGGAGCGGCAGCAGGAGCGGCCGCAGCCGACTTCTTCGCGCTCTTCGGCTTCGGGCTCACCGGCTCGAGCACGAGCTCGATGACGGCCATGGGCGCGTTGTCGCCCTTGCGGTTGCCGACCTTGGTGATGCGGGTGTAGCCGCCCTCACGGTCCGCGACCAGCGGCGCGATCTCGGTGAACAGGACGTGCACGACTTCCTTGTCACCGATGACCGACAGCACCCGGCGACGGGCGTGCAGGTCGCCGCGCTTGGCGAACGTGATGAGGCGCTCGGCGAGCGGACGCAGGCGCTTGGCCTTGGTCTCGGTCGTCTTGATGGACTTGTGCGTGAACAGCGCCGCAGCGAGGTTCGCAAGCAGCAGGCGCTCGTGGGCCGGACCGCCGCCGAGGCGGGGACCCTTCGTGGGCTTGGGCATTCTCAGTTACTCCAGTGTCTTAAAGGTCGAAAGCCGAAACTCAGACGGTCTCGTCGTCGTATCCGCCGTAGAAGTGCGCGCCGTCGAACCCGGGGACCGAGTCCTTCAGCGACAGGCCGAGCGAGATGAGCTTGTCGCGCACCTCGTCGACCGACTTCTGACCGAAGTTGCGGATGTTCATCAGCTGCGTCTCCGACAGGGCGACGAGCTCCGACACGGTGTTGATGCCCTCGCGCTTGAGGCAGTTGTAGGAGCGGACCGACAGGTCCAGGTCCTCGATCGGCATCGACAGCTCGTTGGAGAGGACGGTCTCGACCGGCGCGGGGCCGATCTCGATGCCCTCGGCCTCGACGTTCAGCTCGCGGGCGAGGCCGAACAGCTCGGTGAGCGTACGACCGGCCGACGCGACGGCGTCGCGCGGGGCGAGCGAGTTCTTCGTCTCGACGTCCAGGACGAGCTTGTCGAAGTCGGTGCGCTCACCGGCACGGGTGGCGTCGACGCGGTAGCTGACCTTGAGGACCGGCGAGTAGATCGAGTCGATCGGGATCTGACCCGACTCGGCGTACTCGTTGCGGTTCTGCGTCGCCGAGACGTAGCCGCGGCCGCGCTCGATCGTGAGCTCGAGCTCGAACTTCGCGGTGTCGTTCAGGGTCGCGATCACGAGCTCGGGGTTGTGCACCTCGACGCCGGCGGGGGCGGAGATGTCGGCGGCCGTGACCTCGCCGGCACCCGTCTTGCGCAGGTACGCGGTGATCGGCTCATCGCGCTCGCTCGAGACGACGAGCTGCTTGATGTTCAGGATGATCTCGGTGACGTCTTCCTTCACGCCGGGGATCGTGCTGAACTCGTGCTGGACGCCGTCGATTCGGATGCTGGTGACGGCTGCGCCGGGGATCGACGAGAGCAGGCTGCGACGCAGCGCGTTGCCGATCGTGTAACCGAAACCGGGCTCCAGCGGCTCGATGATGAACCGGCTGCGGAACTCGCCGATCTTCTCCTCGGTCAGAGTGGGACGCTGTGCGATGAGCACTATGTGTTCCTTTCGATCACGTATCCGCTATATGACACGTGCAATGGGTGAGAGTGTTGAGTTGTCTTCGGGATGCCGTCAGCCAGGCGGCGCGGCATCCGGCGTGCATGATGACCGCTGCGCGGCCTGCTCGAGCCGAAACGGGCGCGAGCAGACCGGCGCAGCGGAGTGCGTCAGACGCGGCGGCGCTTGGGCGGGCGGCATCCGTTGTGCGCCTGCGGCGTCACATCGTTGATGGAGCCCACCTCGAGGCCGGCGGCCTGGAGGGAACGGATCGCGGTCTCGCGGCCCGAACCCGGACCCTTCACGAAGACGTCGACCTTCTTCACGCCGTGCTCCTGCGCCTGGCGGGCGGCGGACTCCGCAGCCATGCCGGCCGCGTACGGCGTCGACTTGCGCGAGCCCTTGAAGCCCACGCCGCCCGAGGACGCCCAGCTGATGACAGCGCCCGCGGGGTCGGTGATCGAGACGATCGTGTTGTTGAACGTCGACTTGATGTGGGCCTGGCCCAGCGCGATGTTCTTCTTTTCCTTGCGACGCGGCTTGCGCGCGGCGGTCTTGGCCTGTGCCATGTTCTGGTTCTCCTAAACCGGGGCCGCGCTTAGCGCGCCTTCTTCTTGCCGGCGACGGTGCGCTTGGGTCCCTTGCGGGTGCGGGCGTTGGTCTTCGTGCGCTGACCGTGCACGGGAAGGCCGCGGCGGTGACGCAGGCCCTGGTACGAACCGATCTCGACCTTGCGGCGGATGTCGGCGGCGACCTCGCGGCGCAGGTCACCCTCCACCTTGTAGGTGCCCTCGATGTGGTCGCGCAGCGCGATGAGCTGGTCGTCCGTGAGGTCCTTGACGCGGATGTCGGGGCTGATCTCGGTCGCTGCGAGGATGTCCTTCGAGCGGTTCGGACCAACGCCGTAGATGTACGTGAGGGCGATCACCACGCGCTTGTCGCGCGGGATGTCAACGCCGGCAAGACGTGCCATGCGGTTCTCCTGAGAGTGAAGTGGAGGTGTGGAGCAGAGCCGGTGCCCGGGCCTCCAGCCCGAGGTGTCCCCTCCGAAGAGGTTCTGGTCCTGCCGAGTGTGTGTTCAGTTGTGTGGTGTTCCGGATGCCGGGGCACCGGCATCCGGAACGAAATCTGTGGACTAGCCCTGGCGCTGCTTGTGGCGCGGGTTCGACTTGCAGATGACCATGACGACGCCGTGACGGCGGATCACCTTGCAGTGATCGCAGATGGGCTTGACGCTGGGGTTGACCTTCATGATGTTTCCTGTTCGCTGTCTTCACCGGGCAGGCCGGAGCCTGGGGTGTTACTTCTCGACCGGCCTAGCGGTAGCGGTAGACGATGCGGCCGCGCGTGAGGTCGTAGGGGCTCAGCTCCACGACGACGCGGTCCTCCGGAATGATGCGGATGTAGTTCTGCCGCATCTTGCCCGAGATCGTGGCGAGGACTTTGTGCCCGTTGCTCAGCTCGACGCGGAACATCGCGTTGGGCAGGGCCTCGGAGATCACGCCTTCGATCTCGATGACACCGTCTTTCTTCGCCATACACTCGCTAACGCTCAGCAGACCGGTCGGTCTGCGGTTTGGGTGGGAGTCGGTGCGCAGACACGCCGATAAGGCATAACGCACCAAAGATCAAGCATACGTGATATTGCAGCACCCGGCAAACCGGGCGTGTCGCGGTTCCCG
>JASBUD010000112.1 GCA_030148105.1 Microbacterium sp. | reverse complement strand
CGCAGCGGCAACCCGACCCGCACGGCGCTGCAGACCCAGCTCGCCGCGATCGAGCACGGCCGCCACGGTCTGTCGTTCTCGTCGGGTCTCGCTGCCGAGGACGCGCTGCTGCGCGCGGTGCTGAAGCCCGGCGACGACGTGCTCCTGTCCGACGACGTGTACGGCGGCACCTACCGGCTCATCGCCCGGATCCTCGGACCGTGGGGCGTGGGCCTGCGGGTCGTGGACATGAGCGATCTCAGCCAGGTGGCCGCGGCACTCGAGGAGAAGCCCGCGAAGGTGCTGTGGGTCGAGACGCCGAGCAACCCGCTGCTGCGCATCACCGACATCGCGGGTCTCGCGAAGCTCGGACGGGATGCCGGTGCCCTGGTCGTGGTCGACAACACGTTCGCGTCCCCGGCCCTGCAGCAGCCGCTGCGGCTCGGGGCGGACGTCGTCGTCCACTCTGCGACGAAGTACCTCGGCGGGCACTCCGACGTCGTGGGCGGCGCGCTCGTGATGAACGACGACGCCCTGGCCGAGAGCGTCGGGTTCCTGCAGTTCGCCGCCGGCGCGGTCTCAGGACCCATGGACGCGTTCCTCACGACGCGCGGAATCAAGACGCTCGACATCCGGATGCAGCGCCACAGCGAGAACGCGGCCGCCGTCGCGTCCTTCCTCGAAGGCCACGATCGCGTCGCGAAGGTGTACTACCCCGGGCTGTCCTCGCACCCGGGTCACGAGCTGGCGGCGTCGCAGATGTCGGCGTTCGGCGGCATCGTCTCGCTCGCCCTCGCCGACGGCGCAGCGGCACGGAGGTTCGCGGAGTCCACGCGCGTGTTCCAGCTCGCCGAGTCGCTCGGCGGCGTCGAGTCGCTCGTGAACTACCCGGACGCGATGACGCACGCCTCCGTGCGAGGCACCGAGCTCGCCGTCCCCGAGGAGGTCGTCCGGCTGTCGGTCGGCATCGAGAGCTCCGAGGACCAGTTGGCCGATCTCGAGCAGGCGCTCGCCACGCTCTGAGCCGGCCCGCTCGCGCCGCCCCGCGGTCGCGGCACGTGCGCCGCCTCGCGGCACGCCGTGCATGACGGGCCGCGAGCGATTCGAAGGGCCGCGAAGGCCGAGTCGCGCGCGCCGCTCAGCGGGTGCGCAGACCGTCCAGCGCGACGCGCAGCACGTCGTCGGCGAGGTCGTCGGCGCCTTCGGCGCCCGTCGGGCGGTACCACTCCACGATCGAGTTGACCATGCCGAACACGAGGCGGGTCGCCACGGACGGGTCGACGTCGGCGCGCACCGAGCCCTCCGTCTGCGCATCGCGCACGAGGGCGGTGATGCGGTGGTCGAACGCGCGGCGGCGCTCGAGGGCATCGCGCTCGACCTCGGTGTTGCCGCGGACGCGCAGCAGCAGGGTGACGTACGGCAGCTTCTCGACGAGCACGCGGACGGCTCCGCGCAGCACGAACTCGAGCCGCTCGCCGGCGGCGCCCGCACTCGCACCCGGCTGCGCGAGCACACCCTCGAGGCCACCCAGAGCCTCATCGAGGGCGACGCCGAGCAGATGCTCCTTCGAGTCGAAGTGGTGGTACAGAGCCGATTTCGTCAGTCCCAGCCGCTCGGCGACCGCGGCGACCGACGTCGCGTCGTACCCGTGCGCGATGAACACCTCGACGGCCGCCGCGAGGATCTGGTCGCGGTCATAGCCCGGTCGTCCGCGACGGGCGGGGGCGGATGCCGGGGCGTCGGTCACCCGCTCAGTCTGACACCCGCCGCCCGGGTTTGCCCGCGCGGGCATGCCTGGCATACTGATTTCCTGAACGCTCGGTCGGTAATGGACCGGCGGCCGGACACCGCAGTCAGGAGCAGCACATGGGCCCGTTGCGCATCGAGCGCCTGCCCGACCGGGTCGTGGCCACCCTCGATCGTCCGCACAAGCGCAATGCGATCGACCAGGCCACCGTGGACGCACTGCACGACCTGTGCGATGCGCTCGAGCGCGAGCCCCGCACACTCATCCTGACCGGCGCGGGCGGCGACTTCGCCGCGGGCGCCGACATCGCCCAGCTCCGCGATCGCC
The DNA here is from genome assembly GCA_030148105.1 of Microbacterium sp. GTDB lineage: Bacteria > Actinomycetota > Actinomycetes > Actinomycetales > Microbacteriaceae > Microbacterium > Microbacterium lacus. The sequence continues at coordinate 6,048 of JASBUD010000112.1, read as the reverse complement.
GCGCGGCCGACGCGCTCCGCGGTATCAACGCGACCGCGTTCGGACGCGTCGGTGCGCTGCCGATGCCGGTGATCGCGGCGATCGACGGCTACGCACTGGGGGGCGGCGCCGAGCTCGCGTACGCGGCCGACATCCGCATCGGGACCGGCGCGATGAGGATCGGCAACCCCGAGCCCCGGCTCGGCATCCTCGCGGCGGCAGGCGCCACGTGGCGTCTGCGCGAGATCGTCGGGGACGGCCGTGCGAACGAGATGCTGCTGACCGGCCGGATCATCGAGGCCGACGAAGCACTCGCGATCGGCCTGGTCTCGAGCCTGCATCCGTCTGAGGAGCTGCTGCCCGCCGCCCATGCGATCGCGGACCGCATCGCGGCGAACGATGCGCTCGCCACCCGGCACACCAAACGCGCACTGCGGGCACCGCGGGAGCGGCATCCCGAGATCGACGGAGAACTGCAGGCGGAGCTGTTCGAGAGTCCCGAGAAGCACCGGCGCATGACCGCGTTCCTCGAGCGATCGGCGGCCCGGTGAGAGCGCCGCGCACGGTCGGCGTGCTGGGCGGCGGGCGGATGGGCTCCGGGATCGCCCACGCGTTCCTCCTCGCCGGCAGCAGCGTCGTCGTCGTCGAGCGCGACGCGGCCGCAGCCGAGGACGCGACCGTGCGCATCCGCCGAGACATCACCCGATCGCTCGAGCGCGGCGCGACGGTGCTCACCGCCGACGAGCTGGTCGACGCGCTGTCGACCGGAACGGATGCCGCCGCCTTCGCGGACTGCGCACTCGTCGTCGAGGCGGTCCCGGAGGATGCGGAGCTGAAGAGGCAGGCGCTCGAGCGCGTGGAGAGGGCAACGCCCGACAGCACCGTGCTCGCCTCGAACACGTCGTCGATCCCGATCGATGAGCTCGCCGCCCCGCTCCGCCGCCCCGGGCGCTTCGTCGGGCTGCACTTCTTCAATCCGGTTCCGGCCTCCGCGCTCGTCGAGATCGTCCGGGGGCGGGCGAGCGACGACGAGGTCGTCGACGCCGCACGCGGGTGGGTCGACGCCCTCGGCAAGACGCCGATCGTGGTGCGCGACTCCCCGGGATTCGCCTCGAGCCGGCTCGGCGTCGCCCTGGGTCTCGAGGCGATCCGCATGCTCGAGGAGGGGATCGCCACGGCCGAGGACATCGACGCCGCCATGACGCTCGGGTACCGGCATCCGATCGGCCCCCTGCGGACGACGGATCTCGTGGGCCTGGACGTACGCCTCGGCATCGCCGAGGAGCTTCACGCGCGGCTCGGCGAGCGCTTCGCCCCGCCCGAGCTGCTGCGCCGGATGGTGGCCGAAGGCCGGCTCGGACGGAAGACCGGAGAGGGGTTCTACCGATGGGAGACCGGATGACGCTGCCGAGTTACGTCCAGGGCCACTGGTGGTCCCCCGACGCGGATGCCGAATCGACGCTCGTGCGCGATGCGACGACCGGTGCGGAAGTCGCCCGCGTCAGCACCGCGGGGCTCGATCTCGCCGGTGCGCTCGCCTACGCCCGGACCGTGGGGCAGCGCAGCCTCGGCGCACTCACGTTCCACCGGCGCGCGGTGCTGCTCAAGCAGTTCGCCCTCGCGCTGACCGAGCGCAAGGACGAGCTCTACGAGATCTCGACGCGGACCGGAGCGACGAAAGCCGATTCGTGGGTCGACATCGACGGCGGCATCGGCGTGCTGTTCTCCTACTCGGGCAAGGGCCGGCGCGAGATGCCGAACGCCCACGTGTACGTCGACGGACCCGTCGAGCCGCTCTCGAAGGACGGCTCGTTCCTCGGACGTCACATCTACACCCGACTGCCGGGCGCGGCTGTGCAGATCAACGCGTTCAACTTCCCCGTGTGGGGCGCGCTCGAAAAGCTCGCCCCCGCCTTCCTCGCCGGGATGCCGACCCTGATCAAGCCGGCGACGCCGACGGGCTACCTGACCGAGGCGTGCGTGCGGATCCTCGTCGAGACCGGTCTCGTCCCGGACGGCGCGCTGCAGCTCGTGAGCGGACCGGTGCCCGACCTGTTCGATCACCTGCGCCTGGGCGACCTCGTGGCGTTCACCGGCAGTGCCGCGACCGCCGAGAAGCTCCGCGCGCACGAGTGCGTGCAGACCGGCGGCGTGCGGTTCTCGAGCGAGACCGACTCGATCAACGCCTCGATCCTCGGTCCGGACGCCGAGCCCGGCACGCCGGAGTTCGAGGCGTTCGTGCGACAGCTCGTCACCGAGCTGACCTCGAAAGCCGGGCAGAAGTGCACCGCGATCCGCCGGTCGCTCGTGCCCTCGGCATCCGTCGACGCGGTGATCGACGCGATCCGCACGCGCCTGTCCGAACGCGTCGTGGTCGGCGATCCGCTCGCGGACGGCGTCACGATGGGCCCGCTCGCCTCGACCGCGCAGCGCGACGAAGTGCTCCGCCAGGTCGCGCGGCTGCAGGCGGCCGGCGGCGAGATCGTGATCGGCTCGACCGAGGCGCCGTCCGTGACGCACGCCGACGGTTCGGTGGGACCGGCCCCCGACGGCGCGTTCGTCGCGCCGATCCTGCTGCGGTTCGCGGATGCCGCGGCCCCGGCCGTGCACGAGGTGGAGGCGTTCGGCCCCGTCGCGTCGATCCTGCCGTACGAGACCACGGCGGAGGCCGCGGATCTGGTCGCCCGCGGCGGCGGATCGCTCGTCACGAGCATCGCCACCCACGACCCGGCGGTCGCCGTCGAGCTCATCGGACGCATCTCGGCGTTCAACGGACGCGTGCTGCTGCTGGACCGCGACGACGCGCGCTCCTCCACCGGTCACGGCTCGCCGCTGCCGAACCTCGTGCACGGCGGTCCGGGGCGCGCCGGTGGGGGCGAGGAGCTCGGCGGGATCCGGGCCGTGCTGCATCACATGCAGCGCACCGCGGTGCAGGGCTCGCCCGACATGCTCACCGCGCTCACCGGCGTGTGGCATCCGGGCGCCGCCGCGCAGCCCGGGGGCGTGCACCCGTTCCGCAAGTCGCTCACCGACCTGCGGCTCGGCGATCAGGTCGTGTCGGACACGCGCGAAGTGACCCTCGCCGACATCGAGACGTTCGCCCACTTCACCGGCGACACGTTCTACGCCCACATGGACGAGGAAGCGGCATCCGCCAACCCCTTCTTCCCCGGGCGGGTCGCGCACGGATATCTGCTCGTCTCGTGGGCGGCCGGCCTGTTCGTCGACCCCGCGCCCGGGCCGGTGCTGGCGAACTACGGCCTCGAGAATCTGCGCTTCGTGACACCCGTGTCGCCGGGCGATGAGATCCGGGTCGAGCTCACCGCGAAGCAGATCACCCCGCGCGAGACGGACGAGTACGGCGAAGTGCGGTGGGATGCCGTGATCCGCAATCAGCGCGACGAGCTCGTCGCGCAGTACGACGTGCTGACGCTCGTCGAGAAGGAGCTCTCCAAGGCCTGACCTACTCCGCGACGGTGCGGTCGGTCGTGAGCGAGCGGCCGCGCATCTCCGCCACGACGTCGCCGGTCTCGTCGGCGACCGTGACGTCGTACAGGCCCACGCGCCCGCGGCGGGCGCGGCGCACCGCGGTCGCGGTCAAGGTCTGCCCCGCCACCGTGGACGTCAGGAACGTGATGTCGGCGCCCTGGGCGACCGTGATGCGCTCGTCCTCGTTGCACGCGATCGCGAAGGCCGTGTCGGCGAGCGCGAACACCAGGCCGCCGTGCGTGATGCCGAAGCCGTTCGTCATGTCCTCGCGCACGAGCATGGACACGACGGCGCGACCGGGCTCGTCGTGCTCGACGACCATGCCGAGGGATGCCGAGGCGAGGTCGCGCGCCATCATCGCTTTCGTGGGCCTCTCCATGTCTGGCATAATATCTGAACGATCGTTCTGTAAAACATCGGAGTCGAAGATGACCACGTCCAGCACCCCCGAGGAGCGCTTCGAGCAGATCATCGCGGCCGACTCCCGGGTCGAGCCGCGCGACTGGATGCCCGAGGCGTACCGCAAGACGCTCATCCGTCAGATCTCGCAGCACGCGCACTCGGAGATCATCGGGATGCAGCCCGAGGGCAACTGGATCACCCGCGCACCGAGCCTGAAGCGCAAGGCGATCCTGATGGCGAAAGTGCAGGACGAAGCGGGCCACGGTCTGTACTTGTACTCGGCGGCGCAGACGCTCGGGATGCCGCGCGAGCAGATGACGCAGGACCTGATCGACGGCAAGGCGAAGTACTCGTCGATCTTCAACTACCCCACCCCGACCTGGGCCGACATGGGCGCGATCGGGTGGCTCGTGGACGGCGCGGCGATCTGCAACCAGGTGCCGCTGTGCCGCGCGTCTTACGGGCCGTACGCCCGGGCCATGGTGCGCATCTGCAAGGAGGAGTCGTTCCACCAGCGCCAGGGCTTCGAGATCCTGCTGTCGCTCATGCAGGGCACGCCGGCGCAGCGGCGCATGGCGCAGGACGCCGTGGACCGCTGGTACTGGCCGAGCCTGATGATGTTCGGGCCCCCCGATGAGCAGTCCCCCAACTCGGCCCAGTCGATGGCGTGGAAGATCAAGCGGTTCTCGAACGACGAGCTGCGCCAGCGCTTCGTCTCGATGCTCGTCCCCCAGGCCGAGGCCCTCGGTGTCACGCTGCCCGACCCGAACCTGCGCTGGAACGCCGAGACAGGTCGGTACGACATGAGCGAGATCGACTGGACCGAGTTCTTCGACGTGCTCGCCGGCCGCGGCCCGATGAACGCCGAACGACTGCGGGCCCGCCGCGAAGCGCACGAGAGCGGCGCCTGGGTGCGCGCGGCCGCGGCGGAGTACGCCCGCAAGCAGGCCCTGCGCTCCGAACGGGCGGTGGCGTGATGGCGACTCCGGGATCCTCGCCGGCCGAGAGCTGGCCGCTGTGGGAGGTGTTCGTCCGCGCGAGCCGGGGCCTCAGCCATGTGCACGTCGGGTCGCTGCACGCCCCCGACGCCGAGATGGCGGTCCGCAACGGCCGCGACCTGTACACCCGGAGAGGGGAGGGCGTCTCGATCTGGGTCGTGCCGGCGGAGGCGATCACGACGAGCGACCCCGACGCGAAAGGCGCGTTCTTCGAAAGCCCCGCAGGCAAGAACTACCGCCACGCGGTGTACTACACCGCCTCCGAGGGGGTGCCGCACCTGTGAGCGATCTGCACGGGGACGTCACCGTCGACGAACTGCGGCTCGCCGACGAGCTCACGGGGGCGGATGCCGCCCCTCCCGCCTCCGCCGACGTCGCGGAGTACGCGCTCTGGCTCGGCGACGACGCGCTGATCCTGTCCCAGCAGCTCGGCGGCTGGATCGCGCACGCCCCCGAGCTCGAAGAGGACGTCGCCCTCGGCAACATCGCCCTCGATCTCCTCGGACACGCGCGCTCGCTCCTGCACTACAGCGGCACCGCGGACGGCCGATCCGAGGACGACCTGGCATACTTCCGCGGCGAACCGGACTTCCGCAGCGCCTGGCTCATGGAGCAGCCCAACGGCGACTTCGCCCGCACGATCGCCCGGCAGCTCGTCGCGGCGACCTTCATGTTCGAGCTCCACACCGCCCTGCAGGACTCGACGGACCCCACGCTCGCCGCGGTCGCCGCGAAGGCGGTCAAGGAGGTCGACTACCACCGCGACCACGCGATCCAGTGGACGCTGCGCCTCGCCGGCGGCACGGAGGAGTCTCGCGCACGGATGATCCGCGCGATCGGCGACATCTGGCCGTACGGCGACGAGCTGTTCCGCGACGAGGCGCTCATCGAGCGGCTCCCGGGCATCGCGGTCCGCCCCTCGACGCTGCGCCCCGGATTCGATGCCGTGATCGCCGCGGTGTTCGCCGAGGCCGAGCTCGAGGTGCCGCAGGGCTTCGTCTCATCCGGAGGCGGGCGGCGCGGCATCCATTCACCGCATCTGGGCTTCATCCTCGCCGAGATGCAGGTGCTCGCCCGTCAGCATCCGGGGGCGACGTGGTGATCACGCGCGACGAGGCCTGGGCGGTCGCGGCGACCGTGACCGACCCGGAGGTCCCGGTCCTCACGATCGAGGACCTCG
>JASBUD010000094.1 GCA_030148105.1 Microbacterium sp. | reverse complement strand
CGATCGTGCCGATCGCCGCGCACTGCATCGTGAGGTTTACCAGGTTCGTGCTGGAGAGGAACACGGGGTTCAGTGCTTGGAAGATCGCCCAGATCACGACGAGACCGATGATCACCGGGAGCGAGCCCAGATCGCCGCCGCGGATGCGGTTCAGCAGGGACTCCGCCGCCGAGCGCATGCCGTCCGCGGTGAAAAGCCCGCCCTCGCTCTCCAGCTGGGGTGCGAGGTCTTTGCCGGCGTTCATCGCTCACTCCGTCCGCGGCGACGCGCGTCGCGGTCGTTCAGCGGGATGACCTTCGGATCGGCGGGCCGGTCGGACGGGCGGTCGGCCGCCCGCCGTGCGACCGCATTGTCCACCGCGCCGGTGATCGCGGCGATGAGCGTCTCGCTCGTGACGTCCGCGATGTTGTAGACGCCGTTGTTGCGGCCCAGGCGCAGCACGACGACCCGATCGGCGACCGCCATCACGTCCGCCATGCTGTGGCTCACGAGCACGACGCCGTGCCCGCGTTCCCGCAGGCGCTCGATGAGATTCAGGACCTCCGCGGTCTGCGCGACGCCGAGGGCGGCGGTGGGCTCGTCCAGGATCACGATGCGCGGGTCGCCGATGAGCGAGCGTGCGATCGCGACGGTCTGGCGCTGTCCGCCGGAGAGCGAGGCGACCGGAATGCGCACGGACGGGATCTTCGCCGAGAGCTCGCGAAGGAGCGTCCACGTCTGCTGCTCCATGTCGACTTCGTCCAGCATCCGCCCGTTTCTGAGTTCGCGCCCGAGCCACAGGTTCGCCACGACGTCGAGGTTGTCGCACAGCGCGAGGTCCTGGAACACCGTCGCGATCCCGAGCTCCTGCGCGTCCGCGGGGCTCCCGATCTCAACCGGGTCGCCGTCGTACTCGATCGCGCCGGAATCGGGGGAGTAGACGCCGGAGAGGAGCTTGACGAGCGTGGACTTGCCGGCGCCGTTGTCGCCGATCAGGGCGACCACCTCGCCCTCGTTCACCCAGAAGTCCACGTCCGTGAGCGCCTTCACGGCCCCGAAGCGCTTGTTGATCGCCCGGACGGTGAGCACGCGCTCCCGCGAGCGCCCCGGTCGCGCCGGCGTCATCGACATAGAGGTCATGCTCTCACTTCGCGGCGCCACGGGCGCCTCACATCGATCATCGGATGCCGGCCGCGTCGCACGCGGCCGCCAGGGCGGGGGTGCAGATGTCCTCGACGCTCCAGAATCCGTCCGCGATCACGGTCTCGGCGATGTTGTCCACGGTCACGGCCACCGGCTCGAGGAGGGTCGACGGTGTGCCCTGGATCTCCAGCGGCGCCTCGATCTGCTCGCCGCGGATGAGCGCGACGGCGACGTCGGCGGCGCGCTCGGCCTGCGGGCGGATCGCCTTGTACACCGTCATCTGCTGGTCGCCGGTGAGGAGGCGCTGGATCGCGGACAGCTCGGCATCCTGCCCTGTCACGACGGGGAAGGGCTCGACGTTGGCCGCTTTCAGCGCCGAGATCGCCCCGCCGGCGACGCCGTCGTTCGCGGCGTAGACACCCACGATCTCATCGCCGTACTGGGCGATCTGACCGGCGACCCACTCCTGCGCCTTCTCCGGACTCCACCCCGGGGTGTCGTACGCGGCGAGGACGCGCAGATCGCTGCTCTGGATCACTTCGGTCGCACCCGCCTTGAACTGCGCGGCATTGCTGTCGGTCGGAGACCCGTTCACCATGAGGACACCCCCGGAGCCGCGTCCGTCTTCGTCGAGCGCCCGCACGAACTCCGTCGCCTGGAGGTCGCCCACGAGCTCGTTGTCGAACGAGATGTAGTACGCGAGGTCGCCGCCGGCGATCAGTCGGTCGTAGGAGATCACCGGCACATTCTGCGCGTTCGCGGACAGCACGATGCTGACGGCAGCCTGCGTGTCGAACGCGTCGAGCACGAGCACGTCGGCGCCGGCCGCGAGGGCGGACTCGGCCTGCTGCTGCTGCTTGGTCGCGTCGCCGTCGGCGTTCGAGTAGAGCACCTCGTAATCACCCAGCTCCGCCACACGGGCCTCGAAGATCGGCCGGTCGAACGTCTCGTAGCGGGCGGTCTTCGCGTCCGGCAGCAGGAGTGCGATCGTCCCGGCCCCGTCGTCCGGCGCCGTGCCACCCGTGCACGCCGCGAGCGAGCCGGCGAGGATCGCGCCGGTGATCACCACCATGCCCGTGCGGGAGAGGCGCTTCATCGGACCCCTTCTTCGGGTGCGACCCGGATGCGGTCCGGGCGGGAGGGAAACGGGATGTCGAGCCTACGCCGAGAACGGCACGGCTTCGGCATCCACCGTGACGTGATCCAGCGCGATCGTGATCGCCCCGCGCGTCTCGGCCCAGCCGCCGAACGTCGCGCCGACGATCTCGGGCAGTCCGTCCGCCGAGGCGAGTGCGGTGCGCTCGAGCGAGTGGCGCATCGGGGCCATCAGGATCTCGCCCGCCTCGCCGAGTTCGCCACCGACGATGATGAGCTCCGGGTCGAACAGATTGCACAGGCTCGCCGCGGCGATGCCGATGTGCCGTCCGGCGTCGGCGATCACCCGGCGGGAACTGCCGTCACCGGCATCCGATGCCTGAATGAGGTCCCGGAGACGCTGCATGCCCTCGCTCGGGGGGAAGAGCGAAAGCAGGGCGGGGCCGCCCGCGTACGTCTCGAGGCAACCGCGGTTGCTGCAGCGGCACATCGGACCGTTCTCGTCGATCGTGACGTGGCCGATCTGACCCGCTTTGCCGTTCACGCCGCGGAAGAGGTCTCCGCCGACGATGAGTCCGGCGCTGATCGTGTGGCCGACCCGGATGAACACCGACGACGACGCATTCCGACCGGCGCCTTCGCGGGCTTCGGCGAGTCCCGCGAGATTCGCCTCGCTGTCGACGAACACGGGGCGCCCTATGCGGGCGGTGAGGCTTTCGGCGACGTCGACGCCCTCCCAGCCGCGGAGGAGTCCCGGGGTGGAGACCATCCCGGTGCGCGGATCGATGGGTGCGGGCAGTGCGAGGCCCACGGCGAGCAGGTCGCTGACGGTACCGCCCAGGGTCTCCATCATGTCGCCGAGGAGGATGCTGAGACGGTCGAGTTCGGCGTCGTGCCGGTGATCGAGCGCGAGCGGCAGCGATGTCTGCGTGATCACGGTGCGTGTGGCGTCGGCGATCGCGATGTGCAGCTGGCGAGAGCTGAAGTGGACGCCGGCGACGAGACCCAGCTGGCGGGCGAGGGAGACCAGGGTCGCACGGCGTCCGCTGCGCGAAGTGATCGAGGTGTGCAGCAGACCCGAAGCGGTGAGCTCCTTGACGATGTTGGACACGGTGGCAGGCGAGAGGCCGGTGCTGCCGGCCAACTCCACTTGCGTCAGTCGCCCATGTCTTTTGAGCGACTCGACGAGCCGGGCTCGGTTGGCTTCACGGAGTGAAGTCTGCGAGCCGGGCGGGGCGATGCGTCCTACCACGATCGACACTGTACCGGACGCCCTCCCGGCCGTCCCGTCCCGGTGGTCCTCTTTGCCCCGAGATGGTCCCCTTTCCGCCGAGATGGTGGGCACCATCTCGCGTGGAAACCCACCACCTCGCGGGGAAACCCACCACCTCGGGGGAAGAACCACCATCTCGGGGGAAGAGCCACCATCTCGGGGGAAGAGCCACCATCTGGGGGGAAGAGCCACCATCTCGCCGGGGCCGGGGCCGGGGCCGGGGCGGGGAGCAAGACGAAGCCCCCGCCACCTTCCGGTGACGGGGGCCCGGTCAGGCGAGCGGATGCCGGTCAGACGCGATCAGCCACGCGCTCGGCCTCGGCGCGCCGCGCACCGTCTATGCGATCGAGCTCCTGCAGCGACGAGCCCTTGGTCTCGCGCATGGAGACCACAGCGATGAGGGACACCGCCGCAGCGACCGCCAGGTACCCCGCGACCGGGACGTACGAGCCGTACGCGGACAGGAGCGCGACCGCGATGATCGGCGCGAGGGAGCCGGCCACGATCGAGGTGACCTGATATCCGAGTGAGACTCCCGAGTAGCGCATGCGCGTCGGGAACATCTCGGACATGATCGCCGGCTGCGGCGCGTACATGAACGCGTGGATGAACAGGCCGAGCGAGATCGCGAACACGATCACGAACGGGTTCTTCGTGTCGAACAGCGGGAAGGCGATGAAGCCCCAGACCGCGGCACCGAGGACGCCGATCAGGTAGGTGGGCTTGCGTCCAACTCGGTCGGCAAGGGCGCCGATGAGCGGGATGACGATCATGTGAACGATGTGGGCGACGACCAGCCACGTGAGGATCGCGGCGACGTCCATCTTGAGCGCTTCGCGCAGGTAGACGATCGAGAACGTGACGACGAGGTAGTACATGATGTTCTCCGCGAAGCGCAGACCCATCGCGGTGAAGACGCCGCGCGGGTAGCGCTTGAGAACCTCGAGAACGCCGTACCGAGTCGCCTTGGCTTCCTCGTCCGCCTTCTGCGCCTCGATGAAGATCGGCGCGTCCGTAACGCGCGTGCGCACGTAGTAGCCCACTGCGACGATCACGACGGACAGCCAGAAGGCGACGCGCCAGCCCCAGCTGAGGAACGCCTCCTCGCTGAGTGTGCTGTTCAGCACGAGCAGCACGACGGTCGCGAGAAGGTTGCCCACGGGCACGGCGGCCTGCGGGAAGGACGCCCAGAACCCGCGGGACTTGTCCGGAGAGTGCTCGGCGACCAGCAGCACGGCGCCGCCCCACTCACCGCCGACGGCGAAGCCCTGAGCGAAGCGGAGCAGCACCAGCAGAACGGGTGCAAGATAACCGATCTGTTGGAAGGTCGGCAGGCATCCCATCAGGAACGTGGCGACGCCGACCAGCACGATCGCGAACTGCAGGAGCTTCTTGCGGCCGTACTTGTCACCGAAGTGGCCGAAGACGATGCCGCCGAGCGGACGGGCGATGAAGCCCACCGCGTACGTGACGAACGCGGCGATGATCCCGGCATACGGGTCGTCGGACGGCGGGAACATCACGGGTCCGAACACGAGCGTCGCCGCCGTGGCGTAGAGGAAGAACTCGTACCACTCGACGACCGTGCCCGCCATCGAGGCGGTGACGACGCGACGCAGACTCGAGGGAGCGGTCTGAGGTGGCGATGCGGGGGTGCGGGGGGACGTGGCTGATGCCATGCGCTGATACCTCCTTGTAGGCGCGAGAACGGCAGGGGGGATGCCGCTCACGCACACTACCTGAAAGTAGATTCAGGTTTCAAGGCCGTCACTCGCGGAGGCGCACCAGCCGCTCGTGTCCCGTCTCCTCCAGCTCGGCGATGGACTCGCGACCCTTGAGGAAGTCCGAGAAGGACCGGTAGCCGAGCGCCTTCTCGCTGAAGGACGGATCCATGCGTCGCATGTGGGTCTTCACCGCCGAGCTGTGCAGCCACTCGGCGTCGTCGTCCTTGTCGCGGCCGAGTCGCAGCGCGCGCTCGAGGAGGCGCGTCGCGACGTCCTGCGGATCCTCCGCGGGCTCGTCGGATGCCGGCTCCTCGGTCGCCGCGGCGGCCACGGAGCTCGAGGTCGCGCGTCGGTTCGTCCGCCGCGCCGGCGCGACCGGCTCGGGTGCCTGGAAGAGCGGTGCCACGACGTCGGCCGTCGCCTGCGCGCTCGCGTTCTCGGGGCTCGCCGGCTCCTCCGCCGCCGGAGTCTCTTTCGCCGGCTGCTTCTTCGAGCCGCGCCCGCCCCGGGTGCGGGCAGGGGTCTCCGCCGGCGTCTCGGCGGCGACCGGGGCCGCGGATTCGGCCTCGGCGGCCTCGTCGGCGGCGGGTGTGCTGCTCTTCCCGCGCGAACCGCTGCCACGGCCGGTCGCTCTGCCGCCGGCATCCCGTGTCGACGTGCTCCGCACCGGCCGCGGCACGCCCGGCAGGGAGTCGTAGGCCTCGAACTCGTCGCACGCCGCCGCGAGGGATTTCGCCGTGGACCCCGCGACGCCCACGCCGACGACGTAGCGGCCCAGGCGCCGGCAGCGCTGCGCGAGTGGCACGTAATCGGAGTCGCCCGCAACGATCACGACATGCGTGAGGTCGGGGAGCCGGAACATGTCTTCGACGGCATCCACCGCGAGGCGGATGTCGGCGCCGTTCTTCGCGTACGCCGCGGCGGGGAAGAGCTGTACGAGATCGACCGCGCGGGCGACGAGCTGGCTGCGGTAGACCGCGTTCACGGGCGACGACCAGTCGGCGTAGGCGCGCGTCAGGACGAGAGTGCCCAGCGACGCGGCGTAGTCGATGATCGCGCCGACGTCGATCGTCGCCGCCGCGAGGCGTTCGGCGATCTCGGGATCTTCGGGTGTCTCGATGATCCGCTGACGGTCGCGCCCGTACGAGTTCCGGCCGTGCACCCGGTCGTACCAGGAGATGACGATGTTGTCGAAGTCGAGGTAGACGGCGACGCGGGAATTCTGGGAGTCGGGCATCCTCCCAGTGTGACAGGCCCGCCCGGCGCGGCGTGCGGGCGCGGTGCTCAGGCCTCGCCCGGGTAGCGCAGTCCGATCTGCCGGCGCACTTCGTCGAGGGTGTCCATGATCGCGACGGTCTCGGACAGCGGCAGGATGTCGCTGTCGTTCGCGCCCGAGGCGACGTAGCGCTCGGCGGCCAGCGCCTGGAACTGCATGCCGCGGCCCTCGATGTCGGATTCGAACGACTCCCGCACGTTGCCGTCGGGCGAGACGAGACGGAACGACGTCGGGGTGTACCAGACGCGGTCGATGTCGATCCGGGCCTCCGTGCCGATGATGCTCGCGGTGTTGGGGCCGGCGGCGTGCGACGCGGACAGCGACGTCGAGACAGCGCCGCGCTCGTGCGTGAAGATCGTCGCCACTTCGTCGTCCACGCCGGTGGCCCCGAGGTTCGCGGCGGCGGTGACGGAGGTCGGGGCGCCGAGGATGTCCCACGCGAACGAGATGGGGTAGATGCCGAGGTCCAGCAGGGCGCCGCCGCCGAGGGCGATGTCGTTCAGCCGGTGGGCGGGGTCGGTCGAGATCTTCTGGGTGTGGTCGGCGGTCAGCGCACGGATGTCGCCGAGCGCACCCTCCTGCACGAGCTCGCGCACGCGGAGCATGTGCGGGAGGTATCGCGTCCACATCGCCTCCATCGCGAGGAGACCGGTACGTCGGGCGACGTCCTGCACCCGTGCCGCCTCGGCGCCGTTCAGGGTGAACGGCTTCTCGACGAGGACGTGCTTGCCGTTCTCCAGCGCGAGGATCGCGTTGTCGGCGTGCATCGGGTGCGGCGTGGACACGTACACGATGTCGACATCGGGATCCGAGACGAGGTCCGCGTACGACGAGTGCACGCGGGGGATGTCGAACTCCCGCGCGAAACGCTCGCCCGACTCCGCCGAGCGCGAGCCGACGGCGGTGAGCGTCAAACCCGCCGTCCGCAGGTCGCTCGCGAAAGCGTGGGCGATGCCGCCCGTGGCAAGGATTCCCAAGCGCAGTCCAGACATCCCTCGAGCGTAGAGAGCGCAGCGTCCAGATCGGCGATCACGTCGGCCGGATCCTCCAGGCCGATCGACAGGCGGAGCGTCGTGGGCGAGATCCCGGCTTCGGCGAGCTGCTCCGCGGTCAAGTGGCTGTGCGTCATGGAGGCGGGATGCGCGATCAGGCTCCGCGCGTCGCCGATGTTGGCGACGAGACGCACGATCCGCAGCGCCGCGATGAGGCGCTCGATGCGGTCGAAATCGGCGAGGGGGTCCCCGGAGGAGGCGACGTCGAAGGAGAAGACGGATGCCGCACCCCGCGGCAGGTATTCTTTCGCGCGCTCGTGCCACGGGCTCGAAGCCAGGCCCGGGTGGCTGACGCGCGTGACCGCGGGGTGCTCGGCGAGGAATGCGGCGACCGCGAGGCCGCTCGCGCTGTGCCGCTGCATGCGCAGGTCGAGCGTCTCCAGGCCCTGGAGCAGTTGGAAGGCGTTGAACGCCGAGAGCGACGGGCCCAGGTCGTGGACGTACTTCGTCTTGACCAGCGCGATGAAGGGCGACCCGGTTCCGCCGAAGCGCTCGACGAGACTCCCGCCCGCGACGCGCCGGTAGGGGAGCGCGAGTTGAGGCCAGCGCTCGGGGTCGGCACCGAAGTCGAACGTGCCGAGGTCGACGATCACGCCGCCGAGAGAGGTCCCGTGGCCGCCGAGGTACTTCGTCGCCGAGTGCACGACGATGTCCGCGCCGAAGTCCTTCGCGCGTTGCAGATAGGGCGTGGCCACGGTGTGGTCGATCACGAGCGGCACGCCCGCGTCGCGGGCGATCGCGGCGACGGCGCGGACGTCGAGCACCTGCGCGTTGGGGTTCGTGATCGACTCCGCGAACAGTGCGCGCGTGGTCGGGCGGACGGCCGCCGACCAGGCCGCGATGTCGTCCTGATCGACGAAGTCGACCTCGATGCCCCAGTCGGCGAACGTGTCCTGCAGCAGATCGACCGTGCCGCCGTACAGCTGACGCGCGGCCACGATGTGCTCGCCCTGCCTGGCGAGCGCGAGCAGCGCGAGGGCGACCGCCGCCTGGCCCGAGGCGACGGCCGCTGCGGCGATCCCGCCCTCGAGTGCCGCGACGCGCTGTTCGAACACGAGTACGGTCGGGTTCGCCGCGCGGCTGTAGATGTTGCCCTCGCGTCGGAGCGCGAACAGGTCGCGGGCTTCGCTGAGCGAGGCGAACTCGAACGCGTTGGACTGATGGATCGGGGGGACGGCCGTGTTCTCGGCCTGAGCGGGAACGTAACCCGCCTGCACCTGAGCCGTCGCGAAGGACCGGGAGACCTCGGACATGTCCCCATCATCCCGGGGCTCCACCGCCGCCGCATCGGCGTGTGTCGAACTGTTGCACGGAGCGGGTCGGGCTCGTGGGCGCGGACAATGGAGGGATGTCGCTGCTGATCAGCCCCGCAGAACTCGCCGCCCTCCTCGCCGGCGCGGCGCGCGTCGTCGTCCTGGACGTGCGGTGGCGCCTCGATCGACCCGACGGCCGACCCGAGTATCTGACCGGACACATCCCCGGCGCCGTATGGGTGGACCTCGAGCGCGAGCTCTCGACGCACGGCGATCCGGCCGAGGGCCGGCATCCGCTGCCCGCACGGGATGAGCTGCAGGTCGCCGCGCGGCGATGGGGCCTGCGTGAGGGCGACACGGTCGTCGTGTACGACGACGCGAACGCGCTCCCCGCCTCCCGCGCGTGGTGGCTCCTCACCGGGAGTGGCGTGGCGGACGTGCGGCTCTTGGACGGAGGACTGCAGGCGTGGGCGGATGCGGGACTCCCGCTGCAGACCGGTGAGGTGACGCCCGAACCGGGCTCGATCGTCCTCACGCAGCTCGCGCATCCCGTGCTGTCCACCGATGAAGCCGCGACGTGGCCGGGGAGCGGGATCCTGCTCGACGTCCGCGCGCCGGAGCGCTACCGAGGCGAGAACGAGCCGATCGACCCGGTCGCCGGGCACATCCCGGGGGCTCGCAACCTGCCGATCGCGACGCTGCTCGAGTCCGGTCGGTTCCGTGACGCCGAGGTGCTGCGCGACGCGTTCGCCGCGGTGGGCGCCGTCCCGGGTGCGCGGGTCGCGGCGTACTGCGGATCGGGCATCACCGCGGCCCAGACGGCCCTCGCCGGAGTCCTCGCCGGGGTCGAGGTCGCGGTGTACCCGGGTTCGTGGAGCGCGTGGTCGAACACCCCCGGTCGGCCGGTCGCGACCGGGGACTGACCGCGGCTACGGCAGCAGCGTGATCTTGCCGTCCGTGCCCGACTCCAGAGCGCGGTGGGCCTGCGTCGCATCGGCGAGCGCGAAGGACGGGCCGAGCTCCACCGAGAACCGCCCGGCGGCCATCAGGGCGATCGCGACCGGCACGGCCTCGCGCCGCCACTCCAGCTGCCGCGGGCTCAGACCCTCCGGGCTGCCGCCCGAGAACGCCCGGATGCCGAAGGAGCCGGCATCCCGACCACGCACGATCGTCGCGATGCGATCGCGGTCGGCGACGAGCTCGAGCGACGTCTGGATCGCCTCGTCGGTGCCCGCGGCGTCCAGGGCGACGGTGATCCCGTCGGGTGCGGCGTCGCGCACCCGGTCGGCGAGCCCTTCGCCGTACGCGACCGGCGTCGCGCCGAGCGCGCGCACACGGTCGAACCGCCGCGGGGACGCCGTCGCGATCACCCGCGCTCCCCACAGCACGGCGAGCTGGATCGCGGCCTGGCCGACCGCGCCGGACCCGGCGTGGATCAGCAGGGTGTCGGACGGTCCGACCGCGAGCGAACGCAGCGACTGATACGCCGTGCCGACCGGGATGCCGATCGCAGCGCCTTCGGCGGCGCTCACCTCGGGCGGCCGCGGCTGCGTGTTCGCGGCATCCACGACGACCTCGTCCGCGTATGTGCCGCTTGCGCCGAACAGGACCACAGCGTCGCCGACCCGGAATCCCTCCGCACCCTCACCGACGGAGGTGACGATGCCCGCGGCGTCCGAGCCGGTCCGGCGCGGCTCGGAGATCTCGCCCGAGGGCCGGAGGCCGCTGCGCAGCTTTCCGTCGATCGGGTTCACCCCGGCGGCCTCGATGCGGACGGCGAGCTGGCCCGGCCCCGGGTCCGAGGCCGGCACGTCGGTGAGGGTGAGCACGTCGGGTCCGCCGAACGCGCTGTAGGTGATCGCTCTGGTCATCACGGGCCTTTCTGAGAGGGCGGCGAGTCGGCGTCGCGGAGCGACTTCTGGATGCGCTGCAACGAGACGGGCTCGGCGGTGCCGAGGTGCTGCGCGAACAGGCTCACCCGATACTCCTCCAGCAGCCAGCGGGTGCGCACGATCGATGCGGGCGCGTCGGCAGGGACCGGGATCGTCCCGCCCGCCTCGGCGAACGCGGCGGCCGCGCGCTCGAACTCGGTCATGCGCTGCCGGTCTCGTCCGGGGTTATCGGCGAGGCTCTGCACGCGCTCGGTCGCCCCACGCAGGTAGCGCGGGACGTGAGCGAGGCGTGCCAACCCGATGCGCGAGACGAAGCCGGGGAAGACGAGACCTGCCAGCTGGCTCTTGATGTCGCCGAGCGCTCCGAGCAGGGTGAGCGAGTTCTGTGCGCGGAGCGCCCGTTCGCCCTCGCGGGCGGCGGTGAGGATCCGCGTGGCGAGCGAGACCGCCTCGAACGTCTCCGTGACGACTGCGCTCGAGAACGCATCGCGGACGCGCTCGAAGTCTTCCCGTGTGCGCACGGGCCCGCCGGCTGTCCGGTCGAGCACGGCGTCGGCGACCGCGAGCCGGGCGTCTTCGATGAGCGCTTTCGCGGACGGATAGGGGGATGCCGCCAGGGCGAGCTTCTCGGTCGAGGTCAGGTGCTCCAGCACATAGGTCGCGGGTGACGCCACGGCGAGCAGCATGAGGCGAAGGACCCCGGCGCGGGTGGCCCGGGCGGCCGCCTCGGCGGTCGCCTCCACGCGCACCGTGACACTGGTTCCGGCATCCACCACCGCCGGATAGCCGCGCACGACGCCGCCCGCGACTTTCGTGTCCACGACGTCGGGCAGATCGCCGAAGTCCCATTCGGTGACGCCGGTGCGCTCAGCCGCCCACGCTGCGCCGCCGCTCGGCGCGTTCGACGCCGCGGGCCCCGGGGGATCGGGACGCACGCGTGCGGTCGCCCGCGCGACCGAGGTGCGCGCGCGGTCGGCGAACCGTGCCTGGAGGGCGGGGAGGTCGCGCCCCGATCCGACCGTTCGCCCGCGTTCGTCGACGACGCGGAAGGAGACCTGCAGATGGGCGGGGACGCGGTCGAGCTCGAAGTCCGCCGCGGTGACGGGTTGGTTCGCGATCGGCTGGATCCGCGTCGCGAGCGCCGCGCGCAGTGCGACCGGAGGCAGGCCGCCGTGCGACTCCGGCCCCTGGCCATCGAGTTCTTCGGAGAAGCGCGCGGCCCAGTCCGCCGCCGGGACGACGTGCCGGCGGATGTGCTTGGGCAGGGCGCGCAGCAGCGCGGTGATCATCTCGTCCCGCATGCCCGGGACCTGCCAGTCGAACCCGTCCGGGCGGATCTGGGCGAGGAGGGCGAGCGGCACGACGGCGCTCACCCCGTCGTCCTCGGCGCCCGGTTCGAAGCGGTAGGCGAGCGTCAGCACCTGGTCGCCCTGCCGCCAGCGTGCGGGGAAGGCCCGTTCGTCGGTGCGTGCGGCGTCTTCGAGGAGGTCTGCCTCGGTCATGTCGAGGAGCCGGGG
>JASBUD010000086.1 GCA_030148105.1 Microbacterium sp. | reverse complement strand
CATGTGGATTTCCACCTTCCACTCTTCGTGCGTGCGAATCCTGCGCAACCAGGCCTCGTTGCTCCCCGGGCTCAACTCGAACTTCTCGATCTACGACGCGGACGACTCGCGGCGGCTCTTGCTGATGATCGGCAAGGACATGGGGCTGGACACCAAGCGGTACTCGCCGCGGTTGCTGGCCAACGGCATCTCCAACCACAAGAACGAACTGATCGGTCCGGAGCAGGCGGCGGCCGAGGCGTCCGAGGCCGGCGAGGAGTTGCCGCGCATCATCGCCGAGGTCTATGCCGAGTACCAGCGCCGGTTGCGGGCGGCCAACGCACTCGACTTCGACGACCTGATCGGCGAGACGGTCGCTGTGCTACAGGCCTTCCCGCAGATCGCCCAGTACTACCGGCGGCGTTTCCGGCACATCCTCGTCGACGAGTACCAGGACACGAACCACGCCCAATACGCGCTCATCAACGAGCTCACCCAGCCCGTGTCCGGCGGCGGCGCCGCACCGTTCGAGTCCGGCGGAATGATGATCTTCGAGCCCGAACCGGCGACGGATGCCGAGGGGCCGGCATCCCTCACGGTCGTGGGTGACTCCGACCAGTCCATCTACGCGTTCCGCGGTGCCGACATCCGCAACATCACGGAGTTCGAGCGCGACTATCCGGGCGCGAAGGTCGTGCTCCTCGAGCAGAACTACCGGTCGACGCAGAACATCCTGTCGGCCGCGAACGCCGTGATCGGCAACAACTTCGATCGTAAGGACAAGAAGCTGTTGACCGACGTCGGCGAGGGTGAGAAGATCATCGGCTTCACCGGCTACTCGCAGCACGACGAGGCGCAGTTCGTCGCGGACGAGATCGAGAAGCTGCACCGCGAGGGCGTCGACTACTCGCAGGTCGCGGTGTTCTACCGGACGAACTCGCAGAGCCGTGCGCTGGAGGAGATCTTCATCCGGGCGGCGCTGCCGTACAAGATCATGGGCGGCACGAAGTTCTACGAGCGCGCGGAGATCAAAGACGCCCTGGCCTACCTGATCGCCGTGTCGAACCCGGCGGACGAGATGGCGCTGCGGCGCATCATCAATCGCCCGCGCCGCGGGATCGGCGACGTGACGATCGAGGCGATCTCGCGGTACGCGGCGAACGAGCAGATCACGTTCCGCGACGCGCTCGCGAACTCCTCGGCGCTCGGAGTGGGGCCAAAGATCCAGGCGGCGATCGCCCACCTGGATGCGGTGCTCGCCGAAGCCACCGAGATCATGCTCCCGGCGACCGGCGAGCTTCCGCCGCCGACCGCCGTCGCGGACGGTCTGCAGCTGCTGCTCGGCAAGAGCGGCTACACCGATGCCCTGCGCGCGAGCAAGGACGCGCAGGACGAGGCGCGCGTCGAGAACCTCGACGAACTCGTCGCCGTGGCGCGGGAATTCGCGCGGAACAACCCCGAGGGCACGGTCGTGGACTTCCTCGCCGAAGTCCAGCTCGTCTCGGATGCCGACGACCTCGAAGACGCCTCCGGGTCGGTGTCGCTCATGACGATGCACACCGCGAAGGGGCTGGAGTACGACGCCGTGTTCGTCACCGGTGTCGAGGAGGACCTCATCCCGCACCGGATCTCGGCGGGTGAGCCGGGCGGCCCGCAGGAGGAGCGGCGGCTGTTCTACGTCGGCATCACGCGTGCCCGCAAGCGCCTGCACCTCTCGCTCGCGATGACCCGCGCCCAGTTCGGCGAGATCTCGGTCGCGATGCCGAGCCGGTTCCTGCAGGAGATCCCCGCCGAGCTGATCCAGTGGCGTCAGTCGCCCGGGGATGTGAATTCCCGCGGCGGAATGCAATCTCGCGCGCTCAACGCCCGCCGGCCCGGTGGTCCGTCCGGAGCCAAGCGCTACGGCGACGACCTGGTGCCGAAGTCGACGTCGATCGAACGCTTCGCGAACCGCGTCCCCGCGAAGGTCCGCGACAACGGCGACATGCAGCTCGCGTCCGGCGACCGGATCAGGCACGACGACTTCGGCGAGGGCCGCGTGGATGCCGTCACCGGCGAAGGCGCGAAGCGCGTCGCGCACGTGCGCTTCGACTCGGCAGGACCCAAGAAGCTGCTCATCAAGATCGCCCCGATCGAGAAGCTCTAGGCCGCCGCGGCCGCCGGGTTAGGCTGGCCCGATGGCGCTTTTCTCCCGGCGGAAGAAGACCGACGACGCAGTCCCGCAGTCCGATGAGGTCTCGCCGTCCGGCGAGGTCCTGGAAGTCGGTGAGGTGCCGCAGGTCGGCGAGACCGCGGAGTCCGGCGAGGCTCGGACGTCGCCGACCGCAGAGACCGGCGCGGACGAGTCGCCGACTGCAGAGACCGGCGCGGCATCCGTCAACATCTCCGTCTCGTCCTACCAGGGACTCGGTGCCCAAGCGGCGCCACCGGCACCGCCGGCGCCAGCGGCACCGCCGGCCGAGCCGGTCGCCCAGCCGCCCGCTCCGGCACCGCCCCGACCCGCTGAGGCCCCGGCGCCGACCGAGACGATCCCGGGGCTGCGTGACAACGTCCTGCTCCGCGACGCTCTCGCGGCGCTTCCGGCGCAGCCCGAGTCGACCGACCTGCTCGAGGTCGCCCGCCAGATGATGCAGGGGCATCTGTTCCTGCGGGTCAAGGGCGATGCCCGCGCCCTCCTCGCGGAGGGCAAGGACCTTCCGCTCGGCGTCGCGAAGGTCGGCGACGCCCAGTACGTCCTCGCCTTCAGCAGCGGCGCGGCGCTCCGCAAGAGCCTCGAAGCCGACCGCGACACGGACACCTCGGCGATGGGGCAGCCGGTGCTCGCTGTGCTGCGGCACACGCTCGCCGGTCCCTACACCGGGCTCATCATCGACAACTCCTCGGCTCCGGCGCGCGCCGTGCTGCCGCGCGAGCTCATCGAGAAGCTCGTGGAGCAGGCCGATCCGTCCCTCGAGCTCAAGACCCTGCTGGCGGGGGAGCGCACCGCCGAGACCGGGTCGCGCGTGAGCGATGCGCTGACGCGCGTGAAGTTCTGGGTGGCGGTGAACACGTCCGCCGAGGGTCGGAGGGGCGTGGCCGAAGCGCGCGGCACGGACGGATCCCGCCTGATCGAGCTGTACTCGCACCCGCTCGAGGTCGCCACGCTCCGCCGCGGGGACCAGGCGGCGCCCATGACGGCGGCTCAGCTCGGCGCCGCGCTCCGCGCCGACGAGGCGCTCGACGGCGCGATCGTGGACGCGCACGGTCCCTGGATCCGCCTCAGTCGCGACGACCTCGCACCGGTCATCGCGCTGGCCGGTTCATAACTCCTCACTTTCGGGCGGCCACCGCACGGTGAGCCCCGAGTTCACGCGGGAGGGGTGATCCGCCCCCGGCGAATCTGAGGAGTTGTGCACACCCTCGGCCCGACACAAGGCCTGGTCGGAGGTCGCGGGCCCGGCCTAGGCTCCTCAGCATGGCGAGCGAGCGCATCACTCTGACCGTGCCCGGACCCGACGGCGACCGCATGGTCGGTCTGTCGAGTCCGAACCGCGTGTTGTGGCCCGCGGTCGGCATCACAAAGCGCGAGCTCGCCGAGTACGCCGTCGCGGTGGCCGATCCGTTCCTCGCCGCGAACGGAAACCGGCCGGTCTCGCTCGAGCGCTTCCCGGACTCGATCGACGGCGAGTCGTTCTTCTCGAAGAACCCGCCCAAGGGAACCCCGGACTACGTCGAGGCGGTCACCGTCCGATACAACAGCGGCCGCCGGCATCCGCAGCTCGTCCTGACCGAGCCCGCGGCGATCGTCTGGGCCATCCAGATGAACACGATCGTGTTCCACCCGTGGGCCTCGCTCGCCGGGGACACCGACAACCCCGTCGAGCTGCGCATCGACCTGGATCCGCAGCCGGGCACCGACTTCTCGGATGCCGTCCCCGCCGCGCACGCACTGCGCGAGGTGCTCGGCGAGGCGGGCCTGGAGGCATGGGTGAAGACGAGCGGCAACCGCGGACTGCATGTGTTCTGCCCGATCGAACCGACACACGAGTTCCTCGACGTGCGCCACGCGGTGATCGCCGCGGCGCGCGAGCTCGAGCGCCGGATGCCCGAGAAGGTCACGACGAGCTGGTGGAAGGAGGAGCGTGGCGAGCGCATCTTCGTCGACTTCAACCCGGCGAACCGCGACCGCACGATGGCGGGCGCGTACAGTCCACGCGCCCTCGCCGCGGCCACCGTGTCGACGCCGGTGACGTGGTCGGAGCTCGACGAGGTCGATCCCGCCGCCTTCACGGTGCGCAGCATCCCCGAGCGACTGGCCGCGGTCGGCGATCCGTGGGCCGGCTTCCTCGACCGGCCCGGGCGCATCGACACGCTCCTGGAGTGGTGGCAGCGAGACCTGGACGCGGGCCTGGGCGAGCTGCCGTTCCCGCCCGATTTCCCCAAGATGCCGGGGGAGCCGCCGCGCGTCCAGCCGAGCAAGAAGAATCCCGAGAACTGGACCGAGGACGGCGCCCCGCGCTGACCGTCGCGCGCGGCATCCGTTCTGCGTCCCGCGTCGCGGCACGCCTCGCAGCTCGCGGCACGTCGTGTGCGACGGGCCGCGAGCCCGCGCACGGGCCGCGAGCGCACCTCGCGCCGAGTGGGCGATCAGAGCAGGACGGCGCCGACGTCGTAGGCAGACACGGACTCGAGCTGTTCGAACGTGCAGGACGCCGGCTCGCGGTCCGGGCGCCAGCGCTCGAACTGCACGGTGTGGCGGAACCGCATGCCCTCGAGCTGGTCGTACCGGACTTCGAGCACGCGCTCCGGCCGCAGCTTCACGAACGACGAGTCGCGGTCGGCCGCGGAGAACCGTGACTTCTCTCCCGCGCCGGTGAGCGCCGCACCGTCCTCGCCCGTCTGCACGAGGGGCGCGAGCTCGTCGATGAGCTCGAGGCGACGCTTGTCCGTCCACGCCGAGACCGCGCCCACGTTGTGCAGGCGACCCTCGGCGTCGTACAGGCCGACCAGGAGCGACCCGACACCCGCGCCGGATTTGTGCACCCGGTATCCCAAGGCGACGACGTCCGCGGTCCGTGCGTGCTTGATCTTGAACATCGTGCGCTTGTTCGGCGCGTAGGGCTGGGCGAGCGGCTTGGCCACGACACCGTCCAGCCCGGCGCCCTCGAACTCGTGCAGCCAGCGGCGGGCGAGATCGGCATCCGTCGTCGTCCGCGTGACGTGGATCGGATGCGGCACCCCGGCGAGCAGCTCGACGAGCTGTGCCCGGCGCTCGGCGAAGGGCGCGTTCTGGAGGTCGCGGTCGCCGCGCGCCAGCAGGTCGAACGCGATGAACATCGCGGGTGTGGTCTCGCTGAGCATGGTCACCCGCGACGCGGCGGGATGGATGCGCTGCGTGAGTGACTCCCAGTCCAGGCGCTGGGCGCCGGGCGCGCCTCGCGGGACCACCACCTCGCCGTCCAGCAGGCACGGCTCGGGCAGCAGCCGCGAGAACGCGTCGACGAGCTCGGGGAAGTACCGCGTCAGCGGCTTCGCGCCGCGGCTGCCGATCTCGACGTCCTCGCCGTCCCAGGACACCAGCCCGCGAAAGCCGTCCCACTTCGGCTCGTAGCTCAGCCCGCCCTCGACCCGGTCGGGGTCGGGAACCTCGGGAACGGACTTCGCGAGCATCGGCGCCGGAATCTCGTACGTCATGCCCTCATCCTCGCCGAGGCCCGATCAGGACGCGACGGGTTTCTTCGGGCGTGCCCAGCGCGCGGGCACCCCGTCGCCGTCCCACACCGAGATCGCGCCCCACACCGCCGCGGTGATCGGCACCGCAAGTACTGCGCCGACGATGCCGCCGAGCACGGTGCCGACGGTCAGGGCGATGAGGATCACGAACGCGTGCAGCTTCATCGACCGGCCCATGAGCACCGGCTGCAGGAAGTTGCCCTCGAGCTGGTTCACGAGCACGACGACGCCGACCACGAGCAGGGCGCTCAGCGGACCATTCGCGACGAGCGCGACGAGCGCGGCGAGGGTGCCCGCGAGCGTGGCGCCGACGATCGGGATGAACGCGAGGAGGAAGACGAGCACCGCGAGCGGCACAGCCAGCGGCACCTGCAGGATGAGCAGACCGATCAGGATGCCGATCGCATCCACCGCCGCGACCGTGGCGGTCCCCCGGACGTACGACCCGAGGACCGTGACGGTCTTGGCGCCGATGCGCTGCGCGCGACGGTAGTTCTCGCCGCGGAAGGGACGGAGCAGGAACTCCCACAGCTGCGGCCCGTCCTTGAGGAAGAAGAACAGCACGACGACCATGAGCACGAATCCCGTGACGAAGTTCGCAAGAGCCCCGACGCCGGCGAGGGCTCCCGAGCCGAACTGCGAACTCGTGAGGAAGTCGGTCACCGTGCTGCCGAACTCGTCGAGCTGATCGGCGACCGCGTCGAAGAACGGCAGCGTCTGCACCCAGGCGACCAGATCGCTGAAGCCGTCCTGCGCCTGCGCGTACAGGTCGTCCCACTGGTTGCGCACCGCCCAGACGATCAGCCAGCCGATCCCGCCGAGGATCAGCACGATCGCGAGCAGCGTGAGGATCGTCGCCAGCAGCGACGGGATGCCGCGCCCCCGCATCCAGCCCATGACGGGTGCGAACGCACACGCCAGGATCAGAGCGATGACGAGCGGGATCGTGACGACCGTCAGCTGCTGGTTGGCGATGATGACACCCGCCGCGACGATCACGACCACGATGATCTGGATCGCACGGATGCCGAGCTTGCCGAACCCGTCGGCCCACAGGCTCCACGGAGCCTTGCTCGCCTTCAGCTCGACGTCCTGCGACTCCAGACGCACGGTCTGCGGATCATTGCGGAACAGTCCCATGTC
>JASBUD010000078.1 GCA_030148105.1 Microbacterium sp. | reverse complement strand
CGTTTCATGGCCGCCGAGCTCGGCGTCGACCTCGAAGAGCTGTGCGCGCAGCTGGCCGCGAACACGCTCGAGGTCTACGGCTCCTTCGAGGACTGAGTCACCCGATCAGCGGCTCGCCGCCCGCGCCCGGCTCGGGCTGCGCGTCGGTCTGTGCCACCGGTTTCGCGGCGGCGATGTGCGAGATCGGTCGCCACACCAGGGCGAGGGTGACCGCCGCTCCGCCGAACGCGAACCACCACGGTGCCGTCAGCCCGAAGAACTGGGCGAGGATGCCGCCGATGAACTGTCCGATGACCAGACCACCGAAGACGCCCACCATGTTCACCGACGCGATCCGGCCCTGCAGTTCGCGGGGGACGAGGCGCTGCCGGACGGTCGTGGAGATCGTCGCCCAGACGAACGCGTACAGGCCGAAGACGAACATGATCACGAAGGCGACCGCGGGCAGCGTCGTCAGGGCGAAAGCCAGGTGCATGAGCACCTCGAGGACGAGGCACACGCGCATGAGCGTGGCGAAGGACACGTGCTTCTCGAGCCAGCCGAACAGGAAGATCGCGACCATGCCCCCGAGCGCCGACGCGGTCATGAGCGCGCCGTAGCCGACCGGACCCATGCCGAGGTGTTCGGTCGCGTAGAGCACGAGGACGCCCCAGGGGGCGGCCCAGGTGACGTTGAAGACCAGGATGATGATCACGAGCGTCCGCACGGGTGCGTTGTGCCGCAACCAGCGCAGACCCTCGCCGATCGCCTTCAGCGGGGCTCGCGACGACTCCGCAGGGTGCTCGGGCACCGGCGTGCGCGCGATGCGGGAGATGAGGACCACGGCGAGCGAGACGCACAGCACTTGCGCGGCGAACGGCCAGAACGACCCGATCGCGAACAGGAACGCGCCCAGCGGCGGGCCGGCGAGCTGATTCGCGACGAGGAACCCGGCCTGCATGCGGGAATTGCCGATGCCGAGGTCGTCGGGTCGCACGATCATCGGCAGGAGCGTCGAGCCGGCGGAGTCCGCGAAGACCTCAGCGGTGCCGTAGAGGAACGCGACGGCGAGCACCATCCACACCGTCACGGTGCCGGTGACGAGGAACGCGACCAGGGCGAGCACGATCACCGCGCGAACCCCGTTGGCGACCATCACGAGGCGACGTCGGTCGTGGTGATCCGCGATCGCGCCGGCGAGCAGTCCGAAGAGCAGCCACGGCAGGTACTGCAGCATGGCGCCCGCGGCCACGACGAGCGGCGACGAGGTCAGGGAGGCCAGGAGGAGGGGAGCCGCCGCCAGGGCGATGCCGTCACCGAGGTTGCTCGTCCACGACGAGCTGAGCAGCCACGGGAAGTCGCGTCCGAGCCGACGGGGCGCGATGATCTCGCCGGGGGAACGCATCCCTCGATCCTAGATCGCCCCTCCGACGGCCGCCCGGCGGGTCAGCGCTTCGGGGCGACCGGCGCGGGCGCGTCCTCGCTCATCGACTCGAGCGTGCGCCCCTTGGTCTCCTTCACGTACTTGATCACGAAGAAGATCGCCACGAACGCGAAGAACGTGTAGACCCCGTAAGCGAGTCCGAGTCCGACCGATGCCAGCGCCGGGAACGTCGTGGAGATCACGAAGTTCGCGGCCCACTGCGCTGCTGCCGCGACCGAGAGGGCGACGGCGCGGATCTTGTTGCTGAACATCTCGCCCAGCAGCACCCACACCACCGGTCCCCACGTGGCGCCGAAGAACACGACGTACAGGTTCGCGGCGATGAGCGCGATCGTGCCCGACGAGCCCTCCAGGACCGGCTGCCCGTCCACGACCGTGGCCGTGGCGAACATGAGCGTCAGCACCCCGAGGCAGACGAACTGACCGATCGCGCCGACGAGCAGCAGGGGCTTTCGACCCACCTTGTCGATCAGGAGGATCGCGACGATCGTCGTGACGATGTTCGTCACCGAGGTGATCACGGTGATCGTGAGGGAATCCTGCTCGGTGAAGCCCACCGCCTGCCAGAGCGTCGTGGAGTAGTAGAAGATCACGTTGATGCCGGTGAACTGCTGGAGCACCGACAGTCCGATGCCGATCCAGACGATCGGCAGCAGGCCGAACTTGCCGCGCCGGAGGATCGAGAAGCGCGCGCGCTCCGACTTGCCCTCGACGGTCTTGAGGATGTCGGTGGACACCTTCTCGACGTCGCCGCCGACGTAGCGGGTGAGGACTTCCTTCGCCTTCGTCATCTCGCCGCGCGCGATCAGGTAGCGCGGGGACTCGGGGATCGTGAGCGCGAGGACGCCGTAGATCACGGCGGGCACGACCTCGACCAGGAACATCCATCGCCAGGCCTCGAGGCCGAACAGCCACGTCGCGGACGCCGTGCCGGCGGCCGCGACGATCGCCGCGTCGCTGAGGAGTGCGACGAAGATGCCCGAGACGATCGCGAGCTGCTGCAGCGAGCCGAGCCGCCCGCGGTACTCGGGCGGGGAGACCTCGGCGATGTAGGCCGGGGCGATGACGGATGCCGCTCCCACGCCGAGCCCGCCGACGATGCGCCAGAACGAGAAGTCCCACACGCCGATCGCGAGCGCGCAGCCGACGGCGCTGGCGACGAACATGACCGCGGCGATCAGCATCACCCGGATGCGGCCGTATCGGTCGGCGATGCGCCCGGCGTACCAGGCGCCGATCGCACAGCCGATCAGGGCGGAGGCGACCGCGAAGCCGAGGAGGAGGTCGCCGGTCTGGAACTGCTCGCCGATCGCGTTCACCGCACCGTTGATCACGGCGGTGTCGAAGCCGAACAGGAAGCCGCCGAGCGCCGCCGTGGCTGCCACGAGGACGACGCGTGTCAGCGGCACGGAGACGTGCGATCCGGATGTCGGAGCCGAACTCATGGGGGGCCTCCTCGTTCGCGAAGACGGACGGCAGTGCCCGCCTGGCCTTACCCTGGCCGCCGCGCGCAGGACTGTCAACCCGACGTGCCGCGGGACGGCGAGCCCGTCCGCACTACAGTGTTCTCATGCCCGTGACCCTCCTCGGCGCGTCCGAGATCCGCTCGCTGGCCGCAGGACTCGACGTGACTCCGACCAAGAAGCTCGGTCAGAACTTCGTCGTCGACGCGAACACGGTGCGCCGGATCGTTCAGGTCGCCCGGGTCTCCTCGGGGGAGCGCGTCGTCGAAGTCGGACCAGGTCTCGGGTCTCTCACGCTCGCGATCCTCGAGACGGGGGCGAGCGTCACGGCCGTCGAGATCGATCACCGCCTGGCTGCGCGGCTCCCCGCGACGGCCGCCGCCCACGGTGTCCCGGCCGATCGGCTCGAGGTCGTGGATGCCGACGCCCTCCGGGTCACCGAGCTCCCGGGCGAGCCGACCGTCCTGGTCGCGAACCTCCCCTACAACGTGTCCGTTCCGGTGCTGCTGCACTTCCTGGAGCACTTCCCCGCGCTCCAGCGCGGGGTGGTCATGGTGCAGGCGGAGGTCGGCGAGCGACTCGCGGCGGCGCCGGGGTCCAAGACGTACGGGGCGCCGAGCGTGAAGGCCGCGTGGTACGGTCCGTGGCGGCTGTCCGGCATGGTCTCGCGGCAGGTGTTCTGGCCGGTCCCCAACGTCGACAGCGTGCTCGTCTCCTTCGCCCGCGATCCCGAGCCGCGCGGCACCGAGGCGGAGCGGCTTCGCACGTTCCAGATCGTCGACGCCGCGTTCCAGCAGCGGCGGAAGATGCTCCGGCAGGCGGTCTCGGGGGTGCTCGGCGGCTCTGCGGCAGCGGCCTCCGAGATCCTCGAACGTGCGGGGGTCGCGCCCACGGCGCGCGGCGAGGAGCTCGGCGTCGAGGACTTCCTGCGGATCGCGCGGGTCGCCTGATTCTCGACGTTCGCGCGTCGGACCCACCCCGTTCACGAAACATGCCGGTAACATTCAGGGCATTCCGTCACCGTGGCGGGTGGCGCATCCAGCGCCGAGGGGGAGGGTGCGATGCGCACCGCGGAGTATCCGGCGCCCGAGCGCGTCCTGCTGCACCTGAGTGACACGCACCTTCGTGCGGCCGGATCGCGGCTGTTCGACCTCGTGGACGCGCGTGAGCATCTCGCCAGGGCCCTCGCGACGATCGAGGCGTCCGGGATCGCCCCGGACGGCATCGTCTTCACGGGTGACCTCGTCGACCTCGGTGAAGGTGACGCATACGCGCAGCTGCGGGATCTCGTCGAGCCGTTCGCCGCACGACTGCACACGCGCGTGTTCTGGGTGATGGGCAATCACGACGACCGCGCGGGGCTTCGGACGCACCTGCTCGGGTCCGGCGGCGACGCACCTGTGGACCGCGTCGACGAGCTCGACGGACTGCGCCTGATCACCCTCGACACCTCGGTCCCCGGCGCCCACCACGGCGAACTGCGCGACGAGCAGCTCGCGTGGCTCGCCCGGATCCTCGCGACACCGGCGCCGCTCGGCACGATCATCGCGATGCACCATCCCCCGGTGCCGAGCGTCCTGCCGCTTGCTGCGACGGTCGAGCTGCGCGACCAGCAACGGCTCGCCCCCGTGCTGCGCGGCACCGATGTGCGCGCGATCATCGCCGGACACCTGCACTACTCCACGTTCGCGACGTTCGCCGGGATCCCCGTGTCGGTGGCCTCGTCCACCTGCTACGCGCAGGACCTCACGGTTCCGGTCGGCGGGACGCGACCGCAGGACGGCGCGCAGGCGTACAACATGATCCACGTCTACGACGACACCGTCGTGCACTCGGTCGTCCCCGTCGATGCGCCGCGCACCCTGGAGTACGTCGACGCGGCAGAAGCGCGTCGACGCCTCGCGGATGCCGGAATCCGCCAGCCCGGGGCGCCGGGGCGGATCAGCCCGCGGACAGCTCCGCCGACGGAGCCGATCGCGATCCCGCACTGAGGTCCGCGCGCTCCCACGGCGCACGCACCGGGAACATCCGCTCGAGGATGCCGGTGACCGTCCGCACCCGCAGCTCCTCCGGCATCTCACCCGCGCCGCCGTCGTTCAGGCAGAACATGTCCACGTCCCGGCGGCGGGCCAGGCGCTCCATGCCCGCAAGCGAGGCGGCGAGCGTCGTCTGCACGTAGCGCACCCGCGGCTTCGTGCTCGCGATCGCCCGCCCTGTGAACTTCGCGTAGTAGTGGTACAGGCTGTTCGTGACGGAGATGTCGGTCGCGGACCGGAAGCGGGATGCGGCCGTCCGGGCGAAGTCCTCGGGGAACGCCTCCTCGAGCTCCGCCATGACGCTGCGACGCAGCGGGGTCGCGCAGTGCTCGAGATCGCGGGTGATCGTGCGGCCGAAACGCTCCTGCAGCAGCGCCCTGTTCACGCGCAGCGCGTTGTCGTGGCCGCTGCGGTGCGTCTGCGGTCCGCCGGCGCCGATCCGGATCCCGCACTCCACGAACCGGGTGATGCCGGCGGGGGAGAAGAAGAGTTCGGGCTGCACGGGCCGGCCGAAGAACATGTCGTCGTTCGAGTAGAGGAAATGCTCGGCGAGCCCGTCGATGCGGTGCAGCTGCGACTCCACGGCATGCGAGTTGTGGATCGGCAGGACGGACGCGTCGCCGAAGAACTCCTCGCTGCGCACGATCGTGACCTTCGGGTGATCCAGGAGCCATGCCGGTGCGGGGGAGTCGGTCGCGATGAAGATGCGACGCACCCACGGGGCATACATGTGGACGCTGCGCAGCGCGTAGCGCAGCTCGTCCACGTGACGGTAGCGGGCCGGGCCGTCGTCGCCCTCGCCGACGACGTACTCGGCCATCTGCGCGGCGCGCTGCCGCTGGAAGTCGGTGGACGAGCCGTCGACCCACGAGAACACCATGTCCACGTCGTGCGTGAACTCGCCCGGGTGCACGTCGAACATGCCGGCGATCGTGCGGAACGAGCGGCCGTGCCGCACGACGTCCACGAAGGAGACGTCGGAGGCGGCGGTGACCCGCCGCGTGACCGCGTTGTCGTGCGGAGCCTCGATGAAGTCGTCACCGAATCGCCAGAACTCCAGGCGGATGCCGGCCTCGTGGTCGTAGCGAAGGTCGCCCTCCGCGCTCAGGCGTGGTCGATAGACGCGCAGTGCCGCCGGAGCATCCGCCGGATCCTCGAG
>JASBUD010000059.1 GCA_030148105.1 Microbacterium sp. | reverse complement strand
GCGCGGGGTGCGGACGCTGCGGAGCGTCCCGACGTGCCCTGCCAGGGCGGGCTTGCTGAATCCGGTGACCTCGGTCGCCGGGATCGTCGCGACGGTCTCGCCGATGAGCTCCGCCGCACCTCCCCAGCCGCTGCCGAGGGTGAGGGCGATGTCGTGGCGGTCGACTCCGGTGAGGCGCGCGATGTCCGCCGCCGCCTGTGCGGCGATCGCGAACGGGTCTGCGGCGGGGTCGTCGAGCGACGTGGCGAGTGTGTCTGGCATGCACCCACTCTAGGAACGCGCGCGTCCGTGAGCCACCCGCGACGCGGGACGCGGCATCCGATCTCCGCGATGTCGTGGGGGCGGGCCGCTCCTGAAAGGATGGAGGCATGTCTTTGAGCTTCGAGCGCACCCAGAGCGTCGCGATCATCGGCGGAGGGCCTGGCGGATACGAGGCCGCGATCGCCGCCGCCCAACTCGGTGCGGAGGTCACCGTCGTCGAGCGGGCAGGGATCGGCGGCTCGGCCGTCATCACGGACGTGGTGCCGTCGAAGACCCTGATCGCGACGGCCGACGCCGCCGTCGCGATCTCGCAGGCGAGTGATCTCGGCGTGCAGCTGTTCGCCCGCGGTCAGGAAGGGAAGCCGCTCAAGCCGGAGATCGCGATCAACCTGTCCGCCGTCAACAAGCGGCTCCTCTCGCTCGCACGTCAGCAGTCCGACGACATGCGCGCGTCGCTCGTGGAGGCGGGCGTGCGCATCATCTCCGGTCACGGGCGCCTCGACAGCGACAACGCGGTCGTCGTCTCGACCGGCCCGAAGGGCACCGATTTCGATCGGATCGAGGCGGACACCCTCGTGATCTCGACCGGGTCGTCGCCTCGGATCCTGCCGACCGCCCGCCCCGACGGGGAGCGGATCATGACGTGGACCCAGCTGTACGACATGACCTCGGTACCAGAGCACCTCATCGTGGTCGGCTCGGGTGTGACGGGTGCCGAGTTCGCCTCCGCCTACATGAACCTCGGCGCGAAGGTGACGCTGATCTCGTCGCGCGACCAGGTGCTGCCGGGCGAGGACAAGGACGCGGCCGCGGTGATCGAGAAGGTCTTCAAGCGCGGGGGGATGACCGTGCTGTCGAAATCCCGCGCCGACAAGGTGGAGCGCACGGAGGACGGCGTGATCGCGACGCTGTCCGACGGGCGCACGGTCGAGGGCAGCCACTGTCTGCTCGCTGTCGGGTCGATCCCGAACACCGCGGGACTCGGTCTCGAGGAGGCGGGTGTCCAGATGACGGATTCCGGTCACATCCAGGTGAACCGCATGGCGCGCACCTCGGTCCCCAACATCTACGCGGCGGGGGACTGCACGACGTTCGTGCCGCTGGCCTCGGTCGCCTCGATGCAGGGACGCACTGCTGTGTTCCATGCGCTCGGCGACGTCGTGATCCCGCTCGAGCGGCGGCGGATCACCTCGAACATCTTCACCGCGCCCGAGATCGCCACGATCGGCTGGTCCGAGCAGGACATCGTCGAGGGTCGGATCGACGGTGTCGTCCACAAGCTCCCCCTCGCGGCGAATCCGCGCGCGAAGATGACCGGCTCGAAGGACGGCTTCGTGAAACTGCTGGCCCGCAAGGGCAGCGGCACCGTGATCGGCGGGGTGATCGTGGCCCCGCGCGCGTCAGAACTGATCTACCCCGTGGCGATCGCGGTCGAGCGCCGCCTCACGGTGGATCAGCTGTCGCGCGTGTTCGCCGTGTACCCGTCGCTGACGGGCAGCATCACGGATGCCGCCCGTGCGATGCACATCGTGGACATCGCGAACGAGGACGGCTGACCCCGCCGCCTCCGCGCATCCCCCGAGACGGTGCCCCTCCCGCCGAGATGGTGGGTTCCCCGCCGAGATGGTCGGTTCCCCGCCGAGATGGTCGGCACCACCTCGGCGGAAGATGCACCGTTTCGGCGGAAGATGCACCGTTTCGGCGGATGATGCACCGTTTCGGCGGAGAGGGCACCATCTCGGCGGGAGGGGCACCATCTCGAGAGGAAACCACAACCTCGGCGGGGGAGGGCGACCACCTCGCTGCGAGCGGGGAGGGGAGCCGTCAGCTGATCGTGAGGAGCTGGTGACCGGCCGACACCGTCGTGCCGGGGGTGGCGTTGATTCCGCCGATCACGCCGTCCTTGTGGGCCTGGATCGGCTGCTCCATCTTCATCGCTTCGAGCACGACGACCAGATCGCCCTTGACGACCTGCTGCCCGTCCTCAACCGCGAGTTTGACGATCGTGGCCTGCATCGGCGAGGTCACCGCGTCTCCGGACGCACCGGCGACCACGCTGGTCGCGTGCGAGCGCCGCGATGGCGGGACGGCCGCCGGGCGGGCGGTCGCGCCGGGCGCTGCGACGATCCGGTCGGGAAGGCTGACCTCCAGGCGCTTGCCCGAGACCTCGACGACGACCGTATGCCGCGCCTCAGCCGGCTTCGGCGATTCCAGCTCGCCGTCCCACGGCGGGATGTCGTTCACGAACTCGGTCTCGATCCAGCGCGTGAACACGCCGAAGTTCCCGTCCTCGGCCGTGAACGCGGGATCGCGCACCACGACTCGGTGGAACGGCAGCACCGTCGGCAGCCCCGCGACCTCGAACTCGTCCAGGGCCCGTCGCGCCCGCTCCAGCGCCTCGGCGCGATCGCGCCCCGTGATGATGATCTTGCCGAGCAGCGAGTCGAACGCCCCGCCGACCGAATCGCCGGCGGTCACGCCTGAATCCAGACGGATGCCGGGCCCGCCGAAGGTCTTGAACACGTGGATCGGTCCCGGCTGGGGGAGGAATCCGCGACCCGGGTCCTCTCCGTTGATGCGGAACTCGATCGAGTGGCCCACGGGAGCGGGGTCGTCGTAGTCCAGGATGCCGCCCTCGGCGATCCGGAACTGCTCGCGGACCAGGTCGATGCCGGTGACCTCCTCCGAGACCGGGTGTTCGACCTGCAGACGCGTGTTGACCTCGAGGAAGGAGATCGTGCCGTCCGCGCCGATCAGGAACTCGCACGTGCCGGCTCCGACGTAGCCGACCTCGCGGAGGATCGCCTTGGATGCCTCGTACAGGGTCCGGTTCTGCTCGTCGCTCAGGAACGGCGCGGGGGCCTCCTCGACGAGCTTCTGGTGGCGGCGCTGCAGGGAGCAGTCGCGTGTGGAGACGACCACGACGTTGCCGGCGGCATCCGCGAGGCACTGCGTCTCGACGTGGCGCGGCTTGTCGAGGTACTTCTCGACGAAGCACTCGCCGCGACCGAACGCGGTGATCGCCTCGCGGGTCGCCGACTCGAACATCTCGGTGATCTCGTCGTACTCCCGGGCGACCTTGAGGCCACGCCCGCCGCCGCCGTACGCGGCCTTGATCGCGATCGGCAGCCCGAACTCCTGCGCGAAGGCGACGACCTCGTCGGCGCCCGACACGGGTCCCGGAGTGCCGGGAGCCAGCGGCGCGCCGACCTTCTCGGCGACGTGACGCGCCGTCACCTTGTCGCCGAGCGCTTCGATCGCCTCGGGGGTCGGCCCGATCCAGATGAGCCCGGCATCCGTCACGGCGCGCGCGAATGCGGCGTTCTCGGCGAGGAAGCCGTATCCGGGATGCACGGCGTCGGCACCGGAGCGTCGCGCGACCGAGAGGATCTTCTCGACCGAGAGGTAGGTGTCGGCGCTCGTCGCGCCGTCGAGCGCGTAGGACTCGTCGGCGAGCCGGGCGTGCAGGGCGTCGCGGTCCTGGTCGGCGTACACCGCGACCGAGGATTTGCCCGCGTCGCGGGCGGCGCGGATGATGCGGACGGCGATCTCGCCGCGGTTGGCAACAAGAACCTTGGCGATCTGAGGCATGGATGCCAGCCTACCGAGGCGCACAGGCGCTCTTTTGAGTGCCCTCCACAAGAAACACCCGCGATCGTGTGGGGGAGTCTACGAGCGGCACCGAGTAGTTCCTCGGATGTCCGAGGAGTTCAGCCGCGGTTCCACAGTTGCGGCCACGACACGTCGAGCGCATTGGTCAGGCGTCGCAGCGTCGACAGCGACATGCCGACGACGGTCGACGGGTCTCCGTCGATCCGCTCGATGAACGGCCCGCCCAGGCTGTCGACCGTGAACGCGCCGGCGACCTGCAGCGGTTCGCCGGAGGCGACGTAGGCGTCGATCTCGGCATCCGTGATGTCGTCCACGAACGTGACGGATGCCGCCGCCACGGCGTGCGCCTCGTCCCCGACCTCGCCCCCGCGCACCCGGATCACGCTGTGACCCGAATGCAGGAGTCCGGTCGCTCCCCGCATGCGGTGCCAGCGCCGCGTGGCGACGTCGGGCGTGTAGGGCTTGCCGAGGATCTCGCCGCCGATCTCGAACATCGAGTCGCCGCCGACCACGATCCCGTCGAAGGCCGTATCGGCGGCCGCGAGGCGCGTGGCGACGTCGGCGGCTTTGCGGCGGGCGAGCACGAGGACGTGTTCATCGGCCGGGAGCGTCCGACCCGCAGCAGCCTCGATCCCGCTGATCACCGCCTCCTCGTCGACGTCCGGCGCCAGCGTGAGCGGTTCGATCCCGGCCTGCCGCATGAGCATGAGTCGGGCGGGGGACGTGGAGGCGAGACAGACCTGCATGCGTTCACGGTAGCCGCGCCGACCCGGCGCTGTGGAATGCTCGACGGGTGGATGCCGGAGACGAACTCGACCTCGATGTGACCAGCGTGGCCCACGGCGGTGTGTTCGTCGGCCGGGTCGAGGGGCGCGTCGTCTTCGTTCCGGATGCGATCCCCGGCGAGCGGGTGCGCGTGCGACTCACCGACGTCGGCAAGAAGTCGTTCTGGCGCGGCGAGGTGCTCGACGTCCTCGACGCGTCACCGCACCGGCGCCCGCACATCTGGGCGCAGGCCGATGTGACCGTCGCCCCCGACCGGCGCCCGGGTGGTGCGGACTTCGGTCACATCGAGCTCGCGCACCAGCGTTCGCTCAAGCTCGAGGTCCTTCAGGACGCGCTGCGCCGATTCGGCGGCGTCGATGCCGGGGACGTGCGGATCAGCGCGGCCGGCGCCGATGAGACCGCCGATGGCCGCGGGTGGCGCACCCGCATCGGTCTGCATGTGGACGACGCGGGCAACGTCGGCCCGTTCGCGGCGCGCAGTCACACCGTGGTGCCGGTGCGCGACCACCCGCTGGCGACCCCCGAGGTCGAGGCGGCGGCGCTCGCGCTGGGTCAGGGCGCGCCCGGTCGCATCGACCTGGTGCAGCCGGCGGACGGCCGCGTGCGGGTGATCCCGCGACCGGATGCCGGAGCACGGACGCCCCGGGAGGCGCGGGAGGTCGTCGTCGAGCGTGTCGGCACGCGCGAGTTCCGTGTGGACGCCGGCGGGTTCTGGCAGGTGCATCGCTCCGCGGCGGCGACGCTGGACGCCGCGGTCCGCGGAGCGATCCGGGGCGCCGTCGGTGCGCCGGATGCCGAGGGTCGGCACCTCGACCTCTACGGGGGTGTGGGCCTGTTCGCGGCCGTGCTGGGCGAGCTCGGGGCCGCGTACATCACCTCGGTGGAATCGGATGCCCGCGCCACGGAGCACGCGGGGGAGAACCTCGCGGAATGGGTCGGCGCCCGCGCGGAGACCGCGCGGGTCGACCGCTTCGTCACCCGCCTCCTCGCCGACGCCTCCACCCGGGAACGGGAGCGGCTCTCGCGCGGCGTGACGGTGCTCGACCCCCCGCGCTCGGGAGCAGGGCGGTCGGTCGTGCAGGCCGTGGCGGCGCTGCATCCGGCGGCCGTCGTCTACGTCGCGTGCGATCCGGTCGCCCTCGCGCGGGACGTCGCGATCTTCGGTGACGCCGGCTACGAGCTGCGCGCGGTGGAGGCCTTCGACCTGTTCCCGAATTCCCACCACGTCGAGGCTGTCGCGACCCTCGTGCCCGCGGGCTCCGCCGAACCGCGCGGCTAGGCTGAACCCATGACGCGCGTCGCCCTCATCGACGACCACGAATCCGTTCGGCTCGGACTCGAGGCGGCATGTGCGCGCGCCGACAAGGACGTCGTGTTCTCCGGCAGCAGCGTCACCGGCTATCTCGAGTGGCGCGCCTTCAGCGCGGCGCCGCCGGCCGATGTCGTGGTCCTCGACTTGACGCTCGGCGACGGCACCACCGTGACCGAGAACGTCCGCCGTCTGGTCGTCGACGGATCCAGTGTCATCATCCACAGTGTCGCCGACCGCCCGGCCGCCGTCCGAGAGGCGCTCGCGGCAGGCGCTGCGGGTGTCGTGAGCAAGGCGTCGCCGATCGGCGACGTGATCGCCGCGGTCCGCACGGTCGCCAGCGGTGAGCCGTTGAACAACGTCGAGTGGGCGAGCGCGGTCGAAGGCGACCGGGCGTTCGCCGACGCCCAGCTCTCGGCCCGTGAGCGCGACGTGCTCCGTCTGTACGCCGCAGGTCTGCCGCTCAAGGTCGTGGCCGACCGCCTCGGGGTCGCGTACTCGACGGCGAAGGAGAACATCACCCGCGTGCGGGTCAAGTACGTCGAGGTGGGAAGGCCCGCGCCGACGAAGGTCGATCTCCTCCGCCGGGCGATGGAGGACGGGATCCTCTCCGAGCCGAACGACAGCGAGGGCGTCGGTGGTGTCGGAGCCTGAGAGCACGCGCGCGATCCTCGACGACGCGTGGGGGCACATCCCGCACTCGCGCGAGACGACGGCCGGGCTCGGATCGTTCACACGTCTGCGCATCGAGCGCATCCTGTCGCTCGTGGTCGCCCTCGGCGGCCTCGCGCTCGGCGCCCAGGCCTTCCTGAACGCGCTGGGTCCGTACCAGGAGACGCCGCAGTGGCACGTGCCGCTC
This sequence comes from Microbacterium sp., assembly GCA_030148105.1. Classification (GTDB taxonomy): domain Bacteria; phylum Actinomycetota; class Actinomycetes; order Actinomycetales; family Microbacteriaceae; genus Microbacterium; species Microbacterium lacus. Next base: position 11,030 of record JASBUD010000059.1, on the reverse strand, counting down.
ATGCTGATGACCTTCGTGCCGCTCGGGGCGATGCTGCTCGCGTGCGCGATCGGCCGGGGTGTGCGCCTGTTCGCGGGCATCTTCGCGGTGATCTACCCGATCACTCTCCTGCTCTGGCCGATGGCGACGGCGGGCGGGGATGCCGACCCCTCGGTCGAGCCGTGGATCTGGTACCTGGTCAACGTCGCGACCGTCGCAAGCGTGCTCGCCTTCCCGCTGATCCTGCAGGTCGTCTGGACGGTGATGGTGCCGCTGCTGTTCGGGGCGGTGCGGATGATCCAGGCAGGGTTCGCGCCGGAGTACTGGTACTCCGTGAGCCTGGACGTGTCGTTCGCCCTCATCCTCGGCGGGATGCTCACGACGCTCGGGTGGGTCTTCCGGTCGGTCGCGGCCAACGTCGACGAGACCCGGGCGCGCGCGGTCGAGTCGTATGCGGACGCCGCAGCGGCGGATGCCGCCGAACAGGAACGCGTCGCCGTGGCGGCGCTCATGCACGACAGCGTTCTGGCGGCACTCATCGCCGCGGAGCGCGCGCACACCCCGCGCGAGCGGACCCTGGCCGTCGCGATGGCCCGCGAAGCCCTCACGCGCCTCGCCAACACCGAGCAGGGGTCCGAGGAGGGCAGTGACGAGCCGCGCGACCCGGAGAGCCTCGCGGACGGCATCGAGCGCTCGGCTCTCGAGCTCGGCGTCCGGCTGACGATCGAGCGCGACATCGAGCCGCTCACGCCGGCGATGCCCGGTCGGGTGGCGCGGGCACTCGTGCTCGCGTCCGCTCAGGCGATCGCGAACGCCGCACAGCACGCCGGCGGCGCGGGCCTCGCGGTGAGCGTGCGAGGGCGTGCCCGCCCCGCTCAGACGCTCATCACCGTCCGCGACACCGGTGCCGGATTCGACCTGGAGCGCGTGCCGCAGGACCGGCTCGGCATCCGTGCATCGATCTTCGCCCGCGTCGCGGCGGTCGGCGGCACGAGCGAGATCCAGTCCGACGCGCAGGGCACGACCGTGTGGCTCGAGTGGCGGGAAGGCACATCGTGATCAGCGTTCGCAGGATCATCGTCGGCATCGCCCTCGCCTTCACGGGCTATCTGGCCCTGCGCGGACTCTGGTGGACCGAGCCGCCCGTGCAGCCACTCGTGATCGTGGCGGCGCTCAGCCTCTATCTGGTCACGATCTGGCTCTGCATCTTCTGGGAGCCTCGTCGCGCACAGATCCCCTCGCCCGTCGATGGTCCTCCGACCGGCCTCATCGGCGGTTCGCGGACCCGCCTTCCGCGCTGGGCCGGTGTCATGGCGCTCGCCTCCGCCTTCATCGTCCCGACGGCGATCGCGGTGGCTGTCCGTCCGGAGGATCGCACCGACCCCTTCGCCACGTGGTATCTGGGCGGCATCGGCGTCCTGATGGTCATCGTGATGGTGCGCCGCCGCCCGTGGGTCGCGTGGATCGGCATCGCCGCGCTCGCCGTCGGCTCGATCTACTGGATGGGCCTTGTCAACGCGATGAGTCTCGGGCTCGTCGGGTCGATCGTGTGGGTGGCGGCGACGCAGCTCATGCTGCTGTCGATCGATCGCGCGGCGCGAGACACCGCCCAGCTCGCGCAGCTGCAGCGCGCGGCATCGGCGTGGCAGGCCTCGCAGAGCGGACGTCAGCGGGAGCGCCGGATCCAGGTGCAGCGCGCCCTCGCGGTCGCCGGGCCGGTGCTGACCCGCACGGTGGCCACCGGCGGTGCACTCACCGACGAGGAGCGCACCCAGGCGCATCTGGCCGAGGGTCGCCTGCGCGATGAGATGCGCGGTCCCCGGCTGCTCGACGACGCCGTGCACGCTGAGCTCGAGCGGGCCCGCCGGCGCGGGGCGAGCGTGACCGTGCTCGACGAGGGCGGCTTGGACGGACTCGACGAGGCCGCGCTCGGGGTGATCCGGGCTGAGCTCGCGGAGACGCTGCGTTCGGCACGGTCGGACCGCCTTTACATCCGCACCTCGCCCGATGAGCGCGTCGCCGTGACGGTCGTCGGGCGATCGGCCTCGGGTGAGACGCTCTCGGACGAGGATGCCGTCGACCTCTGGCGCGAGATCGACCACCCGCCCACGCGCTGAGCCGGCGTCGCGGAAAGAGTTTTCGCTCCCCGTCCCGGCGGGGGAGGGGAGCCGGGGCGGGAAGCGAAAGTGGGAGATGGTGGGGGGCGGCGAAGCCGCCTACCCCCCACCGGGCGGACAGTTACCCGAAAACCGTCCGCGTGGCCGAACCTGGGCTGTCACGAATGAGCAGCAGGTCGACCGAACGCATGATGCGTTCCAGCCCTACAAGTATGCGCAGGCCCGCGAGAAGTCGTCTGTAGGTATTTCGGGGGACACGCATACGTGCGAATGGATGCCGGGCTCAGCCGAATCTTCCCCAGCCCAGGTCGCGCCGCAGCGGCGCGCGGAGCCCGCGCTGAGACAGTGCCCAGCCCGAACGGGACGACGTGTCATCGGCGGTCGCGCCGGCGGCCTCCTCGGCATAGGCCTCGCTGACGACCGCGACCAGGGCGGCGAGCTCCTCCGGGGTCGGATCGCCCCGCAGGAGCTCGACCCGCATCTGATCGACGGCGTCCTCCTGCTCGCTCACAGCGGGATGTTCCCGTGCTTCTTGGGCGGCAGGCTCGCGCGCTTGCCCCGCAGCGCGCGGAGCGCCTTCGCGACGGCGACGCGGGTCTGCGCCGGCTCGATGATGCCGTCGAGCTCGCCGCGCTCGGCCGCGAGGAACGGGGACGCCACGTCGTACGTGTACTCGTTCGCCAGGCGCGTGCGGACGGCGGCGACGTCCTCTCCGGCGTCCTCGGCCCGCTTGATCTCGCCGCGGTACAGGATGTTCACCGCGCCCTGGCCGCCCATCACCGCGATCTCGGCGGTCGGCCACGCCAGGTTGATGTCGGCGCCGAGCTGCTTGGACCCCATCACGATGTACGCGCCGCCGTAGGCCTTGCGGAGGATGACCGTCACGAGCGGCACGGTCGCCTCGGCGTACGCGTACAGCAGCTTGGCGCCGCGGCGGATCACGCCTTCCCACTCCTGGTCGGTGCCGGGCAGGTAGCCGGGGACGTCGACGAGAGTCAGGATCGGCACGGAGAACGCATCGCAGAAGCGGACGAAGCGACTGGCCTTCTCGCCCGCCTGGATGTTCAGCGTGCCGGCCATCTGCGAGGGCTGATTCGCGATGATGCCGACCGTGCGTCCCTCCACGCGTCCGAACCCGATGACGATGTTGGGGGCGAAAAGGGGCTGCACCTCGAGGAACTCGCCCGCGTCGACGACGTGACCGATCACCTGATGGATGTCGTAGGGCTGATTCGCGGAATCCGGGACGATCGTGTTGAGCGTGCGGTCGGCATCCGTCGTCTCGAACTCGAACGTGTTCTCGTAGACCGGCAGCTCTGCCATGTTGTTGTCGGGCAGGAAGCCCAGCAGAGTGCGCGCGTAGTCGATCGCGTCCTCTTCGTCCTCCGCGAGGTAGTGCGCGACGCCCGAGCGGGTGTTGTGCGTGTACGCGCCGCCGAGCTCCTCCATGCCGACGTCCTCGCCGGTCACGGTCTTGATGACGTCCGGACCCGTGACGAACATCTGCGAGGTCTTGTCGACCATGATCACGAAGTCCGTGAGTGCCGGCGAGTAGACCGCGCCGCCCGCGGCGGGGCCCATGATGAGCGAGCTCTGCGGGATCACTCCGGAGGCCTGGGTGTTCAGGCGGAAGATCTCGCCGTACTTGCCGAGCGCGACGACACCCTCCTGGATGCGCGCGCCGCCGGAGTCGAGGATGCCGATGATCGGCATCCCACCGCGCAGGGCGAACTCCATGATCTTGATGATCTTCTCGCCCGCGACCTCGCCGAGGGAGCCGCCGAAGGTCGAGAAGTCCTGCGAGTACACCGCGACGGTGCGCCCGTGGATCGTGCCGACGCCGGTGACCACGGAGTCGCCGTAGGGACGGGAGCGATCCATCCCGAACGCCGTGGTGCGGTGGCGGACGTACTCGTCGAATTCGACGAAGCTGCCCGGGTCGACGAGCTGCTCGATCCGCTCGCGTGCGGTGCCCTTGCCTTTCGCGTGCTGTTTGGTCTGCGCGGTCTTCTCGGCGTCGAGAACGGCCTCCTGGAAGCGCGTGCGGAGGTCGGCGATCTTGCCGGCGGTGGTCGAGAGATCGGGCTGTTCGGTCACCCGTCCCACTTTATCGGCGGGGGGCGGATCCGAGTTGGAGAGTTCGCACAAGCGGGCGCGCGGCGGGCTGTCGCTAGGGTGACACACATGTCGATTCCTGATGAGGGCTACCCGCTCGCCGCCGCCGTGTCCCCGCGCCTGCAGGTGAGCGAGACCACCGACTCGACCAACGCCGATCTGGTGAAGGCCGTCGCGGCCGATCCGGAGCAGTGGCCGCACCTCTCGCTGATCCTGACCACCGATCAGCGCGCGGGTCGCGGACGCCTGGACCGGACGTGGACGGCCCCGCCCGGCACGGCTCTGGCGGTATCCGTGCTCGTGCGGGTCGACGGTCTGCCCGTCGCCGCACGCGGATGGGTTCCGCTCGTTGCCGGTGCGGCGATGACGCGGGCCGTCCGCGACCAGCTGCGCGGGACGCCCCACCGCGTGACCGTCAAGTGGCCGAACGACGTGCTGCTCAACGGCGGCAAGCTCTCCGGGATCCTCGCCGAGGTCGTCCCGGGTCACCCGGATGCCGTCGTGATCGGCGTCGGCGTGAACACGCGCATGAGCCTCGCTGATCTCCCGGTCGAGACGGCCACCTCGTTCGCCGCCTCCGGTCTCGAGGTCGACGACGACCGTCTCCTTGCCGCGTTCCTGACCGAGCTCGACGCGCAGCTGACGGCGCTGCTCGCGGCGGGGGGAGACGCTGGGGCCGCCGGCGTCGCCGCCGACATCGTCGCGCTTTGCAGCACCGTGGGGTCGGACGTCGATGTCGCGCTTCCCGACGGCAGTCACCTCGTCGGACGCGCCGACGGCATCGATGCCGAGGGGCGCCTCGTGGTCGTCGCGGACGGCGTCCCGACTCCCGTCGCGGCGGGAGACGTCGTCCACGTGCGCTGACTGCGGGCGTGGCAGCCGCCGACGTCGGCGGCGACCTGCACAATGGGAGCATGACCCAGCCGACCACATACGGCGGCCGTCCGCCCATGGTGGTCCCGGGCGCGCCGACACCCGAGCTGCGCATCGCGCGCTTCCGGCGGCACGCCCGGCGCATGATCTGGCCGGCGCTCATCCTCATCGCCGTAGCCGGCGCCGTCGGGTACTTCTACGGCAATCTGCCCGCGCCTTTCGAGGACTGGATGCTGCTGACCGCCGCGGCGGTCGTGGTCGTCTTCCTCGTCCTGCTGCCGTTCCTGTCGTGGTGGTCGCACGTCTACACGATCACCACGCGGCGCGTGCTGGAACGATGGGGTGTCTTCGGTGTTCGGCGGCGTGAGCTCAGTCACGTCCGCGGCTACACCGTGCAGGAACGCCGGGGCCTCATCCAGCGGATGTGGGGCGCCGGAACGCTCACGCTGTCCAACGGGGTCGATGAGTCGCTGCGGATGACGAACATCCCGAGCGTCGCGCTCGTGCACGAGGCGCTCGTCGACCAGGTCGAGGTCAACCAGATCCTCGCTCACCGCGACGCGCAGGCGATCCCGCCGATGCCGCCCGCGCCGTCCGCCGCCTGATCCGCCGGGTCGAGCAGGGGAGAGAGCCTGCGCGATGATGGGAGGACACAGAGCGACGGAAGGGACGTTCATGGCGCTGCGAGTCGGAGTCGTCGGTGGAGGACAGCTGGCGCGGATGATGATCGCCCCCGCGGTGGAGCTGGGCGTGCAGCTGCGCGTGCTGGCCGAGGAGGAAGGCATGTCGGCCGCGCTCGCCGCGACGGCGGTCGGCGACTACCGCGATGCCGGGACCGTGCTCGCGTTCGCCCGCGACGTGGATGTGGTCACGTTCGACCACGAGCACGTGCCGCAGGACGTGCTCCAGACGCTCGTCGACGCCTCCATCCCCGTGCACCCCGGTCCGCACGCGCTGCGCTTCGCCCAGGACAAGCTGCAGATGCGCGCGCGACTTCAGGAGATCGGGATGCCGCAGCCGGAGTGGGCGGCGGTCACGGGCCGCGAAGAATTGCAGGCGTTCCTCGACGGCCACGGCGGCAGTGCGGTCGTGAAGACCCCCCGCGGCGGATACGACGGCAAGGGCGTGCGCGTCGTCCACGCGGCGACGGAGGCCGATGACTGGTTCGCCGCGCTCGCCGAGGACGGCCGTGGTGGCGCGCTGCTGGCGGAGGAGCTGGTCGATTTCTCCCGGGAGCTTGCGCAGCAGATCGCCCGGCGACCGTCGGGCGAGGTGCGCGCGTATCCGGTGGTGGAGACCGTGCAGCGCGACGGAGTCTGCGCAGAGGTCATCGCGCCCGCGCCCCGCTCCAGCGGGCGGATGGCTGACGTCGCCGCCCGCATCGGTATCGGGATCGCGGAAGGACTGGATGTCACCGGAATGCTCGCGGTCGAGCTCTTCGAGACGACCGACGAGCGACTGCTCGTGAACGAGCTGGCGATGCGCCCGCACAACAGCGGGCACTGGAGTCAGGACGGCGGTGTCACGAGCCAGTTCGAACAGCATCTGCGCGCCGTCCTCGACCTGCCGCTCGGCGACCCGGAGCCGCGAGCCGAGTGGTCGGTCATGGTGAACATCCTCGGCGGCCCCGCCGAAGGCGCACTGGAGGACCGGTTCGCGACGGCGATGGCGGCCCACCCGATGGCGAAGGTGCACACGTACGGCAAGGCGCCGCGTCCGGGACGCAAAGTGGGGCACGTGAACGTCGCCGGGGAGGACCTGGACGAAGCCGTCTATCAGGCCAGGGCGGCGGCATCCGTCTTCCTGGATTGACCGTCGTATCCGCGCTCCGGCCGCGCCGTTGCGGGGATCTTCCAGGCGGGCGCCCTAGCCTGGATCGGTGACTGACTCGACCGCGCGCGTGCCGCTGCATTCGTCCGACGCGCCGCTGGTCGGCGTCGTGATGGGTTCGGATTCGGACTGGCGCGTCATGAGCGACGCGTCGCAGTTGCTCACCGACTTCGGCGTCCCGCACGAGGTCGAGGTGGTCTCGGCCCACCGGACGCCCGACAAGCTCCTCCGCTACGGTCGCGAGGCGCGTGCGCGAGGCCTCCGCGCGATCATCGCGGGCGCGGGCGGCGCGGCTCATCTTCCGGGCATGCTCGCATCGGTCACGGCGCTGCCGGTCATCGGCGTCCCCGTGCAGCTGGCGACCCTCGACGGCCTGGACTCCCTCCTGAGCATCGTGCAGATGCCCGCCGGCATCCCGGTCGCGACCGTCTCGATCAACGGCGCGAAGAACGCAGGTCTGCTCGCCGTCCGCATTCTCGGGTCGGCGGATGCCGCGCTCGGCGACCGGGTCGAGCACTTTGCGCGAGACCTTGAGCAGCAGGTGGAGGAGAAGAACCGCCGCCTCAAGGAGTCGCTGTGAGCGTCGCGAGTCCGCCGCGGCCGGCATCCGTCCGCAACGTCTCGTCGAAGGTCGTCGAAGACCGGCCGATGCGGTACCCCGACACGTCGTCGCGCGAGGTGATGACGCGTCGAGGCTGGTGGCTCGTCCTCCTGAACTTCCTCGTTCCCGGTTCGGCGCAGGCCGTCGCCGGCGACCGGCGCCTCGGCAAGATCGGGCTCGGCGCGACGCTGGGGCTCTGGATCGCCGTGATCCTCGGCGGGCTCGGACTGCTGCTGTGGCGGCAGGGCACCGTGAGCATCATCACGGGCGCGTGGCTACCGGACTGGCTCGGGCTGCTTCGCGCCGGACCCCTCACGATCATCCAGATCGCGCTGCTCGCGTACGCGGTGCTCTGGATCGTTCTCACGGTCGACACCCTGCGGCTGGTCCGACTGGTCAAGACGGGCACGATCGCCCGGTTCGGCATCCTGCTCCTGGCCGTCGTCCTCCTGGTCACGGGCACCGGAACCGCGGTGTACGCCTCGCAGATCGCCGGCACGACCCGTGACACGCTCGGCGCGATCTTCGGCGCGAGCGGACCCTCGGTGCCGCCGAGCGACGGCTACTACAACATCCTGTTGCTCGGCGCCGACAGCGGCGAAGGCCGCGACTCGATGCGGTTCGACAGCATCTCGGTCGTCTCGGTGAACGCCGAGACCGGTGCGACCACGATCACCGGCATCCCGCGCGACATGCCGAACGTGCCGTTCTCGGCGGGTCCGATGCAGGACAAGTATCCGAACGGCCACACCGGCTTCGCGAACGCGACGTGCGGGTGGGGGAGCGGCATCAATCAGCTCCGCACCGAGGTGGAGGTCTGCCAGGACGGCAACGCCCTCTATCCCGACGCGAAGGCCAACGGCTCCGAGCCGGGAATCGAAGCCACGAAGGACGCCGCGGAGGGCATCCTCGGGATCGAGATCCCCTACTACGTCTTCGTCGACATGCACGGCTTCGCCTCGCTCGTCGACGCGCTCGGCGGCGTCGACATCAACGTCGTCGAGCGACTGCCGAAGGGCGGCCCGCCCGAGGGCGTCGACCCGAACGACGTGGACAGCTGGGCGATCGGCTGGATCGAACCCGGACAGCAGCACATGGACGGCGACACCGCGCAGTGGTACGCCCGGTCCAGGTACACCACGAGCGACTTCGACCGCATGAAGCGCCAACGCGAACTGCAGGAGGCGATCCTCGCGCAGTTCACCCCCGACGTCGTGCTCACCCGCTTCAGCGATGTCGCGGCCGCCGGGCAGGATCTGATCCAGACCGACCTGCCGCAGTCGCTGCTGCCGTTCCTGGCAGAGCTCGCGCTCAAGGCCAAGGAGCAGCCGGTCACGACGATCGAGCTCACGCCCGAGGGCGGCATCGACGAATACGACCCCGACTTCGCCTACATCCAGCAGCTCGTGCAGCAGACGCTGCACCCGCCGACGCCCACGCCGACCCCCGAAGGCTGAACCCCATGACCACCACACTCCGGGTCATGCTCGATCAGCTCGTCGCGCCCACCGATCCCGATCTCGAAACGGCGTCTCGTGAGCTGGCGACCGCCCTGATCGACCGCGCTCCCTCCGGTTGCGAGGTCGCCGGTATCGCGCCCGCAGGTTCTCCCGCCGTCGAGATCGCCGGTCTCGCCGAGGTGCGCCGCAGCCCGCTCGCTCGTCGTGAGCTCGCGGGTGCGCTGCAACTCGGCGTCGCGAGCGGCATCGGCGGCGGCATGATCCACTCGCCGACCCTGTTCGCACCGCTGGTGAAGCACGATCGTGTGCACGACCACGACCAGACCGTCGTCACGATCTGGGATCTCGGGCCGTGGGAAGCCCCGGGCGAGTATCCGAAGGCGAGCGTGGCGTGGCAGAAGGCGATGCTGAAGCGCGCGGTCAAGCACGCCGATGCGGTCGTCGTGCCGACGCACGCGATGGCGGTGCGACTCGCTGAGATCGCGAAGCTCGGTGAGCGCATCCGCGTGATCGCGGGAGCGGCCCCCGAAGGATTCGCCGTGCCGCGCGATGATGTGGGACGCCGGCGCGAGCTCGACCTGCCGGAGGGGTTCGTGCTGCTCTCCGGGCATCACGGCGAGTCCCTGGGCGCGGCTCTTTCCGCGGTCGCCCGATCGGGTGTCGACCTTCCGGTGGTCGTGATCGGTGCTGCCGAAGGCGAGGAACCGACGATCGCGGATCAGGCTTCGGCGGCGGGTATCCCCGAACGGAGCCTGCACGTGCGCGGCGCGCTCTGTGGTGCTGACCGCGCGGCGGTCTTCGCAGGAGCGGTCGCGTTCGTCGTCGCCGATCAGCGGTTCGCGCTGCCTTGGCGTGTGCTCGAGGCGTTGGCCCTCGGAGTTCCCGTGGTGGCGGCATCCTCGCCCGTGAACGACGAGGTCATCGTCGACGGCGGAGCCGTGGTGGATGCCGACCCCGAGGCGCTCGGCGCGGCCCTGGCGGACGCGCTCGCGTCGACGGCCGCGGCATCGCGACTCGGGGTCCTCGCCGCCGATCGCGGACGCGCGTTCTCGTGGCTGGGAGCCGCCGATCGGGTGTGGCAGCTTCACGCGGAGCTGTAGCTCCACGCATTCCGTACGCGCGCCGTGAGTCAGCGGTGTTCGGCGTGTCGATCGGCCGATCCTGAGAATACGTTGGTATTCACCTGTAACTTCCGTCACACTGTTCACATGACAGACGGTGGTCGGCGCGGTTCGCGCGTGTGGCGGCGCGTCGCCGCATGGGTGCTGAGCGCAACGATGGTGGTCGCGGGCATCAGCGGAACAGCAGCCTCAGCGAGCGCGACACCGGCCGTCGCCGCTTCCGTCACCGCTTCTGGCATCGCCGAGAACTCGATCGTGAAGACGGCGGACCTGTCCAAGTTCCAGCCCGGCAACATCATCAGCGATGCCGCGTTCTTCGATGCGGGCACGATGTCGGAAGCGCAGATCCAATCGTTCATGCAGTCGAAGGTGCCCACGTGCCAGTCGGGGTACACCTGCCTGAAGGATTGGTACGACACGTCCCGCACGACATCGGCGGATGCGATGTGCAACGCGTACTCCGGCGGAGTCCGCGAGCGCGCGTCGACCATCATCTACAAGGTCGCGCAGGCGTGCGGAATCAACCCACAGGTTCTCCTGGTGATGCTCCAGAAGGAGCAGGGGCTTGTGACGCACACCTGGCCCAGCGACTGGCGATACACGAAGGCGATGGGCCAGGGCTGCCCGGACACCGCCGGCTGTGACGCCCGCTACACCGGCTTCTTCAATCAGGTCTACGGTGCCGCGTGGCAGATGAAGCGCTACGCGAACCCTGCCGGCACGAGCAAGTACTTCACGTGGTTCGCGCCCGGGAACACGTGGAACGTCCGCTGGCACCCGAATGAAGGGTGCGGTACTTCGCCGGTCTACATCCAGAACCAGGCGACGGCGAACCTCTACTACTACACGCCGTACCAGCCCAACGCGGCGGCGCTGCGGGCCGGCTACGGCACGGGCGACAGCTGCTCGTCCTACGGCAACCGCAACTTCTACA